>DASQOL010000189.1:0-5432 GCA_035644475.1 Gammaproteobacteria bacterium | reverse complement strand
GGCCGAGTCGGACAAGATCACCGGCCTGTTCGTCTGGGTGCCCGACGTCGACGAGGTCGGCCACTTGGACCGCTACGCGATGCTCCTGCTGCCGGTCGGCGCCGGCCTCTTGTCGCTGTCGCGCCGCAACCTGCACGGTGTCGAGCGATTCGCACCCGTGCCCGGCGCCGGCGACGGGCTGCCGTTCGTCTCGCGGATGATCGCGGTGGTGCTCAATCGCGTGATCCGCGGCAACGAGCAGCTCGCCGGCCGCTGCGAGCAGCGCTTGCGCGAGCTCGAGGAGGTGCCCATCGAGGAGAGCCGGCCTGCGTTCTTCGAGCTCACGTTTCGCCTCAAGAAACAGCTGTCCGCCGCGCAAGCGGACCTGTGGCGACTCAAGGGCATCGCCGCGGAATTGGGTAACGGCCGCCGCGACTTCGTTGAGCTGCCGCCGGCGGCGCTGGCACGGATACAGCGCTTCAAGAGCGACGTCGACTATCTCTACGACACGTTGGCAAACATTCGCGAGGAAGTGCTGTCGATCATCGACCTGCACTTGAACGTGGTGTCGTTCGGGATGAACCGCGTGATGCGCGTGCTCGCCGTGATCAGCGCGCTCGGCCTGATTCCCGCGGTGGTCGGCGGGCTGCTCGGCATGAACTTGATCGACAACCCGTGGCCCGTCACGCTGCCGCAGATCGCGTTCGCCGTGCTGTTCGCGATGGTGCTCGGGCTGTACTTCTTCATCGTGAAGGGCTGGCTGCGCTGAGGCTGTGCGTAGCCGTCTACTTCTCCACGAGCGCGCGCAAGCGTTCCAGTGCGCTGTCCCACTGCGCGGAGATCTCATCGAGGTAGCCGCGCACCTCCTCGAGCCGGGCGGGCTGAAGCTCCCAGATGCTTTCACGTCCCGTGCGGATACCGCGTGCGAGCCGCACTTCTTCGAGCACGTAGAGATGCTTCGCGATGGCTTGGCGCGAGACGTCGGTGCTTTCCGTGAGTCGTACGATGGACTGCGGACCTTGCGTGGACAGCTGGGCGACGATTCGCAAACGCGTTTCGTCGCCGAGCGCGGCGAACAGCGGCGCGGCCTCTGCAAGGCTCGCAGCCGCGGAACGTCTGGGTGACATGCGTTCTCCGTTTAGCGGCGGTCTTGCGCCGCTCTTTGTTCCAGATATTTCTTGATGAGCTGCGTTTGGTGCTCCCAGCCGCCCTCGTTGGCCTTGAACGCCTCGGCCCGGCGCGCGACCGGAATGCCATCGAAGCCCGACTCCGAAATCGTGAGCAACACGCCTTCCGGCACTGCCTTCAGATCGAAGACGATCGACGTCATGGGCTCGCGCGAGTAATCGACGCCGGGCTCGATGGCAAAGGGATGCCAGCGGAACGAGATGCGCCGCGGCGGCTCGATGCGCTCGACGGTGAAATCGAAGGGCTTGCCCCGATGGGGCTCCTGCAGCTTCGCCACTTCGGGATCGGCGGTGGTAGGGACGATCTTGCCGGTGAGCCGGGTGTTTTCCTTGAACGGCCCGTCGAACGCCACGCCGAACCAGCTGCCGAACTGCTTCGCGTCGCTCACCGCGTTCCACACGCGGTCGAGCGGGGCGCGCAACACGATGCTTTTCTCGATGCGATCGGTGTTCATATGCAACCTCCTGGTTGCGTGTTTTATAGCACGACCTGATCGCTAAGCGCAACCCTGCGGTTGCCTTTATCCGGCTGCGCCGAGCCTCCCGCACCCGGGACCGCCGGCGCGATTTCGGGACGGCCCCGCCGGCCCGGTCCTCGGGCGAAGCCACGCCGGGCATGGCGCGCCGCGGGGCCCAACGCGTGGCACGGTTGTTGCTCGAGTCCCTCGGGAAATCCGGAGCGGGGCGGTGAACCATGTCGGCGGCGATCTGGCTCGAGCAAACCTGGCGCGACGTCCGTTACGCGCTGCGCACGATGCTTCAACAGCCCGTGTTCAGCGTGACCGCGGTGCTGGCCCTGACGCTCGGCATCGGCGCGACCACTGCGATCTTCACGTTGATCGACGCGCTGCTGCTGCGGTCGTTGCCGGTGCGCGAGCCGCAGGAGCTCGTGCGGATCGAGATCGGCGAGGCCGGCAGGCCGCGGCCGCCCGATAGCCTTTCGTATGCGATGGTGGGCGCTCTAGCGGACCAGGGCGACGTCTTCGCTGGCTTCGCGGGATTCACGAGATCCGGGTTCAACGTCGGGTTGCCGGGAGCGCTGCGGCGCGTCGACGGTGCGCTGGTCACGGGTCAGTATTACGAGACGCTCGGCGTCCGTCCGGTCGCCGGCCGGCTCCTCGGGCCCGACGACGACAAGCCGGGCGCGCCGCCGGCCGCCGTGCTCGGCTACACATTCTGGCAGCGCGAGTACGCCGGCGACCCGGCGGCCGTGGGCCAAACGATTCTGCTCAACGGTATCGCCGTGCCGATCGTCGGCGTGAGCCAGCCCGGTTTTTCGGGTGTGACGGTCGGCGCCGTCGCGGACATTACCGCGGCCGTCGCCGCGTTGCCGGAGCTCGAGCCGACCAGCGCCGGCCTGCTCGGTCCCGGCAACACCTGGCTTCGCGGGATCGCGCGGCCCGGCGCTGGAGTGTCGGTGGGGCTTGCGGAGCAGCGTTTGACAGCGGTTTGGCCGCAGCTCGCCGAGCGCGTGCTGAGCCCCAATTGGCCGGCGGAGGAACGGCAACAAATGATCGAGGCCCGCATCCGACTCGTTCCCGGCGGAACGGGCTATTCGCCGCTGCGCAATTTGTTCAGTAGGCCGCTGTTCGTGCTCATGGCCGTCGTCACGCTCGTGCTCCTGATCGCGTGCGCCAACGTCGCGAACCTGCTGCTCGCGCGCGCCATGGCTCGCGAGCGGGAGATCTCGGTACGGCTCGCCGTCGGCGCCGGGCGCGCACGCGTCTTCCGGCAGCTCCTCACCGAGAGCGCGCTGCTGTCGCTGATCGGCGCGTCGCTCGGGATCGGGCTTGCGGTCGTGGCTTCGCGTCTGCTGCTCGACGTGTTCGCCACGGGTCCATTCAGATCCGATCTCGACGCGACGCCGAGCTCGCACGTGCTCGCGTTCACGATCGCCGTCGCGGTTGCCACCGCGATGGTGTTCGGCGTGGCGCCGGCGGTCACCGCGTCGGCGGGCTCGCCGGCGCGCGCGCTCAAGAGCGATCTGCGGCCGCCGCGGTCGCGCACGGCGTTGCTGTCGGCGCTGGCGTGCGCGCAGATTGCGTTGTCGCTGCTGCTGCTCGTCGGCGCCGGCCTGTTCACGCAAACGTTGCGCAATCTCCGCGGCGTCGACTCGGGGTTCGAGGCGGGTGGCGTGCTGCTCGCGGACGTCGACGCGCGCAGGGAAGGAGTGTCGGGCGCCGCGCTGCTCGCGTTCTACGAGGATCTGCTCGCGCGAGTGCGCGCGATCCCGGGCGTCGCGTCGGCGAGCCTGTCGAGCAACGTGCCGCTGTCGGGATCGGCGTGGTCCGAGGCGGCTGTGCCGGCGGGACAGCCGCTACCGCAAAGAGATACCGCGCTGTTCGTGGCCGTGATGCCGGAGTTCTTCGCGACGCTCGGGACGCGGCTCGTCGCCGGACGCGACATCGCGCCGAGCGAGGTCGGCAGTCCAAGCGTCGCGATCGTGAACGAGGCGTTTGCCAAAGCATACTTCGGAAACCGCGTTCCGCTCGGCGAGAGTGTGACCGCGGGCGTGACTCGCCCCGCGAGCACGCTCGAGATCGTCGGCGTCGTCGAAGATACCGCCGCCGGCAGTCTGCGCGTGCCGGCGCGGCCGACGGTGTACGTGTCGTACGCGCAGCGGGCGCTTACCGGCGGCTTCATCGCGAACACCACGCTCGAAGCGCGCGTCTTGGGCTCGCCGAGCGCCGCGGCCGCTGCTCTGCGCGCGGAGTTGCGCGAGAGTCTGCCGAATGCGCCGGTGGAGGTGCACGCGCTCAGCGACCAGGTCGACCGCGCCCTCGTGCAGGAGCGGCTGATGGCGAGCCTCGCCGGGGCGTTCGGCGCGCTTGGGTTGCTGCTCGCGGGCATTGGGATCTACGGCCTGCTCGCGTATCGAATGGCGCGGCAAACGCGCGAGATCGGGATCCGCATCGCGCTCGGCGCTCGCGAGTCGAGCGTTCTGTGGCTTGCGGGCAAGTCGGTGCTCAAGCTGCTGCTCGCGGGATTCGCGGTCGGGCTGCCGGGCGCATGGGCGGCGTCGCGCTACGTCGAGTCGATGTTGTTCGGCCTGCGCCCCACCGACCCGGTCGTGCTCGCCGGAGCGGTCGTGCTGCTCGGCGCGGCGGCGCTCGCCGCCGCCTATTTCCCGGCGCGCCGCGCGGCGCGTCTCGACCCGATGACGGCGCTGCGTCTCGAGTAGGTCCCCACCGCGAGCACGCGGCGTGCGCGCTGGTTACACTACCGGTCGCCGACGCGATTCTCCGGGGGGACCATGAATCGATCTTCGCTCGTGCGCTTGCCGGTGCTCGCGCTCGCCGCAGTCGGCGCCGCGCCGTGCCTCGCCCAGCACAACCCGTCCGCGCGCGACTTCGCCGGCACGGCGCTGGTGGCGCCGCCGAGTGCGGGATGGCCCACCAACGGCGGCAACGTCTACAACCAACGCTACTCGCCGCTCGCGCAGCTGAATCGCACCAACGTCGCGGGCTTGAAGGGCGTCTGGCGCACACATTTGAGCGGCTCGGGGTTGGGACAGCAGTATTCGGGCGAAGCGCAGCCTATCGTCTACGACGGCGTCGCCTACGTGATCACCGGCGCCGACGACGTGTTCGCGATCTCGATCGACAGCGGCGAGATCCTCTGGCAGTACGAAGCGCATCTCGATCCGAACCTCACATCGGTGTGCTGCGGCTGGACGAGCCGCGGCGTCGCGGTGAGTGCCGACAAGGTGTTCGTGGGGCGGCTCGACGCGCGGCTCATCGCGCTCGACCGCGCCACCGGTAAGGTCGCCTGGGACGTGCAAGCCGAGCGCTGGGAGGAGAACTTCGACATCACGTCGGCGCCGCTCTACTACGACGGCATGGTGATCACGGGCTTCGCGGGCGCGGACCGCGGCACGCGCGGTCGCGTCAAGGCTTTCGACGCGAAGAGCGGGCGCCTGCTCTGGACGTTCTACACGATCCCCGGCCCCGGCGAGCCGGGCCACGAGACCTGGCCGCGGGACAGCGACGTGTGGAAATACGGCGGCGGCTCGGTGTGGCAGACGCCGGCCGTCGACCCCGAGCTCGGGCTCCTGTATTTCTCCACGGGTAACGCGGGTCCGGACTTCACGGGCGGCGTGCGCAAGGGCGACAACCTGTTCACCGCGTCGATCGTCGCGATCGAAGCGAAGACCGGGAAATACCGCTGGCACTTCCAGCAGGTCCATCACGACATCTGGGACTACGACTCGCCGAACCCCGTCGTGCTCATGGACCTTCGAATGGCGGGCGGCGTGCGCAAGGCTGT
>DASQOL010000188.1:0-53853 GCA_035644475.1 Gammaproteobacteria bacterium | reverse complement strand
CGCCGCCGAAGCCGATCGAGCCCTTGCTCATCTCGAACGCGCCGGCGTTGGTGGTCATGATGATCACCACGTTGCGGAAGTCGGCCTTGCGGCCGTTGTTGTCGGTGAGCGTGCCGTGATCCATGACCTGGAGGAGCAGGTTGAACACTTCCGGGTGCGCCTTCTCGATCTCGTCGAACAGCAGCACGCAATGCGGGTGCTTCGTGATCGCCTCGGTGAGCAAGCCGCCCTGATCAAAGCCCACGTAGCCTGGCGGCGCGCCGATCAGCCGCGACACCGTGTGCCGTTCCATGTACTCCGACATGTCGAAACGGATGAGCTCGACGCCCATCGTGAGCGCGAGCTGGCGCGTGACCTCGGTCTTGCCGACGCCCGTGGGCCCGGAGAACAGGAACGAGCCGACGGGCCGGCGCTCGTCGCCCAAACCCGAGCGCGCCATCTTGATGGCGGACGCGAGCGCGCCGATCGCGCGATCCTGGCCGAAGATCACGAGCTTGAGATCGCGCTCGATATGCTTCAGCACGTCGCGATCCGACGCCGACACGTTCTTCGGCGGGATCCGCGCAATCTTCGCGACGATGTTCTGCACGAGCTCGACATCGACGACCTTCTGGCGCGTGGCCTCCGGCTGCAGCCGGCAAAACGCGCCGGCCTCGTCGATGACGTCGATCGCCTTGTCGGGCAAATGACGATCGTTGATGTGCTTGGCGGAAAGCTCGACGGCGACCCGCAGCGCCTCGTCCGTGTACGTGATCCCGTGATGCTCCTCGAATCGGCTCTTGAGCCCGCGCAGGATCTCGATCGTCTCCTGCACCGAGGGTTCGACGACGTCGATCTTCTGGAACCGCCGAGCGAGCGCGTGATCCTTCTCGAAGATGCCGCGAAACTCGGTGTAGGTGGTGGAACCGATGCAGCGCAGCTCGCCGCTCGCGAGCACCGGCTTGATGAGGTTGGACGCGTCCATCACGCCGCCCGACGCCGCTCCCGCCCCGATGACGGTGTGAATCTCGTCGATGAACAGGATCGCACCCGGCTGCTTCTTGAGACCGGCGACGACGCCCTTCAACCGCTTCTCGAAATCGCCGCGGTACTTGGTGCCCGCGATCAACGAGCCCATGTCGAGCGCGTAGATCGTGCACTGCCGAAGAATGTCGGGCACCTTGCCTTCGACGATGAGGCGCGCGAGCCCTTCGGCGAGCGCCGTCTTGCCGACACCAGCCTCGCCGACATACAGCGGGTTGTTCTTGCGGCGGCGGCAGAGGATCTGCACGGTGCGCTCGATCTCGAGCTG
Source organism: Gammaproteobacteria bacterium (assembly GCA_035644475.1). Classification (GTDB taxonomy): domain Bacteria; phylum Pseudomonadota; class Gammaproteobacteria; order Steroidobacterales; family Rariloculaceae; genus FEN-1219. The sequence goes on along the minus strand of DASQOL010000188.1, from coordinate 52,562 downwards.
CCGGCCGATCAGAGGATCGATCTTGCCCGCCTCGGCGAGCGCGTTCAGATTCGTGGTGAACCGCTCGAGCGGGCTCTCGCCGCCGCGCTCGCCTTCGACGGCCGCCTCGTCGCCCTCGGCCTTCGCGTCTTGGATCTTGGGCACGCCGTGCGAGACGAAATTCACGACGTCGAGCCGGGCGACGTCCTGCAGCCCGAGCAAGTACACCGCCTGCGACTGCTTCTCGCCGAAGATCGCGACGAGCACGTTGACCGGAGTGACCTCTTTTCGGCCGCTCGACTGCACGTGGAACACCGCGCGCTGCAGCACGCGCTGGAAACCCAGCGTCGGCTGCACCTCGGCGTCGTCCTCGCCGCGCAGCCGCGGCGTGGAGTCGTCTATGAAGTCCTTGAGCTCGCGGCGCAGCCTCGGGAGGTCCGTGCCGCACGCGCGCAGCACCTCGACCACCTGGGGCGTGTCGAGCAGCGCGAGCAGCAGGTGCTCGACGGTGATGAATTCGTGACGCTCTTCACGCGCGCGCTGAAAAGCATCGTTTAGACAATATTCGAGCTCACTGGATAGCATCAGGTTTCTTCCATGGTACAGAGCAGCGGATGTTGGTGCTGCTGGGCCAAGCCCGTGACCTGCGCGACTTTCGTCTCGGCAATCTCATAGGTATAGACGCCGCAGACTCCTTTTCCCTTGGTGTGGACCTCGAGCATGATCCGCGTCGCGGTCGTCCGGTCGAGCGAAAACACCTTCTCGAGCACTTGGACCACGAACTCCATCGGAGTGTAATCGTCATTAAGTAGAATCACTCGGTACAGGGGTGGGCGCTTTAGGCGTGGCTTGGCCTCTTCCGTCACGAGGCCGTGATCGTCATCCCTGCCAACTTTGAACCGGTCGGTCATCTCCTAGGGAATTCTATCGACCATTACGGGTCAATTTAAAGGCGCAAGTCGAGGGGCGATTCAAAGAGAATCGGGGAGCTTGAACCAGCATGCGGAACGCGTTCGCGTTCCGTCTCTGAAAACATACAGTGTCCGTGAATTCAGTCACTTGTTACCCACATCGGAGCTGACCTATGATGGTTAGTCAAATCCACTCCGGCCGGAGTCGAACATCAAGTATGGATGTCGCGAAACTCCTCGCTCAGTGGAGAGCGCAACCGCCCGAGCAGTGGCTCGGCGTCGCCAACCGCTACCTCCCGCCGGGCATCACGGCCGTTTTGGTCATCGCAATCGCCTACCAGGTCGCGGGGCTCACTTGGGCTCTCGTGCCGGGATCGAGCGGCGCGATGATCGTCGTGCCCGCGCCGCCAAGCTCGGCGCCTGCCAACCAAGCATTGGGGGATTACGGCGCGCTTTCAAGCTCGCATCTGTTCGGCGAGGCGCCGAAGCAGTCCTCGACGGCGGTCATCCAACCGGCCGTCGTCGACGCTCCCGACACCACGTTGAGCGTCACGTTGAAAGGCATCTTGGCGTTCGACAGCGAAGGCCGCGGAACGGTGATCATCTCGAGCAATAGTGGCGAGGATCGCACGTATCAGGTGGGGCAAGAGATCGAGAACGCGAACGGCACGACGCTCAACTCCGTCTACGCCGACCGCGTGCTGCTCAACCGCGGTGACCGGCTCGAGACGCTCCGACTGCCGAAGCAGCAAGGAACCGGCCCGGCGGGCTCCCCCGCGACCCGCGCGGGCGCGTCGTTTCTACCGCCGGCGGCCGCGCCCGCCCAGAACGACACGCTGCGTCAGGTCATCAGCCAAAATGCGACCAAGCTCACCGACATCATCCGCCTCGCACCGGCGATCGACGGCGGCCAAGTGGTCGGGTTTCGCGTCAATCCCGGGCGCGACAAGGAAACCTTCGAGGCGCTCGGTCTCAAAGCAGGCGACGTCGTCACCGACATCAACGGCACGGTGCTCGATGACCCCGGCAAGGGGCTGCAGGTCTTCGAATCGCTCGGCGAGGCGACCATGGCGAACGTGACGGTGCTCCGCGACGGCTCCCCGCAAGTGATCGTGATCGACACGAGTCAACTGCAAAACCTCCGCGAGGGCCGCGAGTGACGCCGCCGGCGGCGCCACGCGCGGTCGCGCCGAGACCGCGCACACCCACTACGATCCACCTGGCTGCGTTCCTCGGGCTCGCCCTCGCCGTCTCGGGCCTCGCGCAAGCCCAGCCGCAGGCGGGCGTCCAATACACGGCGAATTATCGCGACGCCGACATCCGCGCGATCGTCGACCAGGTCTCGCAAATCACCGGCAAGACGATCATCCTCGACCCGCGCGTCCGCGCCCAGGTCACGGTGTTCTCGAACGGACCGTTGTCGGCCGACGCGTTCTACCAGCTGTTCGTGGCGATGCTCGAGGTCCACGGCTTCGTGCCGCTCGAGTCCGGCGGCGCGATCGAAGTCGTGCCGGACGCGAACGCCCGCACCGGTCAAGGCGCGGACTTCATCACGCAGGCGATCGTTCTCAACAACGTCGGCGCGACCCAGCTCGTGCCGGTGCTGCGGCCTCTGCTGCCGCAGTCGGCACACCTCGCCGCCGTTCCCGCCGCAAACGCGCTGCTCATCGCCGACCGCGCGAACAACTTGAACCGAATCATCAGCATCATCCGCCGCCTCGACACGGTCGGAACCACCGACATCGAGGTGATCCCGCTCGAGAACGCGGCGGCCGACGAGGTCGTGCGTACCTTGGGGCAGCTGAACCAGGCCGCGCAGGCCGCCGGCGGCACGCCGCCGATTCAGGCCATCGCCGACACCCGCACGAACAGCGTGCTGTTGAGCGGCGCCGGGCCCACACGCCTGCAGTACCGCGCGTTGATCGCCCATCTCGACACGCCGTCGGCGCAAGGCGGCGACACGCTCGTGATGTACCTGAACTACGCGGACGCCGAGGACCTCGCCACCAAGCTCCAGGCGCAATTCGGCGGAGGCGGCGGCGGAGGCGGAGGAGCGGCGCCCGCGGCTCCGGGCGGCGAAGGCGCCGCGGCGGTGCCCGGCAAAGGGCCCGTTACGATCTGGGCCGACCCGGGGACGAATGCACTGATCATCAACGCGCCCGAGCGGGTCCGCCAGGATATGCTCGCCGTGATCAGGCAGATCGACATCCAGCGCTATCAAGTGCAGGTGGACGCGATCATCGTCGAGCTCACCCAGAAGAAGGCCGCCGAGCTCGGCGTGACCTGGGCCGTCAACGGCGCCGACAACGATCGCGCCGTCGGCCTCACGAACTTCAGCAGCACCACCGGGGGCATCGTCCAGCTCGGCACCGCGTCGTCCGGCACCTCGCCGAGCCCCAACCTGATCGCCGACGGGCTCACCCTCGGGCTAGGCCACATCCGTGACGGCGGCACGAGCTGGGCCGCCATCATCTCGGCCCTGCGCGGCGATGCCGACACGAACATCGTCTCGACGCCGACGATCGTGACGCTCGACAATGAGGAGGCCGAGATCAAGGTCGGCCAAGAGGTGCCGTTCATCAGCGGCCAGTACACGAACGGCGGCGCCAACGGCGGCGGCGGCGGAAACAACAACACGGTGAACCCGTTCACCACGATCCAGCGTGAGGAAGTCGGCACGAGGTTGAAGATCAAGCCGCAGATCAACGAAGGCAACGGCGTGAAGCTCGTCATCGAGCAGGAGACGTCGAGCATCAGCGGCAGCGCCTCGGGCGCCGTCGACCTCGTGACCAACAAGCGCACGATCACAACGGCGGTGTTCGTCGACGACGGCGACATCCTGGTCCTCGGCGGGCTGAGCGACGATCAGCTGCGGCAGAACGAGCAGCGAGTGCCGGGCCTCGGCCGAATTCCGGGCTTGGGCTGGCTGTTCAGGGCGCGCAAGACGGACCACGACAAGTCCAATCTGATGGTGTTCATCCGGCCGACGATCCTGCGGAATCGACAGGACGCGCGTTTCCAGACGAACAGCAAGTACCAGCTCGTCACGGAGATCCAGCGGCAGATGGCCAGCAAGCCGGTCGGTCTGATGCGCACAGAGCCGCAGCCGCAGCTACCGCCGTTCCCCGAGGGTCCGCCGGAGCCCGAAGCCACCGGGCCGGCGCCCGCCGTGAGCCCGTCCGACACCTCCACCCAGACCACAACCAAGCCCGATGGCGGCCAACCTCGATAGCGAGCCCGCCCAAGAGGGCGCGGCCGCCGCGGGCGGCGAGCAGATCCGCCATCTGCCGTTCGCCTTCGCGAAACGCCATGGCGTGCTGATCCAAGAGCTCCGCGACGGCGTCGTGCACGCGATCTACCGCACGGGCGCCTCGCCGCTCAGCCTGGCCGAGGTGCGACGCTACGCCGGCCGGCCCGTGACCTTCGCCGAGGTCGACCCGCAGTCCTTCGACGCCCGCATCCAGGCGGCCTACGAGAGCGGCGCCGCGATGACGATGGTCGAAGGCCTCGACGACGAGGACAACCTGCTCCTCGTCGCCCAGCAACTGCCCGAGCCGTCCGACCTCATCGACAGCGACGACGAGGCCCCGATCATCCGCTTGATCAACGCGCTGTTGACACAAGCCGTCAAGGACAACGCCTCCGATATCCATATCGAGCCGTTCGAGAACCGCATGACGGTGCGGTTCCGGATCGACGGTATCCTGCGCGAGGTGCTGCAATCGAAGCGCGCCGTCGCGCCGATCGTCGTGTCGCGCATCAAGGTCATGTCGAAGCTCGACATCGCCGAGAAGCGTTTGCCGCAGGACGGCCGTATCTCGCTCAGGATCGCGGGCCGCGCCGTCGACGTCCGCGTGTCGACGATTCCGTCGGGCCACGGCGAGCGCGTGGTGCTGCGCTTGCTCGACAAGCAGGCGGGGCGCTTGACGCTCTCGCACCTCGGGATGTCGGACAGGGACCAGACCGCGATGGACGAGCTCGTGCATCGCCCGCACGGGATCCTGCTCGTGACCGGTCCCACCGGCTCCGGCAAGACCACCACGTTGTACGCGGCCCTCGAGCGCATCAACGACTTGAGCCAGAACATCCTCACGGTCGAGGATCCGATCGAATACCACATCGACGGCATCGGCCAGACTCAAGTGAACACGAAAGTGGAGATGACCTTCGCGCGCGGGCTGCGCGCGATCCTGCGCCAAGACCCGGACGTCGTGATGGTCGGCGAGATCCGCGACCTCGAGACGGCCGAGATCGCCGTGCAGGCGAGCCTGACGGGCCACCTCGTGCTGTCGACGCTGCACACGAACACCGCGGTCGGCGCGGTCACGCGGCTCCGGGACATGGGGGTCGAGCCATTCCTGCTGTCGTCGAGCTTGATCGGCGTGCTGGCGCAGCGGCTCGTGCGCGTGCTCGACCCGGCGACCCGTATCCCGTACCGCGCGACCGAGTACGAGGCCCGCCTGTTGAACCTCGACCCCGGCGCGGAGCTGCCGACGCTGTACCGCGCACCGCCGGACGATCTCGGCTATACAGGCCGCACGGGCATCTACGAGCTCGTGAAGGTCGACAACACGATGCGCACGATGATCCATGACGGCGCCGCCGAGCACGAGCTCGAGCGCTACGCGCGCACGCTCACGCCCAGCATTCGCGATGACGGCGTCCGCAGGATCCTCGCCGGCGCCACGACGCTCGAGGAGGTCCTCCGGGTCACGCGGAGCGACTGATGGGCGCCTATCAGTACGTCGCCGTCGACGCGGGCGGCAAGGAGCACCGCGGGGTTCTCGAAGGCGACACTCCGCGGCACGTGCGCCAGTTGCTTCGCGAGCGGCAGCTCCTGCCGGTCGACGTCGGCGAGGTGGAAGCGCACGAGCGTACCGCACGCCGGCAATTCACGGTGCGCCGCGGCATCTCAGGCCTCGACCTTGCGCTCTTGACGCGCCAGCTCGCCACTCTGGTACGCGCCGGGCTCCCGCTCGAGGAGGCGCTGCTAGCGGTCAGCGAGCATACGGAGAAGGCGCGGCTCAAGAGCATCATCTTGGGCGTTCGCGCCAAAGTGCTGGAGGGTCATACGCTTGCCGCGGGCCTCGAGGACTATCCGCACGCCTTCCCGGTGGTCTATCGGGCGACCGTGTCCGCCGGCGAGCAGGCGGGGCAGCTCGACAACGTGCTCGAGCGGCTGGCCGACTATACCGAGTCCCGGCACAGCCTGCGGCAGAAGATCCTGCAGGCGATGGTCTACCCTATCGTCCTCGTGACCATCGCGCTCCTCATCGTCACGCTGATGCTCGTGTACGTGGTGCCGAAGGTCGTGGACGTGTTCCGCACCACGGGTCAGCAGCTGCCGCTGCTCACCCGCGCCCTGATCGCGCTCTCCGACTTCCTGCTGCATTGGTGGCCGCTGCTGATCGTCGGAATCGTGCTCGCGGTGGTCGCCGCGCGGCGGGCCCTGCGCGTCGACGCAATTCGGCGCCGTCTGCACTGGTGGCTACTCAAGGCCCCGATCTTCGGCCGGGTTACGCGCGGCGTGAACACGGGACGCTTTACGCGCACCCTGAGCATCCTGACGGCGAGCGGCGTGCCCGCGCTCGAGGCGCTGCGCATCAGCGCGTCGGTGATCGCGAACCTGCCGATGCGCGCTGCGGTGGATGAGGCCGCGGTCCGCGTGCGCGAGGGCGGCGCGATCGGCCGCTCGCTGAGCCAGTCCAAGCTGTTCCCGCCGATGAGCGTCCATTTGATCTCGAGCGGCGAGGCGAGCGGCGAGCTCGACCAGATGCTCGAGCGCGCGGCCAATCACCAGGAGAGCGAGATCGACAGCCTGCTCTCCACGATGCTGAGCGTGCTCGAGCCGTTGTTGATCATCGTCATGGGGCTCATGGTGCTCGCGATCGTCATGGCGATCTTGTTGCCGATTTTCCAGATAAATCAGCTCGTGCGTTGAGGCGCGCTCATTGCGTGCAGGCTTTTTTTTCGCGTTTGTGCTTCGGTTCACAGCGCGCCCGCGGGGGTATTGCCAAGGTCCTAGCTTGGGTTTATAAAACGGCCATCGCGATTTGCCCACCCGACTCAGACGGAGGGGAGGATGAAGCTCAAAGAGTCGGAAGACGAAGAGGATCTCGAGGAAGAGTCCGAGGAATCGGAGGAGGCCGAAGAGACCGTCGTCACCGAAGAAGTGCCAGCCGCCGACACGGACAACGTGGGAGACGCGTCCGTCGAGATCAACGTCGAAGAGCTGATTCACGAGCTCGAGGTTCAGGACGTGCACGGGCCGGGCAGCGAGCAGGCCGCGAAGCGCCGTCTGGAGGACCTCATGGAGCGGAAACGCTCGAAGCGCGAGCTCGAGGACTTCGACGATTACGAAGTTTGACGCGGCGAGATTTTGCGCGGCGTCGCAATCTGGCGACAGGCGTGGGCGAACGACACGCCGCGAATCAATGAAAGTCGCGCGAGCGGGTGACGAGATCGCCGAGCAATTCGCTGTGATCGTAGAGCCGCTCTGCGATCACGTGTAAGACCGCACCCTCCTTCTGCACTTTCCCCACGACTCCGAGCAATGCGGCGCCTAGTAGCGCGCTCCTGGCGCTCTGCGCGAGGCTTTCCCAGACAACGAGGTTCAAGTAACCGGTCTCGTCCTCCAATGTGACGAATGTGACGCCGGACGCGCTCGACGGCCGCTGCCTCGTGATCACGACTCCGGCGCTCCGAACCCTTGCCCCGTGTGGGAGCGCCGCGACGGAGCGCGCGTCGAGCACGTGCAGCGCGTCGAGGCGGCGGCGTAACAGCGCGAGCGGATGCCGGCCGAGGCTCAAGCCCAGATGGCGATAGTCGGCCGTGATGTCCTCCCCCTCCGTGGGCCGCCGCAGCATGGGCACGGCCTCGTTGAACCGCATGCGACCGAACAGCTCGGTGGGCTCGTCGACGCCCGCCACGTCCCAACGAGCCTGATGCCGGTTGCTCGCGAGCGACTTCAACGCGCCGGCCGCGGCGAGCGCGCCCAAGTCGCGGCCGCCGAGCCCGGACCGGGCGGCGAGATCCGCCACGTCGGCGAACGGCCGTTCCGTTCGCATCTGCGCGACGCGCTTGCCGCCTTCCGCCGAGAGGCCTTTGACGCGATGCAACCCGAGCCGCAGCGCCGGCCGGCCGTCGTCGCGGCGTTCCAGCGTGGATTCCCACTCGCTGCGGTTGATGTCGGCCGGCCGCACCTCCACGCCGTGCTCACAAGCCGAGCGCACCAATTGCTGAGGAGCGTAGAAGCCCATCGGTTGGCTGTTGAGCAAGGCGCAGCAAAAGACGGCGGGCTCGTAATGCTTGAGCCACGCCGACACGTAGACGAGCAGCGCGAAGCTCGCGGCATGGGACAGCGGAAAACCATACTCGCCGAATCCTTTGATCTGGCTGAAAATTCGTTCCGCGAACTCGCGGCTGTAGTTCCTCTGCGTCATACCGACGATCAAGCGCTGCTCGAAACGCTCGAGCTCGCCGCTGCGCCGCCATGCAGCCATCGCCCGCCGCAGCGCGTCCGCCTCCCCCGCCGTGAACCCGGCCGCCACGATCGCGAGCTGCATGACTTGCTCCTGGAAAATCGGCACGCCCAGCGTGCGCTCGAGCACTTTGCGCACGTCCTCGCTCGGATAGGTCACGGGCTCCTCGCCGTTACGGCGCCGCAGGTACGGATGCACCATGTCGCCTTGAATCGGTCCCGGACGCACGAGCGCGACCTCGATGACCAAATCGAAATACTTCTTGGGCTTGAGCCGCGGCAGCATCGCCATTTGCGCGCGCGACTCTATCTGGAACACGCCCATCGTGTCGGCGCGCGAGATCATTTCGTAGACTTCCGGGTCCTCGGGCGGCGTGGTAGCGATCGTGAGCTTGCGCCCGTCCCAGCGCTCGATGAGATCGAAGCTGCGGCGAATCGCGGAGAGCATCCCGAGCCCCAGGACGTCGACCTTGAGCAGCCCGAGCTCCTCGAGATCGTCTTTGTCCCATTGGATGACCGTGCGCTCCGGCATCGTGGCGTTTTCGACAGGCACGAGCTCGTCGAGCGGCCGCTCGGCGATCACGAAGCCGCCAACGTGCTGCGAAAGATGCCGCGGAAAGCCGATCAGCGTCTCCGTGAGCTCGAGCCAATTTTGGATCAAGGGGTTGCCGGCGTCGAAGCCCGCGGCGGCGATTCGCTCGGCAACGATGCCGCTGCCGTCCCACCATTGCAGCGACCTCGCGAGCGCCGTGACCTGCGGCTCGTCGAGACCGAGCGCCTTGCCGACGTCGCGAATCGCGCTCTTCGGCCGATAGGTGATCACCGTGGCCGCGATCGCGGCCCGCTCGCGCGAGTATTTTCGATAGATATATTGGATGACCTCCTCGCGCCGCTCGTGCTCGAAGTCCACGTCGATGTCCGGCGGCTCGTTGCGCTCCTTGGATATGAAGCGCTCGACGAGCATCTGCATGCGGGCCGGATCCACCTCGGTGATCCCGAGACAAAAACACACCACGGAGTTGGCCGCGGAGCCCCTGCCCTGACACAGAATGCCGACGCCGCGCGCGTAGCGCACGATGTCGTGCACGGTGAGGAAATAGGCCTCGTAACGCAGGTCGGCGATCAGCGCGAGCTCGTGCTCGATGAGCGCGCAGGCATTGGGCGGCGCTCCCTCGGGCCAACGCCAGCGGGCGCCCTGCTCCGTGAGCTTGCGGAGATGGCTCGCGGGCGTCTCCCCGCTCGGCACGAGCTCGCGCGGATATTCGTAACGCAGCTCGTCGAGAGAAAACGCGCCGCGCTCGAGGATGGCGAGCGTCTCCGCGAGCAGCTCCTGCGGATAGCGGCGCTCGAGCTCTGACAGCGGCCGCAAGCACCGTTCGGCGTTCGGCTGCAGCTCGAAGCCGAGCTTGTCGATCGGAGCTTGCAGGCGGATGGCGGTCAGCGTGTCTTGCAGCTTACGGCGCTCGCGGCGGTGCATGTGCACGTTGCCGCTCGCGACGAGACGCAGGCCGAGACTCTTGCCGGCGCCGCGGAGCTCGGCGAGCCGACGTCGATCGTTGCCGTCGTTCAAGAGCTCGGCCGCGATCCAAATGCGCTCGGCAAAACGTTCTTTCAGCCACGCGCCCGTCGCGAGCAGAGCGCTTTCATCCGCCTGGTGGGGAAGCCACAGGAGCAGACAACCCGAGCTCTGCAGGCAGCGCGCGAGATCGTCGCGATTGAGCTCGTACGTGCCTTTCGGCGCGGCACGCCTGCCCGCGGTGATCAGGCGGCAGAGCGCGGCGTACGCCTCGCGGTCGACGGCGAGCGCCACGACCTTCAAGCCGTCGACGAAGGTGATCTCGCTGCCGATCATGAGGTTGAATGAAAGTTTTTTCGCCGCGCCGTGGGCGCGCACGACGCCGGCCATCGAGCACTCGTCGGTCAAGGCGAGCCCCGCATAGCCGAGCTCGACCGCCGTCGTCACCAGCTCGACGGGATGCGAAGCGCCGCGCAGGAACGAGAAATTGCTGAGGCAGTGAAGCTCGGCGTAGCCGCCGCCGTTCGTTCGCTTGGGTTGCGCCATGGTTCAACGAAGAGGGCTCAACCGAACAGACCGTGCAAGTGCCAATCGCGGCGCTCTCGATGCCGATACACCCAGAGCCGTTGCCCTTCCGAGCTCACCGCGACGTAGTAATCCCTGCCGACGTCTTGCTGATCCCACCAACCGCTTTCGATGCGTTCCGGACCGGAGCTCAAATGCACTCTACCCCCGTAATAGCGACGAGCTTCCGGAGACGCCAGAGGCACAGGATCGAGCAGCAACCACAGCGGCCGGGCGTGTCGCGACGGCTCGCCGGCACCCGCCGCGCCGTCGAAGGAGTCGACCTTCGTCCAAGCACGTTCCGGCCGATGCTCGGGCGTAAGTCCCATACCGTGGATCGATGCCGCGCCGAAACGGCCGCGCAGGCGTTCGAGGAGAGCTCGAGCCGCGGTGGTGGCCGACGTTTTCACGAACAAGTCCGTTTCGTCGAGACGCAGCGCCTCGAAGGATCCCGTGCTCAAAGCGATTGCGATGACCGGCGCCGGCAGCGCGATTCGCTCGATCCGATCACGGAGCAGATTCGCGAGGCGCTCGCGCTCGTGAGCCGGGCACGCCAAATCGAAATCTTCCGAGGTCGGCGGACGGCGCAAGTGTCGGAACGTGACCCGCAGGGTCCGCACTTGAGCCTGCCGTCGGCGCAGATCGGCCGTCAAACGATCGAGCAGGCGCTCGAGCGCTTGCATGAAAAACGCGCAATCCGCGGTCTCTTCTTGCAAATCGCAAATCGCGCGCCAACGCTCCGGCACCGCGAGCTCCCGGCGCAGGTCGACGCGTCGGCCCAAAGCGAGATCGAGCTCGCGTAAGCAACTCTCTCCCGCCCTGCGCGCGAACCCGTCGCGGGGCAGCCGCAAGCATTCGCCGAGGGTGCGGATTCCGAGATCGCGCAACATCGTTTGGACGGCGTCGGGCCAATACGCGACCGAGATCGGCAGCGCTCCCAGCTTTCCCGGCAGCTCGCTCATGTCGGGCACGTCCGCCGCCGCGGCACGCGCGAGCCACAGTGCCGCCGTTCCCGTGGGCGCGGCGCAGAGCCGCGCGGCGAATCGACGACGGTGCACTTCTGCCGCAAGCCTCGTCTTGATCGCGGCGAGATCGCGAAAGAGCTTCAGGCTTCCCGACACTTCGAGAAGCACGCTTTCGGGAGCGGCGATGCTCACGGTCGGAGTGAGGCTTTGCGACCAGCCCGCCAGAGACTCGAGGCTCGCACGCTCGAGACTCTCCGACCGTTCGTAAACTTCGAGCGACGCGGCGAGCGCGCGCGCGGCGCTCAACTTACTGCCGGGCTCGATCCCGCAACGACGCGCGTACGCATTGACCGCGACGACCCTGACCTGCCCTTGCCGCTGCTCGACGACCGCCGCCGGATCGTTCGAAGCCGCATTCGCCAGAGATTCGAACGGCAAATTCGGCAAGCATAGGGCTATCCACAGCTGCGGCTTGCGGCGCTCGCGCTTGGGCTCCGAAGGCGGCGACGCCGTCGTCTCTCGAGTAAAAAGATCGAGGTATGGCAGAGATCGTGGCATGCGCCTGCACCACTACTCGGCCACCTTTGGGGGCTCGATCCGAGTGAAATCGTTTTCGGTGAGATCGACCGTGGAGGGACGACCCCCACGGCATTTCAAGATCTCGACCCGAATCCCTTCCGAGAATTGCGCTTCCGAGAATTGCCCTGGCGAGAATTGCCCTGGCGAACATTCTCCTTCCGAAGAGGCTCCTTCCGAAGAGGGCCTCTTCGATAGTTGACCCTTCGATAATTGAAGAAGGCGAATCCTGAGCGCGGCCGGCGAGCGAGCTTCAAGAGCCTCTGCCGGCCGAAACAGCACGGTCCAACACTCTCGTTCCTCGGTCGCCAGCTGCAAACGCCGCAATACGACGTCGTCCGCTTCGGCAAGCCAAGCAAGTACTCCGCTGCTCGTGCCGGAACGCACGACTTGCTCGATGGCCCAAAGTCGATCTTTGCCTCCCGTCGACGGATGGATCATCAACAAGCTCTCGATTCGCACTCCGCGTTGCGTGAGCGCGGGCGGGTACGGGATGAACGGGGGAGCGATCCAGGCGACCCATTTCGGAGCTTCGCCCAAAACGGGCCGTGTCAGGGCCGCCAACGCGGGAATCAACACCGTGAGCTCGCCGATTCCATAGCGGCTCACGAAGATCTCGATGAGCGCCCCACGCGGCCAACCGCCGCCCGGCAAACGGCTATCGAGAGCTGGGAACCCCGAGGAAAGAACCGTGCGTGTGGACCGGCCGCCCGTGCCTCGCCAAACGTGCCTCGCTAACCCTCCCAAGCCCAGTTCGTCGAATTCCATGTGGCCGAATCTGCGAGGCGAAATTATTTCATCGAATCTCTGACCACGCCGACCACGACGCCTTCGATCGTCAATGTTTGCTCGCGCAAATCGACCTGAATCGGCTCGAACTCGGGATTCTCCGGCAGCAGCCAAACTCGATGTCCTTCTTGCCGGTAGCGTTTGACCGTGACCTCGTTCTCCAAACGGGCTACCACGATCTGGCGATTGCGCACCTCCGGCGTTCGATGAACGGCGACCAAGTCGCCGTCCCAAATCCCGGCGTCGCGCATACTCATACCTTGGACTCTGAGCAGAAAGTGCGGCGGCTTCTTGAACAAATCGGGATCGATTTGATAGCGAGCCTCGATGTGCTCTTGCGCCAAAAGCGGCGCGCCCGCCGCTACTCGTCCGACAAGCGGCAACCCCAACTGATCACGCAACGAATCCTTGAGCCGAATTCCTCTGGAGGTGCCCGGCAACAGCTCGAGGACTCCTTTGCGCTCGAGCGCCCGCAAATGCTCCTCCGCGGCGTTCACCGAACGAAACTTCAAGAACTTGGCGATCTCGGCACGCGTCGGCGGTATGCCGGTGTCGCTGATAACTTTTTGAATCAGGGTCAGAATTTGCCTTTGCCTCGGGGTAAGATCACGCATTCTCTTTGACCTGTATATAAAGCCAGTCTGACTCTATATACAGCCCGAGAACGAATGGGTCAAGTGCGCAATGCTCGCGAAGAAATTCGCTCGGCAAAAACGAACACGGTGAGAGATCCTCATTCGTTTTCCGCAACGAACCTGATGACTAGTCACAAAGCACTACGCTTTAGAAATTGCATGAGTCAGTGCTTTAGGAAATAATGGTCGCGGTTTGTCACTCAAGTCAGGGGTTATACAAATGGCCACAAAAATCCAGGCTGCTCTGCGGGCAGCGGCGCTCGTCAGCGGCTTTGCGATCCTCGTGACCGGCTGTGCGCATGTCACTCCGGAGCAACTCGACATGGTGAAAGCCACTGCCGAGGCTGCCCAAAACGCGGCCAACGCCGCACAACGCACGGCGACTCAGGCGCAACAAGCTGCTTCCGGCGCTCAAAGCACTGCGAACCAGGCTCTGCAGGCGGCACAGGCGGCACAAGCGTGCTGCGATGCTACGAATCAGCGGCTCGACCGCATGTTCGAGCAATCGACCAGGAAGTAAGCGAGCTAACACTAATAAAATCGGCAGGTGCGGCTCGAGAGCCGCATCGGTCAGCATGCGAAGCCGCCAACGAGAGTTGGCGGTTTTTTTTTGCCCGGGTTAGCGCCCGGTTGCGGGATCGGCCGCGAATGACTCGCTGGCCGGGACGACGGGCGAGACCGAAACGAACTCCGGCACGCCGCGAGCCTCCTGCATGACCTGCTCGGCGAAGTCCCAGCGAACGTCGGCGCGGCGCTCTTCGGTGGCGGCGACGTAAGCCCGCGTAAGCGCAGTCAGCAACGACTCGGGCTCTCCCGCGGCTTGCGCCTCGGGCGGAAGGGTTTGCGCGTCCCCCTGCGGCGTGGCCTCGTCGAGGCCGTCCTCTGCCTCGGCGACCTGCTCCAACGTGAGGTGCGCCTCGAGATACAAACCGCCGGGTCCCCAACCGAGCTTGTGCGGCTGGTTCACGATCCGCACGGGCGTGCCGACGGGGACCATCTTGTACATCGTCTCGATGTCTTCGGGGAACAGACGGATGCAGCCGTGGGTGACGCGCATGCCGATACCGACGGCTTTGTTGGTGCCGTGGATCATGTAGCTCGGCAACCCGAGGCGCAGAGCGTACTTGCCGAGCGGGTTGTCGGGACCGGCCGGCACGACGCGCGGCAGGATATCGCCACGTTCCGCGTGCTCGGCGCGAATCGACTGCGGCACAGTCCACGTTGGGTTCGCCACCTTGCCGGTCACGGTGGTCGTGCCGAGCGGCGTCTTCCAGTCGAGCCGGCCGACGCCGATCGGATGGGTGATCACTTTGATCGCTTTCGGATCGACCCCTTCGGGCACCGGACCCGAGACGGCCGGGAAATAGTAGAGTCGCAATTCGGCGACATTGACCACGATTCCCCGGTGCGGCGCGCGCGGCAACACCGCGCGGTTCGGGATGACGATCTTCGTGCCCTCACCCGGGAGCCAGGCGTCGACGCCCGGATTGGCCCTGCGCAACGCCTCGTAGCCGACGTTGTACTGGTGCGAGAGGGCCACGAACGTGTCTTCGTAGCGGGCGCTGATGGTCTCGGTCTCGCCGACCACCTCGTTCTCGCCCGACAGCCAATACTCGGCCGCGGGCGCCGCGGACGCGAAGCCGCACAGCGACGACGCCAACAACAGAGGGAAGACTCCGCGAATCATGCCGGCATTATACGTGCTGGCGAAGGTGGGAATGAGCGCTGGCTCGCAACTCCCCGTCGCGTGCGAACCGGCGGCTAGTAACGAACGAGGCTCGCGCCCCAGGTGAACCCGCCGCCGAACGCCTCGAGCAACAGCAGATCGCCTCGTTTGATCCGCCCGTCGCGGATCGCGGTATCGAGGGCCATCGGCACGGACGCCGCCGACGTGTTGCCGTGCTCGCTGACGGTGAGAATCACCTGCTCCATCGGCATGTTCAGCCGCTTCGCGGTGGCGGAGATGATTCGCAGGTTGGCTTGGTGCGGGATCAGCCAGTTGATCTGGCCCTTCTCGATCTTGGTCTTCTCGACGACGTCGTCGACGAGATTCTCGAGGGTCTTCACCGCGACCTTGAAAACCTCGTTGCCTTTCATCTTGAGCGCCGCGAATTCCCACGACTCGCGGTGGCGCGTCGAGACGCCGCTCGAGGCATACAACAGCTCGCGATAGCGGCCGTCGGCCCCGAGGGTCGAGTAGATGATCCCCGGCTCCTCGGCGGCCTCGAGGACCACCGCGCCCGCGCCATCGCCGAACAGCACGCAGGTCTCACGGTCCTTCCAATCGATGATTCGCGACATCGTCTCGGCGCCGACGACCAGCGCGCGCTTTGCCTGGCCGCTGCGCACGAACTGGTCGGCCACGACCAACGCGTAGAGGAAGCCGGTGCACGCCGCCTCGATGCTGAACGCGGGGCCGCCGCGAATGCCGAGCTTGTCTTGCAGCAAGCATGAGACGTTCGGGAAGATCAGGTCGGGGGTCGTGGTGCCGACGAGCACGAAGTCGATGTCGGCGGGAGTGAGCCCGGCATCGGCGATCGCCACGCGCGCGGCGTGAGCGGCGAGATCGCTCGTGGCTTCGTCGTCTGCCGCGATGTGGCGGCGCTCGATACCAGTCCTACTGCGGATCCACTCGTCGGAAGTGTCGACCATCTTCTCGAGGTCGAAATTCGTGAGGATCTTCTGCGGGAGGTACTTCCCCGTGCCTGCTATGCGTGAATACATTCTTGCGGTTGAGTCTCGATGAGTTGCCCGATCTGCACGGGAACGCCTTTACGGGCTTCGACGATCGCGGTCTGAACGGCCGTCTCGAACGCGAACTTGTCGGCCGAGCCGTGGCTCTTCAAGACTACGCCGTTCAAGCCCACGAGGCTCGCACCGTTGTAGCGGCGCGGATCGAGCCGCGTGCGCAGCGACTCGAGCGCCGAGCCGGCGATCAGGCCCTGTGCCTTGCGGAACACGTTGCGGCGGAATTCCTCCTTGAGATACGAGCTGATGAGGCGAGCGAAACCTTCCGTCGTCTTGAGCGCAACGTTGCCGACGAACCCGTCGCTCACGACCACGTCGACGTCCGCGAGAAAGATGCCGTCGCCTTCGACGAATCCAGTGTAATTGAGGCCGCTCTGTGCAAGCAGCTCGCCCGCCTCGCGGACGACGTCGTTGCCCTTGATGTCTTCCTGCCCGATGTTGAGCAACCCGACGCGCGGCCGCGCGACCTCGAGCATGTCGCCGGCCACGACCGAGCCCATGAGCGCGAACTGCAGGAGGTGCTGCGACGTGCAGCCCACGTTCGCACCGAGGTCGAGCATGTAGGTGCGACCTTTCAAGCTCGGCACCGCCGAGATGATCGCGGGCCGGTCGATGCCGGGCAGGGTCTTGAGCACGTAGCGCGCGGTCGCCATCAGCGCGCCGGTGTTGCCCGAGCTCACGCAGGCGTCGGCTTCGGCGCTCTTCACGAGCTCGAGCGCGACGCGCAGCGAGGAGTCCTTCTTTTTGCGCAGCGCGTCCGCCGGCGGCTCGTCCATCGCGACGACCTCGGAAGCCGCGCGAAAGCCGAGGCGATTGCCGTAGCGGTCGTTGGCTGCGCGCTTGGCCTGCTCGAGGACCGCCGGAAGCCCGACGAGCGTGAGGCTCGCGGAGTCGTCCTTCTCGAGAACGGCGAGAGCCGCGGGCACGACGGAGTCGGGACCGCAGTCGCCACCCATTGCGTCCAACGCAATTGTGACCTTGCGACTCATCGGTCTTGAGGATGCAGAAACGTAAGTGTGAGTCCGGCGCGCCGGTTCGCTAGTTAACGCCAGTTCCTGGCGTTGACGGGGCGACCACGGGGTGCGAGTCTATTCTTGCTCGGCGTCTTGCGGAACGTCGAAGACCTGCCGTCCGCGATAGTAGCCGTCGGCCGTCACGTGATGGCGGCGATGCGTCTCGCCGGTCGTCGCATCCACCGACAACGTCGGACCCGTCAGTGCGTCGTGCGCCCTACGCATCCCACGCCTAGACGGCGTCTTGCGGCTTTTTTGTACTGCCATTTGCGATTCTCCTCGAAACTACTCGTTGCCGTCCTAAGGGGCCGGGCCTGGCGGATCGCTTCCGGCCTCGGCGTCGACGTCGTCAAAAGCGCGGGCAAGGCTACCACAGTCCTCGACCCGGGCATGCTTCGGCACGAGCGGGATCGACACGATCAGCTCGTCCTCGATCAGCTGCGCCGGCAGCAATCGGCCGTGGTCGAGCTCGAACACCTCGAATCCCTCAGGTGTCGCGGCCGGCTCCGACTCGGCGATCACCATGTCGACTCGTGCCGCGATCCGCTCCCGAAACGGCTCGAGGCAACGCTGGCAGGTGAGCTCGACCGTCGCGTCGTAGTCGAGCGTTACACCGAGCCAACCGTCACCGCGCTGTTCGAATCGCAGGCTTGCTTCTACACTGCCGCCGTCGTCACCGCACGGGCGGCCACCGGGGTCGTGGAGCAATTCGGCCAATCGCGCCAACTTGCGGAGCTCGAGCTCGCCGCTGAGCGTGACTTGCCGTTTCCCGAGCGTTTCCAGATCGTGCGGGCCGTACCAGACGTGCAGCGAGCCGGACATAGGCGGCGCATGATAAGGGACAGAGTTTCTACTGTCAAAACCGCAAGTTACGCAGCCTCGAAAGTATGCGCAGATTGATTCTGGCCTCGACTTCCAAGTATCGCCGCGAGCTGCTCGGCCGCCTCGGGCTGTCGTTCGAGGCGGCGGCCCCCGGCGTCGACGAGGCGGCGCTTCCGGGCGAGGCCCCGCCACAGCTCGCCGCGCGACTCGCCGCGGCGAAAGCCCACAGCGTGCGGGCGGCCGATGCCGTCGTCATCGGCTCGGACCAGGTCGCGTCGCTCGCCGGGGTCGTGCTGCGGAAGCCCGGCGGGGCGGCGACCGCGCTGCGGCAGCTCGAGGCAGCGCAGGGGAATATCGTCGTGTTCCACACGGCCGTGACGGTCCTCGACACGGCCGCCGGCGCCGAGTGGTCGCACGTCGACCGAACCGAAGTCCGCTTCGCCCGCCTCCCAACCGCGGCGCTCGAGCGCTACCTCGAGATCGACGAGCCGTTCGACTGCGCGGGCAGCTTCAAGTCCGAGAGCCTGGGGGTGGCCCTGTTCGAGCGTATCGAGTCGACCGACCCCACGGCCCTGATCGGCCTGCCGTTGATCTGGCTCGCGGCGACCCTCAGGTCGGCGGGGCTCGATCCGCTCGCCGGCCGGGCTGCTCGAGCGTCGTCAGGAAAGCCGTGAGCTCCGCAGGCAGGGGCACGCTGACCGCGAACTCCTCGCCGGTGTCGGGCCAGACGAGCTCCACCGCATGCGCGTGCAGAAACATCCTCCGCAGCCCTTGGCGGGCGAGGCTCGCGTTGAACTCGGGATCGCCGTAGCGATCGTCGCCCGCGACCGGGTGGCCCGAATGCGCTGCATGCACGCGAATCTGATGCGTGCGGCCGGTGGCGATCGCGACTTCGAGCAATGACGCCGTTTTGCCGTAGGTGTCCAGCAACCGGAACGAGCTCTTGGCGGGCTTACCGGCCGCGTCGACCTTGACACGCGCCTCCGAGGCCGGCCGTCGGGTGACGAGCGGCGCCTCGACGTCTTTGACGCCGGCCGGCCACCTGCCCTGCACGAGCGTGAGATAGCGCTTCGACACCCGCCCTTCGCGTAGCAGCGCATGCAGGACCCGCAAGGCGCTGCGGCGCTTGGCGACGAGCAGGCACCCCGAGGTGGCCCGGTCCAGCCGATGGGCGAGCTCGAGGTCCGGAAGCTCGGGCCGCAAGGCCCGCAGCGCTTCGATGCAACCCAGGCTGACCCCGCTACCACCGTGCACCGCGAGGCCGGCCGGTTTGTCGAGCACCAGCAACCGGGGGTCCTCGTAAACCACCCGCTGCTCCAGCCAGTCGAGGGAGCCGCCCTCGGCCGCCACCGGCCGCGTCCCGCGCTCCGCCACAGGCGGTACTCGCACCCGATCCCCCGCGCGCAGCCGGTAACGGGGGTTCACGCGGCCCGAGTTCACACGCACCTGCCCGGAGCGAATCAATCGGTACACGTGGCTCCGCGGCACCCCCTTGAGCTCCCCAAGCAAGAAGTTGTCGAGGCGCTGGCCGGCCGCCTCCTCGTCGACGTTCTGCTGCCTGGCCGTGGGCTTGGCGGTTTTTTGCGGTGGATTCAAAGGTGTACGAATTGAGTGCGGGATTGTCTATGTTATAGTACCTAACGGGTCATGCTCGCGCCTGTAGCGGCGGGGCTACCCGAAGCTCACTCTGGAGGCCGCCACGCGGCCGTCAGGTTGAAAATCTCATCGTCGGTGGCCGGACTCCGGACCCCGCGATCTGCGCAAGGCGATGGCTCTCCGTACCGAACTCAAAAACCAAGATCGATTGACGGATCGAGCTGCACGTCCTTCAAGACCTCCGCTCCCGCGGCAAGCCGCTGTCGGGCGCGTTTGGCTCACTCACTCGCAGACCGCGGTCACCTCCCGAGGCTCCGTGCACGCCCCTAGGGGACTCAAGTCTTATGAAGCGAATGTTAGTCAATGCAACTCAGCGAGAAGAGTTGCGCGTGGCCATGGTCGATGGCCAGAAGCTCTATGACCTCGACATAGAGGTACCCACCCGAGAACAGCGCAAGTCCAACATCTACAAAGGCCGGATCACTCGGGTCGAACCGAGTCTCGAGGCCTGCTTCGTAGATTACGGCGTCCAGCGCCATGGCTTTCTGCCGCTCAAGGAAGTCTCGAGCGAGTATTTCGTCCGCCAGCCCGAGGGCGGCGAGCGCGTCCAGATCCGCGATGTGCTCCGCGAAGGCCAGGAAATCGTCGTCCAGGTCGACAAGGAGGAGCGCGGCACCAAGGGTGCGGCGCTGACGACCTACATCAGCCTCGCGGGACGGTTCATCGTCCTGATGCCGAACAACGCGGGGTCCGGCGGCGTGTCGCGCCGGATCCAAGGCGAGGAGCGGGACATCGTTCGCCAGTCGCTCGAGGAGCTCGCCCCGCCCGACGGGATGGGCTGCATCGTGCGTACGGCCGGCGTTGGCCGCAGCGCCGAAGAGCTCAAATGGGACATGGACTACCTGCTGCGCGTCTGGGAGGCGATCAAGTCGGTCGTCGTCACGCGCCCCGCGCCGTTCCTGATCTACCAGGAAGGCAACGCGATCGTCCGGGCGCTGCGCGACTACTTCTCGGACAGCATCGGCGAGATCCTGGTCGACGACACCGGGGTGCACGCGGATGCGCTCGAGTTCATGGAGCGCGTGCTGCCGCAGAGCGTGCGCAAGCTCAAGTACTACGACGACCCCACGGTGCCGTTGTTCACGCGCTACCAGATCGAGAGCCAGATCGAGTCGGCGTTCAACCACAAGGTCCAGCTGCCGTCGGGCGGCGGCATCGTGATCGATCACACCGAGGCGCTGACGGCGATCGACGTCAACTCGGCGCGCTCCACCAGGGGCGAGGACATCGAGGAGACGGCCCTCAACACCAACCTCGAGGCCGCCGAAGAAGTAGGCCGGCAGCTCAGGATCCGCGACTTGGGCGGGCTCGTCGTCGTCGACTTCATCGACATGGGGCCGCAGCGCAACCAGCGCGAGGTCGAGAACCGCCTCCGCGAGGCCGTGCGCCACGACCGCGCGCGGATCCAGATCGGCAGAATCTCACGCTTCGGGTTGCTCGAGCTGTCGCGCCAGCGGCTGCGGCCGTCGCTCGAGGAGTCGACGCAGTCGAACTGCCCGCGGTGCAACGGCACCGGTAACGTCCGCGGCGTCGAGTCGCTCGCGCTCGCGGTGCTCCGGCTCGTCGGCGAGGAGGCCCGCAAGGACCGCACGGCGAAGGTCATCGCGCAGCTGCCGCTCGACGTCGCCAACTACGTGCTCAACGAGAAGCGCGAGTGGGTGCAGTCGCTGCAGGACGCGAGCAAGGTTCAGGTCGTCATCCTCGGCAATCCCGAGCTCGAGACGCCGAACTACTCGCTCCGCCGCGTGCGGGACGACGAAGCGGGGTTGCCGGAGAACGCCGCGACGAGCTACAAGCTCGTCGATCCGAAGGAGGACCCAAGCGTCGCCTTCGAACAAAGCCGCCGCGCGCCGAAGGCCGAGGAAGCCGCCGTCACGAACGTGCTGCCGTCCACGCCGGCGCCCACTCCGCCGCCGCCGGTGGAGCGCGAGCCGGCACCGGCGCCCGCCCCCGTGGCCGCGCCTCCCGCGCCGCCTCGGCCGCCCGGCCCATCGCTGTGGCAACGGTTGTTCGGCTGGATGTCACCCGCCCCGCCCGCTGCGGCGCCTCCCGAGGCCCGCGACGGCCAAGGCCCGCGCCGTCAAGGGCACGGTGAACAGGACCGCGAGCGCGAACGCGGCGACCGCGGGCGCGGCGACCGAGACCGCGGGCGCGGCGAACGGGGACGCAGCGACCATCGGGACCGCGACCCTCGCGGGGGGCACCCCGACCATCGCCGCGATCGTAACCAGGGACGCAACCGGGGCCGCGGAGGCCGGCCGCAGGACGCACCCGTCGCGGGTCAGGCGCCGCGCGACCAGTCGCAGCAAGCACCCCGCGACCCGTCGCAGCAAGCGCCGCGCGACCCGTCGCAGCAACCGCCGCGCGATCAATCGCAGCAAGGGCAGCGCGACCAGTCGCAGCAAGGGCAGCGCGATCAGTCGCAACAAGGCGGGCGCAGCCGGCGCTCGCGCAACCGTCGCGGCGGCAACCGCGGCGACGATCGTCAACAGAACGGCCCGCGCGCCGACTCGCCGCGGCAAGACCCGGCGCAGCGCAACGAGGGGCCGCGCCCGGACCAGGGCCCACGTCACGACACCAACGGCGGCGGCGGCCCGCCCCCGCCCCCGGCCCAGACGCAAGCTCCGCCCCCGCCCCAGCAGGCTCGCGAGCAGCAGGAGGCCAGGCCACCGGAGCCGGCACGCGAGACGCGGCCATCGGAGCCGGCACGCGAGACGCGGCCACCTGAGCCTCCTCGCGAGACCCGGGATGCTTCGCGCGATGACTTCCTGGAAGACACGCGCGACTTCGGCGGCTACTTCGACCCGCCCGAGCCCGCGGCGCGCCGCGCCGTGGTCGAGGAACCGGCCGCCCCGCGTTGGGCGCCGCCGCCGGAGCCCGAGCCCGCTCCGGAGCGGCGATTCGAGGAGCCGCGACAGGACCCCGCGCCAAGCGAACGCGTCGAGCAGCGCGAGCCCGACGCCCCGAGCGGCGGCGCGGCCGGCGGCGAGAACGCGGACCGATCCACGGGCTGACGCGCCGCGAGCGCGTCGGCTGCCACCCGCGGCCCCGACGAGTCAGCACGACCCCGGCGCGTCAGCGCGCCGGGGTCGAATCCGATCCCTCGGTCGGCGGGGGCGAAGGCTGCGTGCGCCGCAAGTGCTCGATGAGCCCGATCGACGCCTCTTCGACGAGATCGAGCACGTACTCGAACCCGTTGCCGCCGCCGTAGTAGGGATCGGGCACGTCGTCGCGGCCGAGCTGCGGCGCAAACTCGAGCAGCAGGCGGATCCGGCCGTGGAACTCCGGGGGGCTCCGCTCGAGCAGCGTAACGCGATTGAGCGGGTCCATCGCGAGCAAGAGCTCGTAGTACGCGAAGTCTTCAACGGCCACGCGGCGCGCGCGCTGCTTGCTCAAGTCGACGCCGCGGCGCTCCGCGGCGCGGCGCGCGCGCGGGTCCGGCGGCTCGCCCATGTGATACGCGTGCGTCCCCGCCGACGCCACCTCCACGCGCAGCTCGGGTGCGCGTTCCTCGAGCAGCTTGCGCATCACGCCTTCGGCGGTCGGCGACCGGCAGATGTTGCCCATGCAGACGAACAGCACGCGGCGCGGCGCGACGGACGGCGGCTCGGCCCTGCCCACGACGCGGGCGACGGCGCGCTTCAGACCGTCGAGGATCTTCTCCATCGTCAGCTCCCGCGCACGACGTCGCGCTCGAAATAGCGCTGGATCTTGATCAGGTCCTCCTCCGTGTCGACGTGCGGCGACGGCGGCTCGACCGCGTCCTCGACGATGATCCGCATTCCGAGCCATAGCGCGCGGAGCTGCTCGAGCTTCTCGGTCTCCTCGAGCGCGCACGGCGGCGCCGCGCTGATCGCGCGGAGGCTGGCCGCGCGATACGCATAGAGACCGATGTGCCGCCGTACCATCGGCAGCCCGCCGTCGCGCGGGTAAGGGATCGGCGCGCGGCTGAAGTA
This sequence comes from Gammaproteobacteria bacterium, assembly GCA_035644475.1. Lineage (GTDB taxonomy): Bacteria > Pseudomonadota > Gammaproteobacteria > Steroidobacterales > Rariloculaceae > FEN-1219. Next base: position 28,952 of record DASQOL010000188.1, on the reverse strand, counting down.
GAGCGCCCAGCCCTCATGGTCCGTGACGACTTTGACGAAGTTCGGATCGCGGAACTCCCGCTCGGAAGTGAGCGGCGCGGTGAGCGTCGCGATGGCGGCTTGCGGACGCCAGCCGAGCAGGCGCGCCGTCTGGGCGATCGACAGCGGCGAGATCAGAGGCTCGTCGCCCTGCACGTTGACGACGATCTGGTCGTCGGGCCACTGGAACCGCCGCGCGAGCTCCGCGATCCGGTCCGTGCCGCTCGCGTGCTCGGCCGACGTGAGCTCGACGGGTGCGCCGAAGCCGCGGCACGCCGCCGCAATGCGCTCGTCGTCGGTGGCGACGATCACGGCGCTCGCGCCGCTCTCCGCCGTCTGCCGGTATACCCACTCGATCATCGGCTTGCCGGCGATCTCCTTGAGCGGCTTGCCGGGCAGGCGCGTCGAGGCGTAGCGCGCGGGTATTACAGCGATGAAGCCTGCGGTCACCGGGAGGGTCCTCCGAGCTCGCGAAGCACGAGGCGCATGAAACGCGCCGCCTGATCCGCGTCGAGCTTAAGATCCACGGCGACGCACCAGACGTCGTCGCCGGCGAACCCCTCGCATTTTACGGCGTCCTTCTCCGTGACGAGTACGGCGCCCGGCTCTGCGAACGTGAGGTCCTCAGGGTCCAAGTCGGCGTGATCCTCGAGTGGATGCGGAGTCAGGTCGAGGCCCGCGTCGGCGAGCAGGTCGAAGAAGCGCTGCGGATTGCCGATGCCGGCGACCGCATGCACGTGCTCCTTCTTGAACGACTCGAGCGTGCGCGGCGCGCGGTCGGTCACACGGTACACCTGCGTGACGACGGCGGCGGCGCGAAACACCCCCGCGTGCCCCCACTTACCGCCGTTGACGACGATCGCGTCCACGCTGCGCAGCCGCTCTTCGGGCTCGCGCAGCGGTCCGGCGGGCAGGCAGAGCCCGTTGCCCATGCCGCGAACTCCGTCGACGACGGCGATCTCGAAGCGCCGGGCGAGTCGATAGTGCTGGAGTCCGTCGTCGGACAGCAGCACGTCGACCTTCCCCGCGTCGAGCAGGTGCCGCGCGGCCGCGATCCGGTCGGGACCGGCCGCGACCGGGCACTCGGTGCGCCGCGCGAGCAGCACCGCCTCGTCGCCGACCTCCTCAGCCGGGGTATCTCCCGCCACGAGCCTCGGCCAGTCGGCGGACGAGCCGCGGTAGCCGCGCGTGAGGATGCCGACGCGCAGGCCGCGCGCCTTGAGCTCCGCGGCGAGCCAGATGATGAACGGCGTCTTGCCCGTGCCGCCGACGCTCACGTTGCCGATCACTATGACGGGCACCGGCAGCTCGACCACCGCGAGCGTGCCGCGCTCGTAGGCGGCTCTGCGCAGCCGCGCGAGGCCGAGATAGGCGAGCGACGCCGGCCACAGCAGCCACCGCAGCGGGCTGTTGCCGTACCAGAGCGTGTTCAGTGCGTGCGAGAGACGCGACATCCCGAGCGAGTGCGGCTAACTCGTGAATTGCAGGCTATGCAGCGACGAATAATACCCCCGGCGTGCGAGCAGCTGCTCGTGGTTGCCCATCTCGACGATCGCGCCGTCGCGCATCACGACGATGCGGTCCACGCGCTCGATCGTCGACAGACGGTGAGCGATCACGAGTGTCGTGCGTCCCTGCATGAGCCGCGCGAGCGCCGCCTGGATCCGGCGCTCCGACTCCGTGTCGAGCGCGGACGTGGCCTCGTCGAGAATCAGCACGGGCGCATCCTTGAGCAGCGCACGCGCGATCGCCACGCGCTGCTTTTGCCCGCCCGACAGGAGCCCGCCGCGCTCGCCGACGCGCGTATCGAGCCCGTTCGGGAGTCCGGCCGCGAACTCCGTGACGAATGCGGCCTCCGCGGCGCGCTCGATCTCCTCCCGCGAACGTTCGGCGAGCACGCCGTACGCAATGTTGTTCGCGATCGTGTCGTCGAACAGCACCACGTCCTGGCTCACGAGGCTGATCTGCCGGCGCAGGTCGCGCAGCCGGTAGTCGCGCACGTCGACGCCGTCGAGCAGCACGGTGCCGCCGTCGACGTCGTAGAAGCGTGGCAGCAGGCCCGCGAGGGTCGACTTGCCGCTGCCCGACTGGCCAACGAGCGCCACGCTGGTGCCGGCGGGCACGACGAGGCTCAAGCTCTCGAGCACCCGGCCTTTCTCGGAATCGTAGGTGAACGACACGTTGCGATACTCGATGTCGCCGCGCGCACGCTGGATCGCCTGCTTGCCCGCATCCTGCTCGACGGGCTCGTCGAGCGTCTCGAACAGGCTCTCGGCGGCCGCGACGCCGCGCTGCCAAACGGCGTTGATGTTCACCAAACGCCGCAGCGGCGCGAGCACCATGCCCATTGCAGTGATGAAACCCACGAACAGCGGGGCCGTGAGGTCGCGCATGACGTAGGACGCCACGAAAATCACGGCTGCAATGCCGGCCACGGCCACGGCCTGCGACAACGAGTCGCCGGCGGCCCGCGTCGCGATCAGCCGCATGTTCAACCGGAAGTTGCGGCTGTTGAGCTGCTCGAACTGCTCGCTCTCCTGCTTCTGGCCGCCGAAGATCTTGACGACCCGCTGACCTTGCAACGACTGCTCGGTCACGCGCGTGACGTCGCCCATCGAGCTCTGGATCCGCGCGCTGTAACGGCGAAACGCCCGGCTCATCGCCGCGATGACCAGCCCGACGAGCGGTCCCACGACGATCACGAGCACCATCAGGGTCGGGCTTCGATAGACCATCCATGTGAGCGAGCCGGCGATCGTGAGCGTGTCGCGCACGAGCACGACCACGGCGTTCGACGTGGCGTCCGCGACCTGCTCGGTGTTGTACGTGAGCTTGGAGATCAGCAGACCGGTCGAGTTGCGGTCGTAGAAGCGCGCCGGCAGCCCGAGGTAGTGCTCGAACAGCTCTGCGCGCACGTCGCGGACGACGGCCCGGCCGACCCAGCTCATCCCGTACACGATCAGAAAATCGACGATCCCGCGCACCACGAGCGCCACGAGAATCACGATCGGTACGAGGACCGCATTCGTGCCGCCGCGGTCGGGCGATTCGAAACCCTTGATCACGGTGGACATGATGTCGGGAACGAGCACGCCGACGAGCGCGTAGACGAGCGATGCGGAGCCGGCGGCGATCAGGATTCGCCAGTGCGACGGCTTGAGATATCCGAGCAGCCGCCGGTAGACGGCGACGATGTTCGAGTTCAGCAACATGAAACGCTTCGCGAACCGCCGTGCGGGCGCGCGCGGAGCACGTCGGGCCGCGCCACGGCTAGGCGTCCGGCGGCGTCGTCGTGGCGATGTTGACCTTGCGGAAACCTAGCTGGCCGGCGACGTCCATCGCGGTGATCATGGCCTGAGTGGTCGCCGCCGCATCGGAGCGGATGAACACCGGCATGTCGCGCTGGTCGCCGATCAGGCGCTCGATCGCGGCGCGCAGCGTGCGCCGCTCGTTGTTGACGAGCTCGCGGCCGTTGACGACGTAGTTGCCGCTCTGCGTGACCACGATCTCGAGCGCTTCGCGCGGCGTCTCGGCCTGTGCGGCCGCCGTCGCTTCCGGTAGACGCAGGCTGATCTCGGTCTCGCGCAGGAAGCTCGTGGACACCATGAAGAACAGGACGAGCACCAGCAGCACGTCCACGAGCGAGATGACGTTGATCTCAGGCTCTTCTCTTGAGCGGCTTGGCTGTAGCTTCATCGGTGACCCCGAGGACGCCGGTGCGCTGCTGGTGCAGCAGCACGTCGACGAACCGAATCGATTCTTTTTCGATCAACACGACGAGCCCGTCGACGCGGTTGCGCAGATAACGGTACGCGATCAACGACGGGATGGCTACGCCCAAGCCCGCGGCCGTCGTGACGAGCGCTTGCGAGATGCCGCCCGCCAGCACCGTGGGATTGCCGACGCCCTGGGTGGTGATGGCGGTGAAGGCGCGAATCATGCCGCCCACGGTGCCGAGCAGGCCGAGCAACGGCGAGATCGCGGCGATCGTGCCGAGCGGGCTCAGGTAGCGCTCGAGTCCGTGCACGGCATGCCGGCCCGCGTCCTCGATCGCCTCCTTGAGCACCTCGCGCGGCTGATGCCGGTTCGCGAGCCCCGCGGCGAGCACTTCGCCGAGCGGGGAGCTCTCTTGCAACGTTTGAATGTGCTTCGCGTCGAGCTGGTTGTGCTTGACCCATTCCCAGACTTCGCTCGCGACGTCCTTCGGCAGCACGCGTTTGCGCTGCAAGGTCCAGAGGCGCTCCAGGACAATGCCGACCGCAATCACAGAGCACACAATGATCGGCACCATGAGCCAACCACCGGCTCGCACGATCTCGAGCATGAAAACCCCGCCCACATCTCCTTAGGCTGCCGCGAACTATAACGCGCTGAATTCTGATTCACCAGGAAATCTCGGCCAAGGAATCGCGGCGTACGGCGCTTTCGGCCGGCGCTTGCCAATAACGGTGACGGCCGTCACGTTCCGCATGCACCGCGACGCCTCCGCCGGCGGCGGAAGAGCCGAGCGACGCGCCCAGCGATACACCAATCGCACCCGACTCGCCGGTGACCAGGACGGCCGCGCCGCTCGCCGCCCAGCGCTCGCGGACCGCCGGCTTGGGGAAGCCCCAACGGTTGGCGTAGCCGGCCGAGACGAGCGCGTGGCCGGCGCCGACGGCGCGGACGAGCGCCGGCGATGAGGAGGTCGCGCTGCCGTGATGCGGAACGACGATGACGTCGGCGCGCGCGGCCGCGAGCGGAGCGAGCGCCGCCTCGCCGCGCGCCTCGATGTCGCCCGTGATCAGCGCCGAGCCGCCGGCAGCGGTGACCTTGAGCACGCACGAGCTTTCGTTGCCGCGCGCCGCGAATCCGAACGGCGGATGCAGGATCTCGAAGCGCACGCCGTCCCATTGCCAAGCCTGGCCGCGCGCGCACGGCTCGCCGCCGAGCGTGGTGACGTCGGGCCCGCGCAGCACGCGCGCGCCCGGGAACGCCGCGGCAACCGCCGCCGCGCCGCCGGCGTGATCGTTGTCGGCGTGGCTCACGATCAGAGCGTGGAGGCCGCTTCCGCCGAGGGCCGCAAGCGCCGGCAGCACGACCTGCTCGCCGCTGTCGAAGCCGGAGGGGAAGCTCGGCCCGGCGTCGAACAGCACGCGATGCGCGTGCGTCGCGACGACCACGGCGAGGCCGTGGCCGACGTCGAGCACCGTAACCTGCGCGGCACCGGGCGGCGGCGCGGCGGGCCGGTCCCAGAACATCGGCAGCAGCGCGAGCCACGCGAGCCTCCGGCCCGGCAGCGCATGGGCCGGGAGCGCGAGCAGCGCGCCGACCGCTGCGAGCGCCAACACCGTGGGACGCGCGGGCACGGCGAGCGCGGCCCACGGCGACTCGGCGACCGCGTGCAAGACCGTCACCGTGTAGCCGGCGAGCGTTCCGGCCGCGTGCAACAGCGGCGGCGCGACAGTCGTGGCGAGCGCGTCGACGGAGCAGGCGAGCGTCGCAAGCAGCGTCAGCGGCACGAGCACGAAGTTGAACCAGGGGATCGCGGCGAGATTGACGATCGAGCCCACCGTGGAGATCTCGCCAAAATAGAACGCCGTCAACGGCAACAGCGCGAGGCCGATCGCCCACTGCAGACCGACGACGTCCCGCAGCGCCCGCAAGAGACGCGGCGCGCCGAGGTCCGCCTCGGCACGCACGCGGCGCGGCGCGCCGAGCAGCAGCACGATCGCCACCGCCACGAACGACAGCCAGAACGACGCCGAGAGCGGCGCGAACGGATCGAGCACGAGCACCGCGAGCAGCGCAGCGCAAAGTCCCTGCGAGAGACCCACCCGCCGCCGGCTCGCGGAGAGCGCGAGCGCCACGACGATCATCAGCAGCGAGCGCTGGGCCGGCACGGCGAAGCCGGTCAACGCGGCGTAGTACGTCGTCGCGATGGCGCTCGCGAGCGCCGCCGCCTCGAGGTCGTAGCGGCCGACGGCGTGCGGCAACCGTATCCAGAGGGAGCGCAGCAGGAAGAACACGACCACGCCGAGCAGGCCCACGTGCGTGCCGGAGACCGCGACGAGATGGCTCGTGCCGGTGCGGCGGAAGTCAGCCCAGTGCTGGTCGGTGAAGAGGTGCCGCTCGCCGATCGCGAGCGCCGTGAGCAGCGCGGCCGAGTCGGCGTCGGGCGAGCCGGCTTCGATCCGCGCCGCAAGCGTCGCGCGGAACCCAAGCCACGACGCGCGCAGGGTCTGACCCCGGGGCCATACGCGCGACCCGTCAGCATCAGACACCGGCGTCTGGCCCCGGGGTCTGACCCTAACTTCGCCCGAGCGCACGTACCCCGTGGCGCCGAGGCCGTTCACCAGCAGCCAGCGCTCGTAGTCGAAGCCGCCGGGATTGCGCAGGCCGCGCGGCGGCCGCAGCCGCGCGACGATGATGAGCGGCGCGCCCGCGGCCAACGTTTGCGGGGGGTCGTACCACGTGAGCCGCACTCGGCGGGGCACGCCGGCCGGCCGCGGCTCGGCGACCGCGAACGAGAACGTGGCCTGCCCCGGCGCGGCGACCGGAAAGCCGTCGACGAAGCCGACCAGCGGAAAGTCCTGCCCGAGCACCGCGGCCGGCAGCCGGTCTTCGAGCCGATGGCCGGCCGAGAGCGCGGTCCAACCGAAGGCGAGCAGCACGAACACGACCCAGCGCGTGCGCGCCGAGCGCAGCGCGAGCAGCGCCACGAGCGCCGCCGGCGCGCACCAGATCGCGCCCGGCAGCCGCGGCAATTGGTGCACGCACAACGTGCCGAGCAGCCATGCGGCCCCGATCTCGACGATCGGCGCGGGGCGACCGCCATGGATGGCGGAAGTGCCGCAAATGCAGGACGCGCATTGCGGCCGACCGCCATGGATGGCGGGAGTGCCGCAAATGCAGGACGCATTTTGCGGCCGCGCTATCCGGCGAGCGGTTGCAATACTCCGTCCTTGAGCTCTAACACGCGATCCATGCGTTTCGCCAAATCCGGGTCGTGCGTGACCACGACGAGGCTCGTTCCGAGCGCCACGTTGAGCTCGAGCAGGAGCTCGAACACCTTGAGGCCCGTCGGCCGGTCCAGGTTGCCCGTGGGCTCGTCCGCGAGCACGGCGGCCGGCCGAGTGACGAGCGCGCGCGCAACGGCCGTGCGCTGCCGCTCTCCGCCCGAGAGCTCGCCCGGCCGATGGTCGAGCCGCTCGCCGAGTCCCACGCGCTCGAGCAAGTGGCGGGCCTCGCGCGCGGCATCCTTCGCCGAGTTGCCCCGCACGAGCAGCGGCATCGCAACGTTCTCGAGCGCCGTGAACTCCGGCAACAGATGGTGGAACTGATACACGAAGCCGAGCGCGCGGTTGCGCAACCGGCCGCGCTCGACGTCGCTCGCACGCGTCATCGACGCTCCCGCGACCGCGACCTCGCCCGCCGTCGGCTCGTCGAGCCCGCCGAGCAGCTGCAGCAGCGTGGTCTTCCCCGACCCGGACGTGCCGACGATCGCGACGCGGTCGCCCTTCGCAACCGTGAGCTCCACGCCGCGCAGCACTTCCACCTTGCGGCCCACGTCCTCGAACGTCTTCACCAGGCCCTTGGTCTGCAGCACTACGTCGGTCGGCTTGCTCACGCGCGGCTCACTCATAGCGCAGCGCCTCCGCCGGCGGCTGCCGCGCGGCGCTCAGCGCGGGATAGAACGTGGCCGCCACCGCGAGCGCGAGCGCGAGCAGGCTGATCTCGGCGATCTCGACCCAGCGCAGTTGCGTAGGCAGCTGCGCGAGAAAATAGACGTCCTCGGACAAGAGATCGATGCCGAACCACGCCTCGAGCACGCTCACGAGATTGTCGAGCTGCCACGTGAAGAGCAGCGCGAGCAGCACGCCGAGCAGCGTGCCGAGCACCCCGATGGACGTGCCCTGGCTCGCAAAGATGGTCATTACGCTGCGCGGCGTGGTGCCGAAGCTGCGCAGAATCGCAATGTCGCCGCGTTTGTCGCGGACCACCATCATCAACGTCGACACGATGTTGAACGCCGCGACCGCAATTACGAGCGACAGGATCACGAACATGATCGACTTCTGCAGCTGGATCGAGCGGAAGTAGTTGTAGTGCTGCCTCGTCCAGTCCGAGATCGTGACCTTGCCGCCCAGTTCGTCCACGATCGCGCGCGCGGTGTCCATTGCGACCCTGCGCGCGTTGTAGACGTCGCCGATGCCGAGCCGCAACCCCGTCGCGCGGCCGTCCGTACGAAACAAGCGCGCGGCGTCGTCGAAGCTCACGAACGCGAGGCCGCGGTCGTATTCGTACATGCCCGCCGAGAACACTCCCGCGACCGTGAACTGCTTGGTGCGCGGGATGAGCCCGGCCGGCGTGACGCGAGCTTCGGTTGCGAGCGCGAGCACGACCTTGTCGCCGACTTGCACGTGCAGCGTCTCGGCGAGCTTCGTGCCGAGCACGATCCGGTAGCTGCCCGGCTCGAGCGCGCCCAAGCTCCCGCTCTGCATGAGCGACGCGATGTTCGATACGTCGCCCTCGAGGGCGGGGTCGACGCCGCGCACGCTCACCCCCGCGAGCGCCTCGCCCGCGACGGCCATCGCCTGGCCCTCCACGAACGGCGCGACGGCTTCGATCTCCGGATTCGCGAGCGCGCGCGTGCGCATGGCGCGCCAATCGTCGAGCGGCCCGCCGGAACCGTCGATCGTGGCGTCCGACATCATGCCGAGGATCCGCTGTTGCAGCTCATGCTCGAAACCGTTCATCACCGAGAGCACGACGATCAATACCGCAACCGCGAGACCGATGCCAATCATCGAAACGGCCGAAATGAACGAGATAAAGCTGTGCGTGCTGCGCGCGCGCAGATAACGGACGGCGATCGAGAGCTCGTAGGGTTGGCGCATCGTCGCGCGCGTCAGTCGTAACGCAACGCGAGCGCGGGCGCGATCGCGGCCGCCCGTCGCGCCGGATACAGCGTTGCGAGCATCGCCACAAGAAACGCCGCGATGGGAATCGTCACGGCGTCGAAGAGGTGCACCTCGGACGGGAGCTGAGTCACGTAGTAGACGTCCCCCGGCATGATCTTGAAGTGGAACGTGGTCTCGAGCCACGGCACGATCACGCCGACGTTGAACGCGATCGCGAGCCCGAGAATCGTGCCGAGCACCGTGCCGGCGAGCCCGATCACGGAGCCCTGCACCACGAACACGCGCGCGACGCGCTTGGGCTCGAGGCCGTAGGTGCGCAGGATCGCGATGTCCTTCTGCTTGTCGATGACCACCATCATGAGCGACGCCACGATGTTGAACGCCGCCACCCCGACGATGAGCATCAGGATGATCCGCATCATCACCTTCTCGATGTGCATCGCGGTGAAGAGGCTGCGGTAGTCCTCGGTCCAGTCGGAATAGCGCAGCCCCGGCGGCAGCGCCCCGCTCTGTGCATCGCGAAACCGGCTCACGCCGGCGGGGTCGGCGAGCCGCACCGCGAGCCCCTCGGCCGCGCCGCGGAGGCCCTTGAGCTCGCTTGCGTCGCGCAGGTTCACGAGCGCGAGGTTCGCGTCGTGATCCGTGATGCCGGCTTCGAACGTGCCGGCCACGGTGAACGACGCCAACCGCGGCTCGATGGTGCCTGCGCGCACCCGCGGCACGAGCAGGGTGACGGTGTCGCCTACGCTCAGCTCGAGATTGAGCGCGAGCGCACGGCCGAGCACGATCTTGTGGCTGCCGGGAGCGAGGTCGGCGAGGGTGCCGCCCCGCAGCAGCTCCTCGATGGTCGAAACGCGCCGCTCCGCATCCGGGTCGATGCCACGCACGACCGCGGGTCGCAGGTTCACGCCGGCGGCGAGCATGCCTTCGATCGTCACATAGGGCGACACGCCCGTGACATCCGGCAGCGCGGCGAGCCTGCCCTCGAGGTCGCCCCAGTCCGCAAGCCCTTGGGGCGCGGCGATCGTGGCGTGCGCGGTCATGCTCAAGAGCCGCGTCCGGGTCTCGTTCTCGAGGCCGTTCATCACCGACAAGATCACGAGCAGCGCGGCCACGCCGAGCGCGATGCCGATCAACGACGCCGCGCTCATGAACGACACTACGCCGCGACGGCGACGCGAGCGCAGATAGCGCAGACCGATGAAGCACTCGAGGGGTCGAAACATCCGCGCGAATTAAACCATAACGGGCATCGAGCGTCCTCGAAGACCGCGCCGCACCGGGCCCGGCGCGCCGATTGTGACGCACGGCACAAAAGCAGCGGACCGCGAATCGAACCCCCTCGGGCCGGTGCTATAGTCCCGTCGTTTCAGGGAGGACCCGAGCATGGCGAAACGCATCGCGACGACCCTCGCAGTGGGGCTGCTGACGGTAGGCGCGGCCGCCGCGCAAGCGGACGTGCTGTTGCTCGACGGTATCGAGATCGACCAACCTTCCGCCGCCGAGCGACCGAAGGCCGGAACGAGCATGGACCGCGTCGAGTCGACCTACGGCGCGCCGTCGCAGAAGCACGCGGCCGTCGGCAACCCGCCGATCACGCGCTGGGACTATCCCGGCTTCTCGGTCTACTTCGAGCACGACAAGGTCGTCCACGCGGTCGCGCGGCACTCGAGCTGACGCCCGCTGCCGCCTGGAAGTCCGGGGTCGCACGGCCTCGGGCTCGTGCGTTTCTGCCGCAGAGACTCCTAGCGCGCGGCGAACGCTTGGTCGTACGGGAAGTCACACTCGAGCGCTAGCAGCTGCGCCCGGCACGCGTCGTCGATCCGCCGGCGCTGCTTCTCGGTCAACTCGCCCGAACCGCCGCGCTCGCCGCGCCGGATCATGTACCCGCCGGCGCTGCCCCACGGCACGACGTGCCCGGGATTGAACCGGTGCTGCTCCTGTTTCATGTACGCGAAGCTCGAGCGGCGCTCCACCTCCGCGAGCTCCGTTGAGGTGAGCTCCACGCCCATGAACCCGGCGATCCGCCGAATCCCCGCAGCGCAGTCGCGCTTGAGCTCCTCGTAAGTCAGGAACAGCACGTTCGGCCGGTCGCGCATCCGCCAGTAGCTCTGCAAATGCCCCGCCCAACCCACCGGCGCGAAGTCGGGCTGCACGAACATCTCGACCCAGGCCGCGACCGACGGCATCGCGGGGCCGAACAGCATCGAACGCATGAAGTGATAGCTCGAGACGCACGCGTCCTTCGGGTCGCGGACGAGGCCGATGTAGAACGCCTCGGCGGAGTACGGCACGGCGTCGAACGGCAAGTGCGTCTTGATCACGCGCCTGCCCGTGGGCGAGCGGGCGAGTGGCGACGGGTCGTCGAGCGGCACCAGGTGAGCCTTGTGCGTCGGCGGGCAGTCGGGCCACGGCACGACGTGATGGATGTCGGCGAACTCGGCGGCGCCGCGGTGCGCGATCTGCGTCGCGATCTGCAGCAGCCACGTGGTGCCGCTCTTGAAGCCCGCGCACGCAAACACGTCGCCGGCCTTCGCGCGATAGTCGTCGAACGCGCCGAATACGGCTCCGCGCCCCCGCACGAGCCGCTTCCAGCCCCCCGTGACCTCGAACGTCCACGACAACGGCACGACGAGCAGATAGAGCGGCAGATAGGACAGGTATCGTTGCCACGGGCGGAACTGGCGCCGCTCGGGCGGGCGGAAATCGGATGCGGGCATTCGGCTGCCTCTTTTGGCTCGGCGCGTTATCGCACGAACCCGCTGCGCATTCAATTCGCGCTCGCCCTGCTGCCGCGGCGCGGCGCGCGTGCTATTTTGCGCGCTCGCAGCGGGAACGTTTTTCGGGGGGAATACGATGACCAGGCTCAGCTCAGCCGCACTGGCGGCTTGCATCTCGATCGCGCTCGCCATCGCGGGCGGCGCAGCGGCGCAACCTTCCGGTCCGGGCGCGGGCGGCCCGCGGCCGCCGTCGATCGACGGGCTGCCGAAGGCGCCGACCGCCGTCGCGCTGCCGAAGCTCAGCGCCGAGATCACCGGCCCCGGCGCGATGTTCGACTCCGCGCCGTCGCAGGCGCGCGGGCTCGACACCGCGCACTTCGGCTACGTCACGCGTGAGTTCTTCGCGTCGGGCACGGCCGACGGCAAGCCGTACACCACGCGCGTCGTCGCGCGCATGCCGCGCGACGCGAGCAAGTTCAGCGGCCTCGTGCTCGCCGAGTCGATGCACTCGAGCGGCGCCGCGCACATGTTCGAGTTCACGTCCGGATATCTAATGAGCGCCGGCCACGGCGCCGTCGAGATCCTGACGACATCGCCCGCTCAGTTCACGGCGCTCAACGCGAAACGTTACGAGAAGCTCGCGATCGCCGACGGCCAGCAGAACGAGATCATCGCGCAGGTCGCGGCGCTGGTCCGAGCGAAGAGCCCGCTCACGGCCGGCGCCGCCGTGCGCAAGCTCGTGATGGCGGGCACGTCGATGAGCGCCGGCACGCTGGTCAACTACCTGCCGGCGCACCTGGTGTACCGCACGCCCGAGATGCAGCGGATCTTCGACGGTTTTCTGCCGACGTCGACGGGCGCGAACATCATGGAGATCGACGTGCCGCTGATCGAGATGCCGACGATGCACGAGGTGGAAACCAACGTGCCGCGCCGCCAAGACAGCGACGAGCCCGGCAAGCAGTTCCGGCTCTACGAGGTCTCGGGCATCGGCCACGTGGACGCGCGGGACAACGTGCGGCTGCATCCGAATCCGTGCGTGAAGCCGCTGTCGACGTTCCCGCACCAGGCGTACTACTCGCTCGGGCTCTACCACCTGCTGCGCTGGGTGGACCAGGGCATTCCGGCGCCGCACGCGGCGCGGATCCTGCTCGACCGTGACGTCACCAACGACGGCTCCGCGATGGCGCTCGACGCGAACGGCAATCCGCTCGGCGGCATCCGCAATCCGTACGTGGACGTGGCGATCGCGAAGTACTCGCCGGTGAACACGGCCGTCGAGCCCGTGATCGCGAACCCGAGCGCGTACGTGGCGGCGAACGGTCTACAAGGCGCGCAGATCATGTGCCGGCTGAGCGCGTGGCAGGAGCCGATGTCCGCCGAGAAGCTCAAACAGCTCTACGGCAGCAAGCGCAACTACGTGGGTCAGTTCGAGAAGCGGCTCGACGAGCTCGAGAAACAAGGCTGGTCGCTGTCGGTGTATCACGACCTGATCCTCGCAGACGCGAAAGCCGTCGACTTCTGAGCGCCCAGTCCCGGAGAAAGCGGGGCCACGTCAAGCGATCTACTACTTCGACCAGGGGCGGCAACCTCAACGCGCTCCGATCAGGGGCCTTCGTCGTTCGTCCCGAAAACGAAACGCGGGCGTCGGTCGCGGGACAACCGGCCCGGCGGGAACGCTCCGGCGACGGCCCTCGCCCTGAAATACCAAGGCGTTCCCGAACGCCGCCGATTGGCATGGCGATTGCTTGCGCGACGAACAACGGATGAACGGTTGCGCGGAATGGAAACGTTGCTGCAAGACCTCCGCTACGCCGCGCGGATGCTGCTCAAGAACCCGGCCTTCACGGCCGCCACGGTTCTGACCCTGGCGCTCGGGATCGGGGCGACCACCGCGATCTTCAGCGTCGTGAACACGGTGCTGCTCCGGCCCCTGCCGTACGACGATCCCGGACGGATTTTTCGGATCCGCACGATCGATGCCCAAGGCCTGCCGGTGGGCCCGGTCATGCAGGCTCACATGGATCCTCTGAACGAGCAGCAAGGCGCCGTACGCGCCGCCGCCTACGGCTTCGCCGACGACGCCTCGATCGTCGGCCGCGACGGGCTCCCTTACGCGGTCACCGAGTACTTCGCGTCCGCGAGGTTCTTTCGGATCTTCACGTATCCGCTCGCGCTCGGCCGCGGCTTCGAGCCTGGCGACGCCGACGGGACCACGGTGCTGAGCCACGCCGTCTGGCGGGACCTGTTCCGGTCCGATCCGGACATCGTCGGATCCGTCGTTACCGTGGATGGCGGACCGAGGACCGTCATCGGTGTCGCGGCGCCGAGCTTCGACCTGCCCGCCGGAACCGCCCTGTGGACGTTGTTCACTCCCGGAGGAGCGGCCTCCGACGTCCTGCAAATGGACGGCTACGCGCGGCTCGAGCCGGGCACGTCCGCGGAGCGGCTCGCAGCCCAGCTCGAAGTGCTTTCCACGAGGCTGACACCGTGGCAGGACGGTCGGCCCGTTCGGTTCGTCTCGGTGCCGCTGCTCGAGGACGTCGTCGGCAGCTTCTCGACCACCGTGCTGATCCTGTCCGGCGCGGTGGCGATCCTGCTGCTGATCGCGTGCCTCAACGTCGCGATGCTGCTCTTCACGCGCGCCGCCGCGCGCGCGCGGGAGATTGCGGTGCGCGGCGCGCTCGGTGCGGGACCGTGGCGCACGGTGCGCCAACTGTTGACGGAGACCTTGGCGCTCGCCGTGCTCGGCGGGGCGCTCGGCGTCGGTCTCGCGGCCGCCGCGGTCAAGCTGTCGGGCGCCGTCGGGCTCGCCGGCCTTCCCCGCTTGCAGACCTTGTCGATGGATGGGAACGTGCTCGCCTTCGCGGCGGCGTGCGTCGTGATCACCGCGTTCGCGGTGGGGCTCGCCCCGGCGCTGCGGCAGGCGCGCGGCAACCTGACGCGCCTGATCAGCGAGGGGAGTCGCTCCGCCTCGGGCGGTCCCGGACGCAATCGCCTGTTCGGCACGTTGGTGGTCGCCGAGGTGGCCTTGGCCGTGATGCTCGCCATCGGCGCCGGGCTTCTCGTTCGCAACTACGTCAACCTCGTCGCCGACGATCCCGGATTCAATCCCGATCGATTGCTCACACTGGATCTCAACGTGCCCGGCCGCGTCGAGCGCGGCGCGGCCACGGGCTACCTGCCGGTGGCGCGCTTCTACGAGGAGCTCATGAGCCGCATCGGCGCGCTGCCCGGAGTCGAATCGGTAGCGGCCACCTCTCATGTTCCGCTCGTGCCGCCCGTCGCGCGCGCGCCGTTCCTGGTCCCGGGAGAGCGCTTCGATCCGCCGTCCACGCCGGTGCGGCAAACGCAGGTCACGCAGGTCTCGCCCGAATTTTTCGCGGCGATGGGCGTACAGCCCGTCGCCGGCAGGCTGTTCGAGCCGTCCGACCGGCGCGACGCACGTGGCGTCGCCTTGGTAAACGAAGCCTTCGCGCGCTCCGTATACGGGGGCGGCGAAGCGGTCGGCCAAAGAGTGATCCTCCCGGGCAGCGCACTGTGGAGGCCCGGCGGCTTGGCCTTTCCGATCGGCGAGATGGCCACCGGCGAGTTCGACATCGTCGGTGTCGTGCGCGACATCCCGCAGTCGACGTTGTGGGAGACGCGCGAGCCCGCCGTCTACTTTCCCCTCGAGCAGTGGACAGTGCGCCGCATGACGGTGGTGGTGCGAACGCGGCTCGAAGACCCGAGCAACCTGATCCCCGCAATCCGCGCCGTGCTCGCCGACATGGATCGCAGCATACCGCCGGTGTTCAACGTCTACTCGGAGGTCCTGTCCGCAGCCGTTGCGCGACAGCGTCTCGGAACCGCGCTGCTGACGGTCTTCGGGTTCGTGTCGCTCGCGCTCACGGCCGTCGGCATCTACGGGCTCATGTCGTTTGCCGTGACCCAGCGCTCCTTCGAGATCGCAATCCGGTCCGCGCTCGGCGCCCGCTCGGGCGAGATGCGGCGGATGATCGTCGTCTGGGCGCTGCGTCTCGCCGCCACCGGGATCGCGCTGGGGCTCGCCGGAGCCTGGGCGGCGCGAACGCTCGTCGCGAGTCAGCTCTACGAGATCAGCGCTCTCGATCCGCTGGTGTTCCTGACTGCGCCGGCGACGATGCTTACGATCGCGATCCTGTCCTCGTATCTGCCGGCCCGGCGCGCGGCCGGTATCGATCCCGCTCGCACCTTGCGCGCGGAGTAAGCGACGAGACGAAACTGCGCCTCAAAGCTGCGCGGCGCGCGTGGCCACACGCGCAAGCACCCGGTTCACGGTAAGGCTGGGTTACCCGGGCTCCAGGCTGTGCCGCCGCTTGACGGGGGCGGCCGCGGGCGACGCCAAGAACGCCAACAGCGCCCGCGCGGCGTCGGGGCGGCGGCAGGTTGCCGCGACGGCGCCGGCGAAGATCGTCACCATCTGGACGGGCGGCGGCAAGGGGCCGACGACCTCGACACCGGCGAGATTGGCGAGCTCCGAGAGCTGCTGGAAACCGATCTCCGCCCTGCCGTCGGCCACCAGCGAGCCGACGGGCACACCGGGCGGCGGAATCACGATACGCGGCCGCAGCTCCGCGAGGATCCCCCAACGCTCGAACGTCTTCTCGAGGTGCGTGCCGCTCGGTCCCGTGGAGTAGCTCACGCTCTTGGCGCCGGCCACGGCACGCAGCAGCGCTTCCTCGGTGGCGATGTCGGGCTTCGGCGCACCGGCGCGCACGGCTACTCCGACGCGGGACCGCACGAGGTCCACGCGCGTGCCCGCGAGCAGCTTGCGCTCGGCGATCAGCTTGTCGATTGCATTCGACGCTAACACCACGACCTCGAGAGCCTCGCCGAGCTCGACGCGCTTCGCTACGTCGACGCCGCCGGCGGCCTCGGTGGCGACCTCACGCGACGTCGCCGCCGCGTAATCGCGCGCAAGCTCGCGCAGCACCTCGCGCGTAGCCATCGAGGAAATCACATGCAACGGCGGCTCGGTCATCACGGCTCCGGACTCGGCGGCGGAAGCGCCGCGCGCGACCGGGCTATGTTAGCGGGACCGACCCGCGGACACAGCAGCGGCCCGAGCCACGAGGCAAACGAGGCCGCCCGCCGCACGGCGCGGTCTCGGTCTGCATGGATTGCGTTTGCTAAACAATCCTTGCAAAGGCGAATCATCCAAGAGCGCCCACCGCCCCTGCCTACTCGCTGGCGCGGATCTTGCTTAGATAGGGTCATTACTCCAGTGGCGAAAATTCGACCATGAAAATCCGACGACAACTGCTCGCGCTGCTAGCTTTGGCCGCGGCACCCACGCTCGCCTTTGCGCAACCGTATGCGAGCGTGCAACTCGGCTACGCGAACGCCGACTTCCCGCTCGGCGCGCCGTACAACGGCGTGGTCGATGACAGCGCGCCGATGCTCGGCATCGAGGCCGGCATTGCGTTCGGCAAATGGGGCGCCGAGCTCGGCTGGAACGAATACGGCAGCTTCGACGGATTCGGCACGCCCTGCGCCGACGGCGCGGTCTGTGCACCTATCACCCAACAGATCGGCGGCAACGACCAGAGGCTCTACAAGGTCGCGCTGGTGCGCCGCTTCGAAATCGGCAACGTGCGGCTGTTCGGCAAGGCCGGCTATTACCGCGCGAAGCTCCAGACCAACGTTCCTGACGGGGACTTCGACCCCAACGGAGTCATGCTCGGCGCCGGCGTCCGCTGGTACTTCAAGGCGCCGTGGAGCTTGTCGCTCGAGGCCGAGCGTTTCGACGACAACGTCTCGCAGCTGTCGGTGGGCTTCGGCTGGGGCTTCGGCCGCGACGAGCGCGAGAGCCCCGACTATCGCGAGGGCTATCGCGACGCCGAGCGGCGCGGTGCCCGATCCTCGCGCGACGAGTCGAACGAACCGCGCGTCGAGCCCGGCGGCTGAGCGGCGCTAGCGCCGCCTGCGATGTCGTCGCGCGGCGAGCACCTGCTCCGCGGCGCGCTCGCCGCTTTGCAGCGCGCCGGCCACCGTCCCCGATTCGCCGCCGGTGGCGGCGGCTTCACCCGCAAAGAACAGCGTGCCGCGCAGCGGCTCGGCCAAGCGTTCGCGCGCTCGGCGGCCTCCGACGGTGACGTAGCAATACGCGCCGCGCGCGAAGGGATCGGCCTGCCAATCGTGAACGAAGGCCGCCTGCAATCGG
This sequence comes from Gammaproteobacteria bacterium, assembly GCA_035644475.1. Lineage (GTDB taxonomy): Bacteria > Pseudomonadota > Gammaproteobacteria > Steroidobacterales > Rariloculaceae > FEN-1219. The sequence goes on along the minus strand of DASQOL010000188.1, from coordinate 11,127 downwards.
CGGGCAGCCCCGACGCTCTTGCCGAAAACCGCTCGTAAGCTCGCGAGCGCCGCGCGAACGATCGCGGCCTCACCGCGACCCGACAGACGCCTCGCGCTCGGACCCGCCGTCCAGGCGCAGAGCACGGGCGCACGCACCGGCAACGCGGACCAGAAGGTCGGAAACGGAGCGCCGGGCGCGTGAAAAAATGCCGCGTCGCGATAACGCCCGCCGTCCAGATCCTCCCAGAACGCGTCGGCGAACTCGAGCACCACCTTGAGCACGGAGCCGCTTTCGAGCCCCGCGAATGCCTTGCGCTTGGCCTCGAGCGCCGGCGCGAACGCCACGCCTCCGCGCGCCCGCGCCGATTGCTTGAGCACGCCGAGCGGCAACGCAACGATCGCCGCGCGCGCCTTCACCGCGCGGCGCCGGCCTTGCTGGATCGCGTCGATCTCCACCGCGCCGCGGCGCCATCGCACCTCGCGCACGATCGTTTCGAGCGTAACTTCCGCGCGGCTGTCGAGCGCGCTCACGAGCGCGTCGACGAGCGCCCCGTAACCGTCGCGCAAGCGGAACGTGGGCGCCTCGGCGGATGCCGAGCCGGTCCACTCGTCGAGTGTGGCGAGCGTGCTCACGCGGCTCGCGTCGGCCGCGTCGAAACCTTCCACCAGCAGCAGCGCGAGCTCGCGCGTTGCCGGCGTGAGATGGCGTCGCGCCGCACCGTCGATGAACTCGGCGAACGCGAGGTCCTTGCGCGGCCGCTGCGCCGCCGACAACCCCTGCATCATCCGCTCGAACAAGTCGGCGGCGGGCTCGAGCTTGCCGTCGCGCACGATCCAGCGCTGCTCCCCGAGGTCCACGAGCGGCGACCGCGCTTTCGCAGCCCATGCGAGCGTGGCGGCCGGCCGGCCGTGGACGAGCTCCGCGCCGAGCTCGAGCGGCACGTCCACGCCGGGAACGCGGCGCGTAAAGATTCTGCCGCCGATGCGGTCGCGGGCCTCGAGCACTCGGGCGGAAACGCCTTCGCGGGCGAGCCTCGCCGCCGCGGCGAGGCCGGCAGCCCCGGCGCCGACGATCACCACGTCGCAGTCGGCCGCCGTTTCGCTGTTCGCCACCATGAGCACGGAGAGTACGCGTGAGCGCGTACGTCGGCATCTCCGGCTGGCGCTGCGGCCGCGCCTTAGACCTGCGTCAGGGCGACTCCGGCGCAACTGCGATTTCCTTGTGGTCGGCCGCCCCGCCAGGGCGCAAAATGGGACACATGCCTGATCCGCTGTTGCTCGCGCGCCTCCAGTTCGCGTTCACCATCTCGTTTCACATTCTTTTTCCCGCGTTCACGATCGGCATCGCGAGTTGGCTCGCGATGCTCGAGCTCTTGTGGCTCGTCACCGGCAAGCCCGCGTACCAGAGCCTCTACCGGTTCTGGCTCAAGATCTTCGCCGTGTCGTTCGGTTTGGGCGTCGTCTCGGGGCTCGTGATGAGCTTCGAGTTCGGCACGAACTGGAGTGGGCTGTCCGCGACCGCGGGCAACATCTTGGGGCCGCTGCTCGGTTACGAAGTGCTTACGGCATTTTTCCTCGAGGCCACGTTCTTGGGGATCATGCTGTTCGGCCCGAACCGCGTCGGCCGCGGCATGCACTTCTTCGCGACCTGCATGGTCGCGCTCGGCACGTTGATCTCGGCGTTCTGGATCCTCGCCGCGAGCAGCTGGATGCACACGCCCGCGGGCTACACCTTCCGCGACGGCGTGTTCTATCCCGAGCGCTGGGTCGACGTGGTGTTCAACCCGTCGTTCCCGTACCGCTTCGCGCACATGGTCACCGCCGCGTATCTCACCACCTGCTTCGTCGTAGCCGGCGTGGCCGCGCGCTACTTGCTGCGCGGCCAATACCCGCGGCGCGCGACGCTGATGCTCAAGCTCGCCGTGATCTTCGCGAGCATCGTGGTGCCGCTGCAGATCGTGCTCGGCGATCTGCACGGGCTCAACACCGAGGAGCATCAGCCCGCCAAGATCGCCGCGCTCGAAGGGCACTGGGAATCGCGGCCGCGCGCGCCGTTGGTGTTGCTCGCGATTCCGGACGAGGCCGCCGAGCGCAACGCGTTCGAGCTCGCCGTGCCGTTGCTCGGCAGCCTGATCTTGAAACACGACGTGAACGCGCCGGTCACCGGGCTCAAGGAGTTCGCGCGCGCCGACCGGCCGCGCGTGGCGCTGATCTTCTACTCGTTTCGGCTCATGGTCGGCATCGGCCTTCTGATGCTCGCCGCGGCGTGGACGGGCCTCGTGCAGCTCGTGCGCGGCCGGCTGGCCGAGACGCGCTGGCTGCTGCGCGTGCTGCCGTGGATGATCCCGAGCGGCTTCGTGGCGCTGCTCGCGGGCTGGTGCACGACCGAGGTCGGCCGCCAACCGTACGTGGTCTACGGTCTGCTGCGCACGGCAAACGCGGTGTCCGCCGTGCCCGGCGCGAGCGTGGCCACAACGCTCGCGCTGTTCATCGGCGTGTACGGCGGCGTGTTCGGCGCCGGCATCTACTACCTCACGCGCGTGATCAAGGCCGGGCCGCTCGAGGTCGACGCGCCGCACGGCGACGCGCGCGCCGCACGACCGCTCGGCGCCGCCGCCGAGATGATCGACGCGCCGGAGCCGAGGCCGTGAGCGGCGACTGGCTCACGTTGCTCTGGCTCGCGGTGATCGCGTTCGCGATCTTCATGTACGTGCTACTCGACGGCTTCGTGCTCGGCACGGGGATCCTGTTCTCGCTCGTGCCGCGCGACGAGGACCGCGACACGATGATGACGTCCGTCGCGCCGATCTGGGACGGCAACGAGACGTGGCTCGTGCTCGGCGCCGGCGGCCTGTTCGCGATGTTCCCGCTCGCCTATTCGATCGTGCTTCCGGCCCTGTATCTGCCGTTCATCGTGATGCTGCTCGGGCTCGTGTTCCGCGGCGTCGCCTTCGAGTTCCGGTTCAAGGCGCGCACGAACCGCAAGGTTTGGGACCGCGCGTTCCAGTGGGGATCGATCGTCGCGACGTTCGCGCAAGGCGTGGTGCTCGGCGCGTTCGTCCAAGGCTTCGAGCTCGACGGCACGCGTTACGTGGGCGGCGTGCTCGGCTGGCTCACGCCGTTCGGCCTCGTAACCGGCGTGGCGCTCGTGGCCGGGTATGCGTTGCTCGGCAGCACCTGGCTCATCATGAAGGCGCCGGGCGATCTCGAGGAGTGGGCGCGGCGCGCGTCGCGGTACCTGCTGCTGCTCGTTCTGGCCCTGATTGCGGTAATCAGTATTTGGGTGCCGTTTCTCGAAAACGTGGTCTTCCAGCGCTGGTTCTCGCTGCCGAACTTCTACTTCCTGTCGCAAGTGCCGCTCGCGACGCTGATCACGGGCCTGCTGCTCTGGCGCTACACCGGCCGCCGCAAGCGTCACGTGCCGCCGTTCGTGCTCACCCTCGTGCTGTTCGCTTTGGGCTACGCGGGCCTCGCCATCAGCCTCTGGCCGAACATCGTGCCGCACTCGATCCCCTATTGGGAGGCGGCTGCCACGCGCTCGAGCCAGGAATTCCTGCTGGTCGGCGTGCTGATCACGCTGCCGGCCGTGCTGTTCTACACGGGCTATTCGTACTACGTATTTCGCGGCAAGGTGACTCGTCCGATCCACTACTGATTTCCGGCACGGGTCGTGCATGGGCCACCGGTGGGACAGGGACCGGAGCGCCCATGGCGCAGAGCAGGAAAGCTCGAGCCGACCTGGCGACGATCGAGGCCGAGGAGGCCCCGCGCCGCGACACGGTGGTGGTCGGCGCGTCCGCGGGCGGCGTCGCGCCACTGCGCACGTTGCTGGCGCAACTCCCGCGCAACTTCGGCGGCTCGGTGTTCGTGGTTCAACACCTCGCGCCGCACGCGGCGAGCTACCTCGCCGACGCGCTGCAAGCCGCGACGCCGCTATCCGTGCAGTTCGTGGAGAACGCGCAGCGGATCGCGCCGGGCCGCGTCTACGTGGCTCCGCCGGATCGGCATCTCATCGTGGTCGACGACACGGTGCACCTCGCTACCGGCCCGCGCGAGAATCGCATGCGGCCGTCGATCAATCCGCTGTTCCTCACGGCCGCCGCCACGCGCAACAGCCGCACCGTGGCCGTGTTGCTCAGCGGAACGCTCGACGACGGCATCGCGGGACTCGTGGCGGTGAAGCGCTGCGGCGGCATCGTCATCGTTCAAGACCCGGCCGAAGCGCGGTTCGGCGACATGCCCCGCAAGGCGCTCGAGTCCGTCGAGGTGGACCACGTGCTGCGTGTGGAGCAGATGGGCGCATTGCTGCTGAGCCTGAGCCGCGAGTACGCGCCGCTCGTCGTGGTGCCGCGCGACCTCATCATCGAAGGGCAGCTGGCGACGGGCAGCTGGATCGGCGCGGTCGAGACCATCGGCGAGTGTCAACCGGTGGCATGCCCGGAGTGCGGCGGTACGCTGTGGAAAGTGGGAAACAACGACACCGCGGTCTACCGCTGCGGCGTCGGGCACGCGTGGTCGACGTCGGCACTTCTCGACCAGCAGTCCGAGGAGATAGAGCGCGCTCTCTGGGTTGCGGTGCGGCTGCTCGACGAGCGGGCTTTGGTGCTGCAGTCGATCGCGAATCACGCGGAGCGTCGCGGGCGACCCTCGGACCGCGAGCACACGGCGGCGGCCGAGGCGAGCGAGCAGGCGCAGGCGGTGCGCCGCGTGCTCGCGGGATTGCGCGCGCGGCAGGCGGCAGTGCCTGCCGCGCCGCGCGGCACGGAGCCGACCGCTTCGCGGTCGGCCGTCAAGGGCTAGATCACTTCTTCAAATCCGTGAGCATGCGCTGCGCTTGACCGTTCTTCGGGTCGATCGCGAGCGCCTTCTCGAGGCTCGCGATTGCGCCCGCGTTGTCCTTCTTCACCTGCTGCGCCTGCGCGAGCGCGACGTAGCTGCGAACCGACTGCGGGAACAGCTGCAGGTTCAACTGCAGGAACTGGATCGCCTCGTCGGTGCGGTTCTGTGCCAGCGGCTGCGCCGTTGCGATCAGGCCGCTCTCGCTGAAGTCGTAGGCCTGGGCGCCGTAGAACTTCGTCTTCAGCTCCTTGTACTGATCCGACGCCGCGGCGAAGCCTTTGTCCGCGGAAGTCTTCGCGAGGATCTCGGCGAGCTGCTTCGGCTCCGGCACGCCGCGATGGCAGGTGATGCAGCCGATGCGGGTAACGTCGTTCGCCGCCATGCCGAAATCCTTCGGCAGCCGAGTATTCAGGTCCTGCGTGATCTTCATCATCGCGCGCGCGAGGTCCTTCTCCTTCTTGTCGTCGGACGCGAAATCCGGCGGCTGACCCTGCGGCAGCACGTGGCAGAAGTCGCAACCCACGCCGAGCCCGGCCGTGAAGTTCTGCATCACTTGGACGACCTGCGGGCGCGTCCAATCCTTCGGCAGCACCTTGAGGTTCTTCGGCGCTTCCTGCGCGGGCCCCTGTGCGAACGCAGCTCCCGAGAGCAGCAGCAGTGCGGCGGCCGCGCCCCAGCGGCCGAGAACGGATGAGACTCGCATGACTATTCCCCTACCCCGTTGTTGTTGAATTCGTCGTTATGGCTTTGCGGCCGGATGGCGGCGCCCGCCGATCATATACATTCTAGACCGCCGCGGCACGATCATCACCCCACGCGGGTGCGCTGCCGCGCGCCGCCGACTACGCGACACCGCGCTCCTTGAGCCGCCGCCCGCGGACGGCTGCCGCGAGCCGCTCGAGAATCGCGACCGACGCGTCCCAGCCGATACAACCGTCGGTGATGCTCTGGCCGTAGACGAGCGGCTTGCCGGGGACGAGGTCCTGCCGCCCGCCGACCAAGTGGCTCTCGACCATCACGCCGGCGATCCGCCGCTCGCCGCCCTCGATCTGCGCGGCGATGTCGTCGGCGACGCGCGTTTGGTTGTCGGGCTGCTTGGCGCTGTTCGCGTGGCTCGCGTCGACCATGAGCCGCGGCGGCAGCTTCGCCTGCTCGAGCAGCTTGCAGGCTGCCGCGACGTGCTCCGCCGCGTAGTTCGGCGTCTTGCCGCCGCGCAGGATCACGTGGCCGTCGGGGTTGCCGGCCGTCACCGCCACCGTCGCGCGGCCGTCCTTGGTCACGGCCAGGAAATGATGCGGATGCGCCGCCGCGCCGACCGCGTCCACCGCGATCTTCACGTTGCCGTCGGTGCCATTCTTGAAGCCGACGGGGCACGACAGGCCCGACGCCATCTCGCGATGGATTTGGCTCTCGGTGGTGCGCGCGCCGATCGCGCCCCAGGCGACGAGGTCGGAGATGTATTGCGGCGAGATCACGTCGAGATACTCGCAGCCCGCCGGGAGACCCAGCGCGTTGATCTCGCAGAGCAGGCCGCGCGCGAGGTGCAGGCCCTTGTTGATGTTGAAGCTGCCGTCCAAGTCGGGATCGTTGATGAGCCCTTTCCAGCCGACCGTGGTGCGCGGCTTCTCGAAATAAACGCGCATGACGATCTCGAGCGCGTCGCCGAGCGTGTCGCGCAGCGGCCGCAGGCGGCGCGCGTACTCCATGGCCGCTCCGCCGTCGTGGATCGAGCACGGGCCGATCACCACCGCGAGCCGGTCGTCTTTGCCAGCGAGGATCGCGTGCAACGCGCGGCGCGCGGCGACGACCGTCTCCGACATCTGCTCCGTGCACGGCAGGTCGCCGATCAGCTCCGCCGGCGTGAGCAGCTCCGCGAAGTCGCGGATGCGTAAGTCGTCTGTGTAGGGCGGCATGTTCTAACTCCGTCTCGTCTGCGCCCGCTTCTTCCGGCGGCTCAAAAAAAAGCCGCCAGGTTCGCTGGCGGCTTTCTTGGAATCTGGATCGAGCTACTTCAGACCGATCGCGACCCTTCCTCCGCCAGCAGCTTCGGATATGCGTAATACCAAAAGTAGAACTTGGGCGCGGTCACGGCGCGTATTGATAACACACCCTCCGCCCGAAAAATAGGGACATGCTGGATTTATCGGCCTTCGCAAAACCCTGACATGTCCCGATTTTTTCCTATAATCCGCAGCCCTCTTGGATGAAATCGCGGATGCCGAGCGAGCTAGTCACCCATTCGTTGCCGTTGCCAACCGGGGCGCGCTCGTACGCGGCCTGGACGCAGCTGCACGGTTCGGGAACGAGCCTCGCCGTGGCCGAAGCCGCGGCGCGCCACGCCGCGGGCGTGCTGGTGATCGCGCCCACTACCGCCGCGGCCGACCGGCTCGAGAACGAAGTCGCGTTCTTCGGCACGCGCCCGAGCCGCTTCCCGGACTACGAGACGCTGCCCTACGAAGCGATTTCCCCGCCGCAGGACTTGCTCGCCGATCGCCTGTCGTGCCTGTACCGCTTGGCGCGCGGCGAGCGGCAGGTGCTCGTCGTCGAAGCGGGCGCGCTGCTCAATCGCCTGCCGCCGCCCGACTTCGTGGTGCAGCGCTCGCTGTTCCTCAAGAAGGGCGACAAGCTCGAGCGCGACGCGATGATCCGCAAGCTCATGGGCCACGGTTATCTGCGCGTGGAGCAGGTCGCCGAGCCCGGCGAGTTCGCGGTGCGCGGCGCCGTGCTCGACGTCTACCCCACCGGCAGCGGGCTGCCGGTCCGCATCGACCTCTTCGACGACGAGATCGAGACGCTGCGCACCTTCGACCCGCAGACGCAGCTCACCGCGGGTCAGATCGGCGAGGTGCGGATCCTGCCCGCGCGCGAGTTTCCGTTCGACGAGAAGGCGATCAAGGAATTCCGCGAACGCTTCCGCGAACGCTTCCCCGTCGAGCCCGGCCGCTGCCCGATCTACCGCACGATCTCGGAAGCGCAGCTGCCGGCCGGCATCGAGTACTACTTGCCGCTGTTCTTCCCCACCACGGTCTCGCTGCTCGACTATTTCCACGACGACACGCTCGTGATCGTGCCGGAAGGCGCACTCGACGGGCTCGACGAGGGCTGGCGGATGATCGACGAGCGCTTCGAGCAAGCGCAGGGCGACATCGAGCACCCGATCCTGACCCCGGCGCAAGGCTTTTTCAGCCCGGCCGAGCTTCGCGCGCAGCTCGACGCGCACCCGACGCTCACGCTGCTCACACACGACTCGCCCGACGGCGACGCGCCGAGCGCCGGCATCTCGCATCCGCTCGCCGCCGGCGTCGCCGCGAGCGACGACCGGATCACGCGCTGGCTGGGCGCGGGCGACGAGCGCACGCTGCTCGCCACGTCGTCGCCGGGCCATCGCGAGATGATGCTCGAGCTCTTGCGCAACCGCGGCCACGAGCCCGAGGTCGTGGCGACGTGGCAGGAGTTCTTGACCGGCGCGCACAAGCTCGCGGTCACCGTCGCCGAGCTGCACGACGGCCTGCGGATCGCGTCGCGCGGCGTGCGCGTGATCACCACCACCGAGCTCGGCATGGAGCGGCCTCGGCAGCGTCAGCGCCGGCGGCGCGCGCGCGATCCCGAGGCCGTGATCCGCGAGCTAACCGACCTCCAGGTCGGCGCACCCGTCGTGCACGAAGACTACGGCGTCGGCCGCTACCAGGGCTTGAAGACGCTCGACGTCGACGGCCAGCTCACCGAGTTCCTCGTGCTCGAGTACGCCGGCGGCGACAAGCTGTACGTTCCGGTCCTCAGCCTGCACTTGGTCACGCGCTACAGCGGCGCGTCGCCCGAGGACGCGCCGCTGCACCGGCTCGGCTCGGATCAATGGGCGAAGGCCAAGAAGAAGGCCGCCGACCAGGCGCGCGACGTCGCGGCCGAGCTCTTGAACCTGTACGCGCAGCGCGCGGCGCGCGTGGGCACGGAGCTGCGCGCCAGCGACGAAGGCTACCAGCGCTTCGCGCTCGAGTTCCCGTTCGAGGAAACCGAGGACCAGCAAACCGCGATCGACCGGGTGATCGAGGATCTCAAGAGCCCGAAGCCGATGGACCGCGTCGTCTGCGGCGACGTGGGCTTCGGCAAGACCGAGGTGGCGCTGCGCTCGGCGTTCGTCGCGGTGCAGTCGGGCCATCAGGTCGCGGTGCTCGTGCCGACGACGCTGCTCGCCGACCAGCACTACCGCACGTTCACGGACCGCTTCGCCGACTGGCCCGTGCGCGTCGAGCTCTTGTCGCGGTTTCGGAGCGCCGCCCAATCGTCCACCGTGCTCGACGGCCTGGCCGCGGGCACGGTCGACATCGTGATCGGCACGCACAAGCTGCTCAGCTCCGACATTCGCTTCAAGCGGCTCGGGCTCGTGATCGTCGACGAGGAGCATCGCTTCGGCGTGAAGCACAAGGAACGGTTGAAACGGCTGCGCGCCGAGGTCGACATGCTCACGCTCACCGCGACACCGATCCCGCGCACGCTCAACATGACGCTCGGCGGCTTGCGCGACCTCTCGATCATCGCGACACCGCCGGCCGAGCGCCTGCCGGTGAAGACCTTCGTCGGCGAGTGGAACGACCGGCAGATCCGCGAGGCGGTGCTGCGCGAGATCCGCCGCGGCGGGCAGATCTATTTCATCCACAACCGCGTCGAGAACATCGAAGGCGTGGCGCGCGACCTCGCGAAGCTCGTGCCTGAGGCTTCGATTCGAGTCGCCCACGGCCAGATGTCGGAGCGCGAGCTCGAAGCGGTGATGATCGACTTCTACCACCGGCAGTTCAACGTGCTCGTGTGCACCACGATCATCGAGAGCGGCATCGACATCCCGACCGCGAACACGATCGTCATCGACCGCGCCGACCGGCTCGGCTTGGCGCAGCTGCACCAGCTCCGCGGCCGCGTGGGCCGCTCGCACCACCAGGCGTACGCGTACCTGGTCGCGCCGCCGTTCAAAGCCCTGTCGCCCGACGCGGTGAAACGGCTCGAGGCCATCGAGTCGCTGGAGGAGCTCGGCTCGGGGTTCACGCTCGCCACCCACGATCTCGAGATTCGCGGCGCCGGCGAGCTGCTCGGCGAGGGCCAGAGCGGCCAGATCCAGGCGATCGGCTTCACGCTCTACAACGACCTGCTCGCGCGCGCCGTGAAGGCGCTGCGCGAAGGCCGCGAGCCCGATCTCGAGGACCCGTTCCTGCACGGCCCCGAGATCGAGATCGGCTTGGCGGCCTTGATCCCCGAGGACTACATGCCCGACGTGCACATGCGGCTCGTGCACTACAAGCGGATCGCGAACGCGGCCACCGACGCCGGGCTCGAGGAGCTGCAGATCGAGCTCATCGACCGATTCGGCCTGCTGCCGCCGCCGCTCAAGACGCTGTTCGCGATCACGTCGCTCAAGCTGCTCGCGCAGCGGCTCGGCGTGGCGAAGATCCAGGCCGGGGCCGAGGGCGGCAGCGTGCGCTTCGCCGAGCGCTCGAAGGTGGACCCGTTGAAGCTCATCAAGCTCATCGAGAGCGACAAGCAGCGCTATCGGCTCGACGGGCCGTACAGGCTCAAGTTCTCGTGGAAGCTCGCGGCCGCCGAGCAGCGGGTGCAGGCGCTCGAGAAGCTGCTGGGCAAGCTCGCGCCTGCCGAGCAGGCGAGCGCCGCCGCCTGAGTCCCAAGCGTTACACCCTAGGCGTTATACTCGTGCCATGAGCCGCAAACTCCTCCTTAGCGCCGCCGCGCTGCTCGTGGCGCTCTCGAGCGCAGACACGCTTCCGCAACCCGTGCCGGCGACGCCGCCAGGGCCGCCGCTCTATCAAGTCGAGGTGCTGATCTTCGCGTACCGCGACTTCGACACGAGCGAGGAGCGTTTCGCGCAGAGCACGCCGCCGCGACACCCTGACGAAGCGCGGCGCCCCGTTCCCGTGTTCGACGAATCGACGCTGGAGCGGCTCGAGCCGACCCCGGGCGCGCCGGCGGACGCCCCGCCGCCTCTCGGCGCGGTCGAGCCCGCGCCCGACGCCGTCGACGCTCTCGGTTTTCGCATCCTGCGGCCGGAGGAGCTGCAGCTCACCGCCGAATATCGCAAGCTCGAGCGCGTGCCGACCTACCTGCCGCTCGGGCACGGCGGCTGGGTGCAGCCGGGTCTGCCCGAGGACCAGTCGCAGCCGTTCGACCTCGCGAAGCTCGGCGTGATGAATCCGGCCGGTAGCGTCCGCGTGTACTTGAGCCGGTTCCTGCACGTGACCGTCGACGTGAGCTATCGCGACACGCTGCATGGCGCGCCGGCGGCCGCGCCGGTGGGCGGCGCGCT
>DASQOL010000187.1:0-4738 GCA_035644475.1 Gammaproteobacteria bacterium | reverse complement strand
TCGAGTCAGTGCCCGGGTATGCGCTTTCGGTGGGACGGTTTGAGAGGACTCTCGCAGTTTGCGTGCGAGCGATACTACGTAACGCGGGAAAATTCATGGGTCTGACCCCTTTGGGGGGTCTGACCCTAATTTCCTGAGGGTGCTAAGGGGTTTCCCGGCGGGCTACGGTCACAAGAACGTACGTGCCCTGCCGAGCGCCATCAGCGGGAAGTAGTGCCGATAGAGGTTGTAGTTGATCATGAAGCCGCGCTGTAGCTCGTGGCCCTGCGCGATTCGCGCGCGCGTTTTCGCGTCGCGGAAGTCCATGCGCGCACCGAAGCCGTAGCCCGGGAATCCGGTGCCGGTGTAGTACGGCTCGTCCCAGGTTCCGTCGTCGCGCTGCGTGCCGACGAGGAAGCCGACGCCGCGGCGGATCGGACGGTCGTAGTCGCGGTTCCCGGTGGCGAGCAACGCGAGCAGCGCCCACGCCGTCTGCGACGCGGTGCTCGGGCCCTTGCCGCGCAAGCTGTCGTCCATGTAGGACGCGCAGGTCTCGCCCCAACCGCCGTCCTCGTTCTGATGTCTCGCGACCCAGTCAGCCGCGCGCCGAACGTAGCCTTGCGTCATGTCCTCGCCGATTCCGGCGAGCGCCGGCAAGACCGCCGCGGTGCCGTAGATATGGTTCACGCCCCAGCGGCCGAACCACGAACCGTCCGCCTCCTGCTCCTTGCGCAGGAACTCGTAGCCGCGGGCGACGGCCGGATGATGCCGGTCGAAGCCCAGCAGCCCCAGCGCCTCGAGCACGTGCGCGGTCACGTCGGCCGACGGCGGATCGAGCGCCTCGCCGAAGTCGCAGAACGGGATCTTCGTGATGATCGGTATGTCGTTGTCCTTGTCGAACGCGGCCCAGCCGCCGTTCGACGACTGCATTGCGATCGTCCACCCGAGCGCCCGGTCGATCGTCGCGCGGACGTGCGGTTGGTCGAGCAGCGTGCGCGGCAGACGCGCGAGCACGATCAGGGCGACGGCCGTGTCGTCGATGTCGGGGTAGTGGAGGTTGGCGCGCTCGAACGCCCAGCCGCTCGGCTCGACGCCTTTGACTTTCTTCGACCAATCGCCGTAGTAGCGCACCTCGTTTGCGAGCACCCAGTCGAGCGCGCGTTGCATGTTCGGCGTGAGCTCGCGGCCGCAGTCCTGCATCGCGAGCAGCGCGAGCAGCGTATCCCAGACGGGCGACTCGCTCGCTTGAATGTGCAGCGTGCCGCCGCGCTCGTACGACCAGTGGCTGTCGAGCGCCGCGAGCCCCTTCGACACGACGGGATGCTTCAGCGTGTAGCCCTCGACGTTGAGCGCCATCAGGCTGTAGATCCACGGCGGCTGAATTCCGCCCCACGCACCATCGGCGTCTTGGTGGCGCACGATCCAGCCCAAGCACGCGTTGATCGCCATCTCACGGCCCGGGGTGAAGCCGATCTTTTGATAGAGATGCAGAAGCCGGTCGGAGACCACGAACAGCCGGCGCCACGACAGCCACGAGCTGCGCCTCGGCAGCCGATAGTCCATCTTGTCGCGCCCTTCGGGGAACAGCTCGTCGAGCCGCCGATCGGGCGGCAGCGGCCGCACGGCGCGGCGCGCCGACAGCACCGCGAGCGGCAGCAGCGTCGCGCGCGCCCAGCTCGCAAAGTTGTAGAGGTTGAACCACCAGCGCGGGTTCGCGATGACCTCCGGCGGCAGATTCGGCGTCGCGGTCCACGGCCATTCGCCGAGCAGCGCGAGCCAGTACTTGGTGAACACGCGGACTTGCGATAGGCCGCCGTGCGCGAGGATCCAGGCGCGGGCACGAACGAGCGGCTCGTCGTCGGCGCTCATTCCGACGCTGCGCAGCGCCGCGTAGCACTCGACCGTTGCGTTGATGTCGCCCTGCGGCGCCGCGTAGTAACTTTCCCACGAGCCGTCGGATCGCTGCGCGTTCAGCAGTGTGGCGACCAGGTCGCGCTCGCGCGGATGGCGGACGCCCAAGAAGTGCATCGCCAGCAGCCACTCGGCTTCCATGCAGTAGCTCGACTCGAGCATGCCGACCCAGAAACCCTGGTCGTTCTGGTCGCGGTCGAGCCAGTCGGTCGCTTTGGCGATCGCGGCGTCGAGCTGTTGCGGCGGGTCCTGGAGCGCCCTCGGAGCGGGATGGGCCATAGAGCGACGCGGTCACCGCGACGATGCGGCGGCGCATTATCGCACAGGCGCCCACAGCCGCCTCCTTGCGCCGGCTCAGGGGATCGCGGAGCATCGCGACCCTTGGGAATTCGAGCGTCCCGACCATGCGAGTCTTGCGCGCGCTGCAAACCTTCGTCGCATTGGCCGGCCTCGCCGGCTGCGCGGCCGTGACGACGGCCGACGGGCAGCGCCTCGGGCTCGCGTCCGCGGATTTTCGGGCTTACGTGGAGCGGGTGTTCCGCGAGCAAAACGGCGTCGCGTCCGACCTGGGTTTTGCGCTCGAGAACAGGACCGATGAGGCGCTCGCTGCGGCCGAGGACGAGCTGCTCGACGCTTGTGCCGGCGTCAACGAGCTCGCGACGCTACGCCGCGACGACCGGCGCCCCGGCCTGAAGCGCGGCTCGGCCGCCGCGCACACCGTTCCGCGCTGCGAGCAGGCGACGCGCGCCGCGCGCGCCGCGCTCGAGCGTCACTGAGCCTCGCGACGTCAGCGCGGCGCGAGCCACGGCGGCGGGGGCAAGCCCTTCGCGCGCAAGAACTCCGGGTTGAAGAGCTTCGATTGGTAGCGGGAGCCCGAATCGGCGAGCACGGTGACTATTGTTTTTCCGGGCCCGAGCTCTCGCGCGAGCCGGATTGCGCCCGCCACGTTGATGCCGCTCGAGCCGCCGAGCAGCAGGCCCTCGCTCTGCACGAGGTCGTAGAGCACCGGCAGCATCTCGGTGTCGGGGATCTGGAACGCGTCGTCGATGCGCGCGCCTTCTAGGTTGCCCGTGACCCTTCCCTGGCCGATGCCCTCGCTCACCGAGCTGCCTTGAGACGGTTTGACCTCGCCCGTCTTGATCCAGTTGTAGACGGCCGCGCCGAGCGGATCCGCTGCGGCGATCACGACGCTCGGGTTGCGCTGCTTCAGATACGCGCCGACGCCGGCGAGCGTGCCGCCGGTGCCGACCGCGCAGGTGAAGCCATCCACCGTGCCGGCCGTCTGCTCCCAGATCTCGGGACCGGTGCTCGCGGTGTGGCCGTCGCGATTCGCGTGGTTGTCCCACTGATTCGCGTACAGCACGCCGTGAGGCTCCTTCGCCGCGAGCTCCTCCGCGGTGCGCTTCGCTACGTGCACGTAGTTGTTCGGGTCCTTGTAGGGCACCGCCGGCACTTCGCGGAGCTCGGCGCCGCAGAGCTTGAGCGCGTCTTTCTTCTCTTGCGACTGCGTGTTCGGCATCAGAATCAACGTGCGGTAGCCGCGCGAGTTGCCGACGAGCGCGAGCCCGATACCGGTATTGCCGGCCGTGCCCTCGACGATCAATCCGCCGCGCTCGAGCACCCCGCGGCGCTCGGCGTCGAGCACCATGTACTTCGCGGCGCGATCCTTCACCGAGCCGCCCGGGTTCACGAACTCGGCCTTGCCCAAGATCGTGCAGCCGGTCAGCTCCGACGCCTTGCGGAGCTTGATCAGCGGAGTGTTGCCGACCGCGTCGACGAAGTCGGTGCGGATGTCCATGCGATTCAGCGCGGGTTCAGCCTCAAGGGGAGACAGTGATCGTGATTTTCTCGGAACGGACCGGCGGTTGATGGGGGATATGGAGAGCATCACCGAGCACGAGCTGGAGCGTGTGCTGCCCCGGCGGCAGCGTCAGCTCGACCTCGGTCTGCCCGGCGCCGAAGTGCCGATGCTTCTCGTCGTTCGGAATCGGTACGTTGTCGGCCGGGGTGTCGGCGTCGATGATCAGGTGATGATGCCCGGTGTTGGCGTTGGTCACTCCGGCCGGCGCGATGCCCATGCCCTTCAAGCCGAACCGCACCACGAACGGCGATTTCACCGTCGCGCCGTTAACGGGAGAGATGATGTACGCCATTGCGCCCGCGGGCGCAGCCGTGCGCGGCAACGCTTGCGCCGCAGCTTGGGCGGCGGGCTGGGCGCCAGGTTGAGCACCTCCTTGAGCACTTGCAAGTGCCGGTAGGGCCAATAGAAGCAGTCCGCAGAACGGTGTTATCGTGCGCATGAGTCGCCCCTGTTCGATCGAGTGGTTTTTGTACAGCGAAGGGCACATATTAACAGCGTCGGTCCGATCCCGACCCTGTCGACCGCCGTCAACCGCGAGCCTCGCGCGCGCGTTATGCAAGATCTCGAGCCCGCCGCCATCCCGTCGCCGTACAGTGAACTTGGCTTGCGTCGGGAGTAACTAACGAATGGCATCGACTCCGTCGCAACGAACCCGTCGACCTCGATCCGTCATCGAGGGAGGTTGAAGCATGACTCTTACGATTTCTCGAGCGCTGCTGGTGTCGAGCCTGGCGCTCGGTGTGGCCGTGGCTTGTTCGAGCCAACAGCAGATCGGCCCGCAAAGTGGCGGCGGCATCAGCATTCCGATCCCAACCGGCGGGTCCAGCGGCTCGCAGGGTAAATCAGGGGGCTCTTCGGGCGGTTCCTCCGGCGGTCAGTCCGGTCAGCAGGGCGGCAGCTCGGGCGGCGGCAGCTCCGGTGGCGGCAGCTCGGGTGGCGGCAGCTCCGGTGGCGGCAGCTCGGGCGGCGGTAGCTCGGGCGGCGGTA
>DASQOL010000186.1:0-58175 GCA_035644475.1 Gammaproteobacteria bacterium | reverse complement strand
GAGAACCCACCCGAGTGGCGGCACGCGAAGCTCGCCGTCGCGGCGCTCGCCGCCGGCTACGCGCTGCTGGCCGCATGGCAGCTGGTGCGCTGGCTCTACGCGGTGCCGGCGCTCGTGCTCGAGAACGCGACGCCCGCGCAGGCACTGTCCGCGAGCGCACGGCTCACGCGCGGCCGCGTCGTCGCGACGGCGGCGCCTTTGGTCGTCGGGTGGCTCGCGGCGACCGCGGCCATGCTCGCGTTGACCTTTAGTTGCCGGCAGATCTCCGACTTAGGCCTCGCCTGGGCCCGCATCGACGTGCACCGCGTGCTGCCGCTCGTCGCACTGTACGTTACGGTCGCGATCATCGGCGGCTTCCTCTACGGCGCTGTGCAAGTCGCCGGCAGTCAGTTTCTCGTCACGCGAATGTACTCGGAGCACCGGGATCCCGAGACCTGGATTCTGCCGACCCTCGCCGCCGGCGAGCCGCGCGCGCGGAGGACGGCGCTTGTCGCGGGCTCCGCGGCGCTTGCCTTGCTGGCCGCGGCGCTCGGCGGCGCCTGGCTCGTTGCTTCGCGGTTCGCCTGGCAGGCCGAGGTCGCGGTCACCGCGCACCGCGGTGCGTCGGTGCATGCGCCGGAGAACACGCTCGCGGCCTTTCGCGCGGCGCTCGACGCCGGCGCGACCTACATCGAGCTCGACGTGCAGCGCGCGCGCGACGGCCGCATCGTCGTGCTGCACGACGGCGACTTCCTGCGAGTCGGCGGCGACCCGCGCAAGCTCGGCGAGCTCACGCTCGCCGAGCTCACCACGATCGACATCGGCCGCAAGTACGGCGCCGCCTTCTCGGGCGAGCACGCCCCGACGCTCGACGAGGTCATCGCGCTCGTGCGCGGCAAGATGAAGATCAACGTGGAGCTCAAGTACAACGTGCCCGATCCCGGCCTCGCGCCGGCCGTGATCGACCTCTTGCGGCGCGAACGCTTCGTCGACCAGGTCGTGATCACCTCGCTCGACTACGCGGCGCTCGAGCAAGTCGAGAGCATCGAGCCGCAGCTCGAGACCGGGCACATCGTGACGGCGGCCGTCGGCGACGTCGTGCGCACCGGCGCCGACTTCCTGAGCCTGAATTCCGCACAAGCCACCCGCTCGCTGATCCGCCGCGCGCACGCCGCGGGCAAGAAAGTCCACGTCTGGACCGTGAACGAACCGGACGTCATGTTGCGCATGATCGAGCGCGGCGTCGACAACGTAATCACCGACGACCCGGCGCTGCTCGTGCGCGTCCTGCACGACCGCAACGCGCTCAGCCGGCCCGAGATCCTCGGGCTCGGTCTGCGCGTGCTGTTCAGCCGCCCGCCGCCGGAGTTGCTCGACGCGGGCGCCGTCGAGCCGCTGTGACCTGAGAGTGCAGATCATCGACGCGCGTTGGCCCGCGCTGCCCGGTCTCAGCCAGCCGGCTTTGGCGACGCCTCCGCGACGGCGATCAGCCATTCGCGAAACGCCGCCACCTTCGGCACCGTTAGATACGATTCGGGGCAAACGAAGTGGTAGCTGCGAACAAACTGTAATGCCTGCGGATGAGCGAGCACCACACGCCTTTCCGCGATCGCATCGGCGGCGAGAGACCAGCGCACGAGCGCGAGACCTTGCCCTTGCTCGGCCGCGTGCACGACCGCGACCGAATCGTCGAAAGCGGTGCCCGTCACCGGCCAGAGCTCCTTGCCCTCGTCGTTGCCGGTGAGCCAGATCTCCCATGGCTCACTGGAGCTGTGCAGCAGCGGGTAGTCGCCCGTATCGCCGGGGCCGCGCAGGCGACCGTGGCGCTTGAAGAGCTTGGGTGCGCAGACAACGACGAGCCACTCGTCCAGCAGCGGCTCCGCGTGGACTCGAGGCCAAGCACCGCGGCCGAAACGAATCGCCACGTGCACGTCGTCCCGCGCGAAATCCACCATCTCGGTTGAAGCCCGGATCTGCAAGTCGATTTTCGGATGCACATCGCGAAAAGCGGGGAGACGCGGCAAGAACCACCGCTGCAAGAAGGAATTGAGCACGCTGATGACCAGCGCGCCGCCGCGCGCCGACTTGACCGCGCGAAAGCCGAGCTCGAGCTCGTCCAAACCGCGGCTCACGAACGGCAGCAGCGACTCGCCCGCGGGCGTCAACTGAACGTCCCCTCGGTTCCTGCGAAACAGTTGCACTTGCAGATACTGCTCGAGCGACTTGATCTGCATGCTGACCGCGGCCGTCGTGACGTGCAGCGTCTCCGCGGCCACGCTGAAGCTCCGCCGGGTGGCGACGGCTTCGAACACGCGCACTGCGTTCAACGGCAGCCGCGCGGAGCGCGCGGAAGGTCGCTCGCGTAGCGTCTTCTTCTTCATGTGCTCGGTTCAGAACAACTGAACGATGCTTCAGATACTCGAATTGCCGCCACGACGCAGCGGAGCAAAATGACGCGCATCGAGACCAGTCGTGACACGGCGGGTCGCGACATCGAGGCGACAAACTGTTCGGGAGGCACCATGTTCAAATTCATCGCGAGATATGCGCCCGCCGTCGCGGCCGTGGGCGTGCTGACGATTGGTTCATTCGGCCTGACTGCGCACGGCGCAGAATCGGTGGCGGAGACGCCGAGCGTCACGGTACTTTATGCCGATCTCGATCTCAATACGCCCGCCGGCATCGAAGCGTTGTACGGTCGTCTGAGCGCAGCCGCACGACAAGTGTGTGACGTGCGCGGCCAACGCCCGCTCGCCGAGACGATCCAGTCGAAGACTTGCTATCGCCAAGTGCTCGGCGCGGCGCTCGACGACGCGAAGCTGCTGACGTCGACCGCCCGACACCGCGCCGAGCACACCGGCAACGACGTGTCCTAAGCACAGAGGGGCGCTGCGGCGGACGTCCCGCCGCAGCGACTGAGGTCGTGTCTCACTTCGGCCGCGCGCTGAGCCCAACGGCGGCGGCCAAAGTGAGATACGACCGCGACGTAGCGTGGCGCTCGCGCGGGAACGCCGTTATGTTGCGGCCATGGGCAAATTGAAACTCTACGGCGAGCACGGCTGGGGCTCGGCCATCGTCGAGGCCCAGCTCGCGTGGTACGGCTTCGAATACGAGCTCGAGCAGGTCGGCGACCTGTTCAAATCGGCCGATGGACGACGCCGCCTCGAGAGCGTGAATCCGCTCGCGCAAGTGCCCACGCTCGTGCTCGCGGACGGCACGGTGATGACCGAGAGCGCGGCCATCACCTTGTTCTTGGCGGACATTGCGCACGACGATTCGCTGGTGCCAGGCGCAGCGGACCCGCTGCGGCCGGCATTCCTGCGCTGGTTGATTTTTCTGGTCGCGAACGTCTATCCCACTTATACGTATGCAGACGATCCGTCGCGCTTCGTCGCAGCGAGCGACGCGCAGCAGAGCTTCAAAGAGGCCGTCGATCGCTACGCGTGCCGGCTGTATGCACTGCTCGAGCGCCAGGCCGAAGAGCCCTGGTTCCTCGGCGAAAGGTTCTCGGCCTTGGACGTGTACGTCACGGTGATGACGCGCTGGCGTCCGCGGCGCGCGTGGTTCGCGGAGCACGCGCCGCGTCTATTCGCTATCGCGACGAAGACCGAAGCTCATCATCGGCTCGCGCCCGTGTGGCGCGAGAATTTCGCGAACGACTGAGCACCCCAAAAAAAGGGCCGGCGCTCCTCGAGCACCGGCCCTCTCATGCTAACTCCGCGCTTGGTCGATCAGAGCTTCACGTTGACGGCAAGGAAGATCTGACGACCGAACATGTCATACGTCGAGTAGGTGTTCGGCGAACCGCCACCCACGATCTCCGACGCCAGGAACGGCGGGGCCTTGTCGGTGATGTTGTTGATGCCCGCTCGCAGCTCGATCTTGTTGATTTCATACGTCGCGGCGAGATCGAGGTAGTTTTGCGCGCCGATCACGCCGTTGAACGAGTCGAACCCGGGGAACGAGGACTGATTCAGCGTCGGGTCCGGATCGTTGTTGTCCTCCTTCACCTCGCTGATGTAGCGCCAGCTCACCGTAGCGGACAGGCGTGACGGCGTCTGCCAGGTCGCCCGCACGACGTGCCGCCACTCGGGGTTGACGGTCTGGCAAGTGAGCCCGTAGAGGCCCGTGCAGTCGTACGTGTGCGCGCCGACATACGGCGTGCTGTCGTTGCTCAGCATGTAAGAGCCGGCCAGTGCCAGGTTGATCGATCCACGTCGCGACAAGTCGAACCGGTAGGCTGCCTGCACGTCGAGGCCGCTGTTCTCGCCGCTGGCGACGTTTTGGCTGGTCTGCACGATGAAGCCGCCGCCTGCGACGCTGGCGCCTTGCAGCGAGAAGGTCTGGGGCTGGCGCGACAGCTGGCTGCAGAACACCGGGTCACCCGTGTCGGGGCAACCGTTGAGGATCACCCCGGCCGGCAGAGTATCGATCCCGTTGTCGATCTGGACGTTCCAATAGTCGACGCTGACCGTGAGTCCCTTGACACGCTCGGGCGTGAGCGACACGCCGATGCTGTAGGTGTCTGCCTCCTCCGGCTTCAGAATTAGATTGCCGCCCTGGAGTTGCGACAGCTGGCTCGCCGTGCCCTGAGGGATCTGGTTGGTCGTGCCGCCGTTGCCGTACGCGGCCGTGAACGCCGCAGCCTGATCCGGCCGCACGGTCCGGAGACACTCGGTCAAGGTATTGGCGGCCGCCACGACGGTCGCGCCATTGCGCGTCGACGCGCACGGATCCGCGCCGATCGTGATCTGGCCGACGGACTGCGGGTTGAAGAGCTCGATGATGCTCGGCGCGCGGATTGCCGTGTTGTACGAGGCCCGCAGGCGAACGCTGTCCACCGGCGCGTACTGGATCTCGAACTTCGAGGTGTTTGCGTTGCCGCTGGTCGAGTAATCCGAGGTGCGAAACCCGACGTCGATGCTCAAGTCCGAGGCGCCCTTCTTGTCTTGGACCAGCGGAACGCGCAGCTCGGCAAAGTATTCGTCGACGCTGATCGACTGGTCGATGGCCACCGACGCGCCGCCGAATCCCGAGAGCAAGCCGCTGAGCTCGGCTTCGTCCGGCTTGAAGTTGACGTTGTCTTCCCGGGTCTCGTAGCCGATGTTGACCGACAAGCCTTCCTTTGCCGACGGCAGCTTGACGCCGTACTCGCCGAGATCGCCCGTGAAATCGGCGTGCACCGTGCGCAGCGTCGTCGTGCCGTAAGCCGTACCGTCCGTGTAGAGGTAGGCGAGCGCGTCCTGAGTCACGGCCCCCGTGGTGAAAATGTTGTAGGGAACGCACGGCGGGCCGCTGACGCAAACCGGGGCGCCGCCCGCGCCGGTCGTAACTTGCAGCGCGTTCGTGATCCTTTCGAAGTTCAGGTACTTGTTGTTGGAGTTGTAGAACTGCACGTAGTAGTACTGGCCGTAGGCGTCGTAGCTCCAGGCGGGGCCGATCTCGCCCCTGACGCCCGCCACTCCGCGGTAGTTGGTGTGCTCGTAGTCGGACTGGCGTCCGCCGCCCTCGATGTTGCGGCGGCCGATTTCCACGCTCGCGAGGGCCGATCCAGGCACCGCCGTGTCGGTTGCGATCTCCGCAGGCGAGCAGAGGATGTTCCTCTGCTGGGCGCTCAGCAGCGGATTGCTGCAATTGATCCGATAGTGATTGTCGGACGTCAGCGGGTTGCTTGCCCTGAACAACGCCGACGGCGCGATCTCCTGATGCGTCTTGTCGTTCATGAAGCTGAATTCCACGTAGGGCTGCACGTGGTCATTCAGGTCGTAGTGTCCAATCAGGCCGGCGGTGGAGCGCTTGTACTCCCGGGACATGAAGATGTCTTTCTGAGAGTTGAAGACGGCCGGCGGCGTCGTGTCCACCGTGCCGAACTCCACGAACTGGTTTCCGGCGACGTTGAAGACCGCCGAGGGATCCGTTCCGTTGGGGCCGCTCCTGGGCTCAAAATAGTTCGAGTTGCTCGATCCGCCCATGGAGACGGTGCCCGTCGGCACGCCGTCGTCGTCGGTGTCGGTGAACAACTGGCCGGCGCCGTAATCGCGATCGTTGGACTTTACGGCGTCCTGGCTCTGGTAACCGAGATAGACGGTGAAGTTGCCGCGGCCGTCACCGGTGTTGGCGCCGCCGATCAAGCTGTAACTCGAGTTGCGTCCGTCGGTCGAGCTCCCACTCGGCGTGAAGAAGCCCGCGTCGGTCGCTAATGCCTGCGGCAGCGCGCTGTTGTTGTTGTGGTAGTTGAAGCCCGACTGCACCTCGAACTCGATGCCTTCGAAATCCCTTTTCGTGATGAAATTGACCACGCCCGCCACCGCGTCGGAGCCGTAGATGGCCGATGCACCGCCCGTGACGACTTCCACGCGGTCGACCAAGCGTGCGGGGATCTGGTCGAGGTCGGGGGCTGGCGATTGAATGACCGTGTAGGGCGAGCCGTTACCCAGCCGGCGCCCGTTCACGAGCACTAGGGTCCGGTTCGGCCCGAGACCGCGCAGGTCGGCCGTCGCGACACCGCCTGCCGTGGTCAAGCCGCTGGTCCTGTTGCCGAGGTCCTGGCCGAGGTCGTTGCTGAAGCTCTGGGGCAACAGCTGCAGGATGTCGCTGACATCGGCCCTGCCGGATATCGCGATCTCTTGCGCAGTGACGACCTGAATCGGGCTCGTGCTCGTCAGGTTGGCGTTGGGCAAGCGCGTGCCGGTGACGATGATCTGTTCGGGGGCTTGAGCTGGCGCTTGAGGCTGTGCCTGGGCCCAAGAGGCTGCGGGCAGCAGCGTGCAGGCGAGAACCAATCCGCGACGAACCGTCGCCCGGCCCCTCAGCTCGGAGGCAATAAGAGCGGCTAGCGGCTTCTCGTTCATAGTGATGAACCCCTTCTGTGGTGATCTGTGACGTTAACGCTACATCGGACCCGGCTATCCCCGTTTATCCCACTCTCCACACCGGGGGGAATGATCGCTCGGAATCGGCAGATTCGCCACATCTACGAATAAAGACCCCCTTTCGGGACGGCACCCTACGCGATGTTCCAACCGCCGGACCCATCGCCCGGCCCGCCGCGCCCGCGAAAACCAGGCTCCGCCCGGCCCCGTTGGTAGGGCTATGCCTCAGGCTACGGGGCGCGCCCCGGCGCGTATTGGGGGGGCCGTCGTCTCCGCGACTGCTAGACGCGCCGCGGTCTCTGCCCGCGTTTTTTCTATGCACAGTTGCAACATACGGCCGTTGTCTTGCCGCACCGGCAGATGCGTAATACATTGTGGATATGAAGACGCTGACGGTTCGCTTGCCCGACGAGATGGTTGCGGAGATCGCCGCGGAATCGCGCGCGCGCAAGGTCTCGAAGTCCGACATAGTGCGCGAGCGCTTGCAGCCGCGCGTCCGGCGAAGGCGCGGCATCTCGCCGTTGAACGGTATCGCAGACCTCGTGGGTTCGGTGGACGGGCTGCCCGAAGATCTCAGCGCTCGCAGGAAGGACCATCTGGCGGCCACGGGCTATGGCGGAAAACGTCCTCGTTGATGCCGGATTCGTCATCGCGCTACTGAGTCGGCGCGATACTCATCACTCGTGGGCCGTCGAGTTGGCCGAGCGTTTCCCGCCGCC
Organism: Gammaproteobacteria bacterium; assembly: GCA_035644475.1. GTDB lineage: Bacteria > Pseudomonadota > Gammaproteobacteria > Steroidobacterales > Rariloculaceae > FEN-1219. The sequence continues at coordinate 50,605 of DASQOL010000186.1, read as the reverse complement.
CTGGAGAACCTGCGAGGCCGCGATATCGGAGGCCTGTCACTTGCTCGGAACCGCGGGCGGCGCCGCTCTGCGGGCTCTTCTTCGGCGCGGGACCGTCGTCGTGGGATTCGACCTAGGCGACGATCTCGAAGCCGTTCTAAAACTCTTGGAAAAGTACGAAGACCGTTCCGCGAGCCTCGCCGACGCGTGCCTCGTCCGGATGACCGAGACGCTGGCCGAGCCGCTGGTGTTGACGACGGATTCCGACTTCGGCGTCTACCGACGGCACGGACGTCAGGTCGTGCCCTGTATGCGGCCGTCCTGACCCTCGCGCGCCGTCAGTACTTATAGGCCACGTACGCCATGCCGTAGAAAAACGAATCCGTCCGCCCCGACGACTGCTGGATCGCGGCGCCCGGATCGGCATACGCGAGCACGAAGCTCGCCGTGAAGTGGTCGTTGAAGCTCCAGTCCATGTACCAGTCGAGCTCCTCCGCCACGGCGTCCGAGGTGACGCCGGCCGAAGCGGGTTTGTCCAGCAGGAAGTCGTAGAAGATCAGGCCGGTGCTGATCGCGTCGTTCGGTTTGACCTGCACGCGCAGCTGATGGGAGATCAGGTTCGAGTTCGAGACGAAGTACTCGCCCGCGATCTCGCCCTGCCACCAGGTGCCCCAGTCGTAGAATCCGGTGAGCAGGCCGTCGAACGCTTCGTTCGCCGGCGTCGCGACGTTGTCGCCCTCGAAGATCGCGTAGCGGTACGACACCTTCGGCTTCCACTTCGTTTCGAGCTGATAGCCGACGAGCGCGTTCCAGGCGGTCGAGTCGAGCGCGTTGCCGTTGTCCTCGATCGCGTACTCGAGCTCGAGCGACAGCCTCTTGCTGGGGAACGGCGCAGAGAAAGCGCGCACGTCGTACACGTTCAACCCGTCGCGTTCCGGCGCCTCGACGGGGTTCGCGTTCAAGCTCATGTAGGTCGCGCCGAGCGTCGTGTCTTCGCCGATCCGATACTCGTAGTTGAGGCCGGTGACCTCGGTGCCGGAGCCCCCTTCCGGCAGGTCGTCCCTCTCGAGATAGAACGCCTCGAACGTGTGATTGCCGGGCTTGACCCGACCGATGGCCGCGAGCTGGAACGCCTTGCGCGCGTTGGTCCAATACCCGCCGCGCGAGCCGCCCTCGGCCGCGCCGTCATAAAGCAGCATGCCGTGGCCGAGCTGGTACGGGGCGCGGCCGATCGTGAAGTCGAGCAGGTCCTTGCTCTGGCCGATGCTCGTGCCCGAACGCCAACCGACGGCGAGATCCTCGAGCTCGAAGGACGAGGCTTCGCCGCCGACCAGCGGCGGCGGCGCGTTGTACGTGCGCTCGCCGACCGCGCTCAACTTGCCGTAGAACTGCGCGGAGCTCTTCGTCGTGTAGGTGCCGCTGAGCGCGGGCTTGACCGATCCCTCGAGCCAGGTGTCGCTGAGATCGCCGGACGGCTCCTCGGGTTTCGGGTTCGTATACAAGGAGTCGTTGAAGCCGAACGTACCCATTGTCGCGTCGAGGTTGAACTTCCAGTCGAGCCCCGACGGCAAGCCGAAGGCCGCCGCGGATTGCGCCGGCTCCTGGGCGAGCGCCGCTCCGGCGACGAGCGCGGCAGCGACTCCGGCCGAAGCGAGCGCCGTTCGTCGCCCACCACGCATCGACTCTGCGAGTAAAGACAGCGGTTGCATGCAGGAACTCCTTTTGGCTGGTGGGTCTCTGGCTGATTCGCGTCTCAATGCGCGACCGCGGCGGGAACGGCCGGCGCGGCCGCGCCGCCCTCGGCCCCGCGCGCCGCCTTGCGTTTCGCGGCGGCTTCCATCGAGTGCATGAAGAACGGATACAGCGGCACGCTGATCAGCAGCGCGACCGTCGCGCGCACCACCGTCCGCGAATCGCCGCCGAGCACCGCCCAAAGGCAATACACCACGGCTGCGCCCGCGAGCCACGCGTAGATCCGCAACGTGCGCGCCGGCAGCTGCCGGTCGCGGATGACCTTCACCACGGCGACGGCCGAGTAGATGTAGGGCACGATGACCAGCATCACCGCGAGGTCGACGATGTCGCTGAACTGATCCGCCAACGTCGGCGACATCGTCGCGAATAGCACGATCGTCATCAGCACCGCGACGATCAGGAGTCCCAAGCCCGGCACACCGTGCTTGTTGAGCCGCCCGAACACGCGCGGGAACATGCCGTCATCGGCCGCGGCCTTGGCCGACTGGCCGACGAGCAGCATCCAGCCGCCGAGCGTGCCGAGCGACTTCAGGATCGCGCAGAGACTGATCAGCACCGCACCGGACGCGCCGAACGCGAGCCGCGCAGCTTCCGCGAACGGCGCGTTCGACTTGCGGAGCTCGTCGTTCGGTAGCATGCCCATGATGACGGTGGAGCTCAGCATGTAGACGACCGCCGCGAGCACGAGGCCGATGATCGTGGCGAGCGGCACGTTGCGGGCCGGATTCTCGATCACGCCGGCCGACACCGCCGCGCTCTCGATGCCCATGTAGGCCCACAGCGCCATCGACGACGCGCGCGACACTGCGTGCAAGCTCGACTCGCCGCTCACGTTCCAACCCGCGGCGAACGTCGCGGAATCGAACCAGAACCAGCCGAGCAGCGCGATGCCCAGAATCGGGACGAGGCCCAGCGCGACCGTCCAGGTCTCGAGCGCGCCGACGACGCGCGGACCCAGGATGTTCAAGCACGTGAACGCCCAGATCACGACGGCGGTCGCCAGCACGCTCGCCGGCGGGTCGCTGATCCCGGGGACCAGCTCCGCGATGTAGCCCACGGCCGCCACCGCGATCGCGATGTTGCCGATCCAGGCGCCGAACCAGTAGACGTAGTTGGTCTGAAAGCCCGCGAACGGGCCCAAGAAGTCGCGCGCGTACGCATACGGCCCGCCCTGCTGCGGATCGAGCTCGCCGAGCTTCGCGAACGACAGGCCGAGCGCCGCGACGCCGGCCGTCGCGATCAGCCAGCCGAAGATCGCGATGCTGCCGACCTGCGCGAGGTTCACCGGCAACAGAAACACGCCGGTGCCGATCATGTTGCCGGCCACGAACATCGTGGCCTGGGTCAGCGACATCTTGCGGCCGGGTGCGCTCACGAGCGTGCGGCGCCCGCCTTGAGGCACTGCACGTAGTAAGCGCCGTCGCGGTTCTCGACGCCGTGCGTGTCGTGGCCGAAACCCGGGAACCGCTTATCCCACGCCCATAGCGCGCGCAGGTAGCCGAGATACGGGCCGTCGTTGGCGCCGGTCGACTCGCCGGGCATCAGCATCGGAATTCCCGGCGGATACGGCACCACGCTCGTCGCGAGCACGCGGTCGGCGAGCTGCTCGAGCGGCACGTGCTCGATCTCGTCGCGGACGAGATGCTGATACGCCGCGGCCGGCGTCATCTTAGGGTCCGGAAGCGTCGAGAACGCCTCGGCGAGCCAGTGCGTCTGCCGCGAGTCGCGCAGTTGCGCGAACATCTGGTCCGCGAGGTCGCGCAGGCCGAGGCCGCCGTACGCGGCGGCGCGGCCGGCCGCAACCTGCGGCAGAACGCGCTCGAGCGGCGCGTTGCCGTCGTAATCGCGCTTGAACTCGAGCAGCGCGTTGAGCAGCGTGCCCCACTTGCCCTTGGTGATGCCCATCGAGAACAGGAACAGGATGGTGAAATCGGTGGTCTTCTCGACCTCGACGCCGCGGTGGTGCAGGTACGACGTGACGAGATTCGCCGGGATGCCGCGCTTGTCGAGGCCGCCCTTGTCGGTGACGCCGGGCGTGACGATCGACACCTTGATCGGGTCGAGCATGCAATAGCCGTCCTCGAGATCGCCGAAGCCGTGCCACGTCTCGCCGGGATGCAACACCCAGCAATCGGGCTCGGTCGCGAGCAATTCCGCGGGCGCCTCCTCGAACCGAACCTTCTTGCGCCCTTTGCCGGCCGACACCATTTCCGCGTTCCAGGTCTTGAAGAACCAGTCTTTCTTCTCCGTGAACTGCTCGTGCACGCGGCCCATCGTTTGGCGGAACGCGACGGCCTCTTGAATGGATTCGTTGGTCAGCGTGGGGCCGCCGGGCCCGTCCATCATCGCGGCGGTGATGTCGTTCGAGACGATGATCGGATAGAACGGCGAAGTCGACGCGTGCATCATGAACGACTCGTTGAAGCGCGCGTGCGGGATCGGGCTGCGGCCGTCGCGGATGTGCAGAAACGACGCTTGCGACAGTGCGGCCAGCAGCTTGTGCGTGGAGTGCGTCGCGAACACGGTCGGACCTTTGTGGTCCTTCGGATCGCCGTGCATCGCGAAGCGGTCGCGGTACAGCGGATTGAAGCGCGCGTACGCGTACCAGGCCTCGTCGAAGTGAATGCGGTCGACGCTCGGGTCGAGCAGCTCCTCCACGCGCCGCGCGCTGTAGCAGAGCCCGTCGTACGTCGAGTTCGTGACCACCGAGTAGACGGCCCGCGGGTCGACGCCCCTCGCCAACGGATTCGCCTTGATCGCGGCTTTGATCGCGGCCTTGCCGAGCCGCTCCGGCGGGATCGGCCCGATGATCCCGTAGCGGTTGCGCAGCGGCACGAAATAGGTCGGGATACCGCCGGTCATCACGAGGCTGTGCTCGATCGATTTGTGGCAGTTGCGGTCGCAGAGCGCGATCTGATCGCGGCCGACGGCCGCCATGAAGATCACGCGATTCGACATCGACGTGCCGTTGGTCACGGAATAGGTGCGATGCGCGCCGAACACGCGCGCCGCGTACTTCTCGTGCTCGCCGATCGGTCCGGTGTGGTCGAGCAGCGAGCCCAGGCCGCCCACGCTGATCGACAGGTCCGAGCGCAGCAGGTTCTCGCCGTAGAAGTCGAAGAAGATTCGTCCCACCGGCGACTTCAAGAATGCCGTGCCGCCCGCGTGACCGGGCGTGTGCCACGAATACTCGTGCTCCTGCGTGAACTTCTGTAGCGCCGCGGCGAGCGGCGGCAGCAGCGCGTCGAGGTAGCGGCGCATGGCCGCGACCACCCGGCCGCCGACGAACGCGGCCGTGTCCTCGAGCGTCCAGATGAACTCGTCGACCTTCTCCATCACCTCGATCGGGATCGCCGAAGCTTCGCCGCGCTCGGCCATGAGGAAGATCGGGATCTCGGCGTTGCGTGCGCGCACGAGCTCGATGAACGCGCGCGAGCGGTCGTGAGCGTGGTCTGCTCCGAGCGACCAGTCGATCAAGATCACGTGGATCGCGGAGTCCGACGCGACCACCGAGGTGCCGTCCTCGGCGGACGCCGCTTCCACGACCTCGACGGCGCGGCTCTTGAGCTCCTCTACCAGCGTGCGCACCGCGCGGCCTTCGGCCGTCGCGGCGCCGAGCTCGTCGTCCACGACGAGCGCACGCATGCTAAAGCGCTTGACGCCTCTCTCGATCATTGGGCTACCTCGTTACTGCTCGAGCGTGTTCCAGAGAAAGAACGTACGCGTGATGCCGTTGAGCTCGCCGAACCATTGCCGGTAGAGGTCGGAGAACGCCGTCGTGGCGTACAGGCGGCTCAGCGTGCGGTCCACGAGCAGTCGGAGATCCTCGTCGCCGCGTGCAAGCGCAAGGGCGCCTGGCTCCTGCGTGAACAGCCGGTCGAGCACGACGAGGCTCTCACGCTGGCTGCTGTTCATGGCGCCGACGACCAGCGTGCGCTCGCCGAACAACACGTCGACCTTGCGGTCAACCAGCTGCTGAAGTCCCGCGTGGTAGTCGGCGACCGGCACGATCTTCGCGTCGACTTGGAAGCTCGCGCGCGTGCTCTCGAGCCAGCTCGCCGTCGTCGTGCCGGAGACGACGGCAAACGTCGTGCCCTGCAGCACCTTCGCCGCCGGCTCGCCGCGCCACACCGGTCGAACGGTGGGATTCTCGTCGAGCGCGCGCCGGAGCGCCGCGACCGAGTCCGCGCGCATTACGGCGCGATTGCCGCCGCCGAAGACCGGGATCGAGAAGGAGACGTCGGCCCTCCTCTCGAGCGACACGGTCATCGGCGAGCACAGGAGGTCGATCCGGCCCTGCTTGATGTCGCTCGCGCGTGCCTCGACGGTCACGGGCACCCATTCCACCGCGAGGTCCGTCCGCCCGACCTGCGTCTTGATGTCTGCGACGATCCGCTGGCACAGCGCCACGGAGTAGCCGTCGGGGGCCCCGGAGTCGTTCTTGAACGAGAACGGTCGCATGTCGACCAAGTAGCCGAGCTTGACCCGGCCCGCCTCCTTGACGCGATCGAGCGTCTGCGCGGGCGCCGGCGCCGCGGCGAGCGCGAGCCAGAGGATCTGCGCAGTGACGGCCGCGCGGAGCGCGAGCCACCGCGGTGTACGAATGGACGCCTTGAATCGTTCGAGTTGCATGATCGTTCTCCTTTCTCGTGTGCGCCGCGACTACGCCGTGACCGGACGGCCGGCTCCGGCGGTCGCCGGAGCTGGAGGCGGCACCGTCTTCGTTCGCGGGACGGGCGCGGCCGCGGCCGCCGGCACGGCGAAGCGCGGCGCGATGAATCCCCAGACGATGTAGGTGACGCCGAGCACGATCATTCCGCCCATCACGGCGTCCTTGCCCGAGGCGTACAGCGCGAACACGCTGTACGCCATTGCGAGCGCGGCGATCACACTGTTGCGCTTGAAGATCCCCTCGGGCGCCTTCGCGGCCTTCATGATCACCATCAGCGACGACAGCGCGACGACGTAGGGGATCACGTTGGTGACCACCGACAGACTCACGAGCGCGCCGAACTGCTCGCTCAACGTCGGCGAGATCGTCATCAGCGCGAACAGCGTCTGCACGACACCTAGCACGAGCATGCCGGTGATCGGCGCGCCCATGCTGTTCACCTTGGAAAACAGCGACGGGAACATCCGGTCGTCCGCCGCGGCCTTGCCCGTTTGCGCGATCGTGAACTGCCAGCCGAGCAGCGACCCCAGGCACGCGATCACGGCCAGCATCATCACGATCGAGCCGACGGCCGGGCTGAACATCTTCGCGTACGCTAGGCCGAACGGGCCGGTCGAGTTCGCGAGCTCCGCGTTCGGCACGATGCCCTGGATCACGCTGGTCGAGAGCACGTACACGAAAGCCGCGCCGAGCGTGCCGAACATGCAGGCGAGCGGCACGTTGCGCTTCGGGTTCTCGACGGCGTCCGAGTTCTGCGCCGCGGATTCCATGCCGAGGAACGCCCAGAGCGTCAGCGTGATGCTCGAGCCCATGCCCTGAGCGATCGTCATTCCCTTCGGGTTCCAGGCCGCCGCAAAGGTGTCGCCGCTGAACCAGAGCCAGCCGATGATCGACAGCGCGCCCACCGGCAGGATCACGCCCCAGACGGTGATCGCGCCGATCTTGCCCGTCACGCTCGGCCCGCCGAAGTTCGCGAACGTGGTGAGCCAGAGCAGCGCGATCACGCCGATGCAGGTGGCGATCGGCGTCGACGACAGCCACGGAATGAACGACGCGAGATAGCCCACCGCCGAGATCGCGATCGCCACGTTGCCGATCGCGAGCGACACGAAGTACAGCAGGAACACCTGGAAATAGCCGGACTTGCCGTAGGCGTCCTCCGCGTACGCGGCCATGCCGCCGCTGCGCTGATTGAACACGCCGGCCTGCGCAAAACCATACGCGATGCACATCGATCCGACCGCCGTGACGACCCACGACAGGAGCGAGATCGCGCCGACCTGCGCCATGTTGGTCGGCAGCATGATGATGCCGGAGCCCATCATGTTCACAGCCACGATGAACGTGAGCTGCATCAGGTTCATCTTCTTTTGCTCTGCCATAGCCTTAGCCCTCCCCGCTCGAGCGGGTCATTGCCGAACCACGTAGGTATAGAACTTGATGCGGCCGTCCACCTGCTCCTGGAACACGCCCTGCACTTCGTAGTTGAAGCCGGGGAAGCGGTTGAACGACTCCTCGAATACCGAGAAATAGTCGAGCATCGGCTGGGCGCGCCGGTCCCAACGCTCGCCGGGAACGAGCACGCCGATGCCGGGCGGATAGATCAGCGCGAGCGTCGCGGCGATGCGGCCCCGAATGCTCTCGTCGAGCGGCACGTAGTCGACCTCGTTCGCGACCAGCGCCTCATAGGCGTCCTTCGACGACATCGCGAGCTCCGGAAAGCTCTCGGCGCGGAAGCAGAGCTTCTGCAGCCCCTTCACGTTCGACTCGCGATAGAAGTCGTGCATCTCCTTGCAGATTCGACGCAGCGAGTAGCCGGCGTAGCGGTCGCGGTTCTGCGAGTAGAGCGTGGGCAGCGCTTCGCCGAGCGGGGCGTCGCGATCCCACAGATCCTTGAAGCTCACGAGCCGCGAGATCAGCGTGTTGAGCTTGCTTTCGTCATCGGCCGGCGTGAGCAGGAACAGGATGCTGTTGAGATCGCACTTCTCGGGCACGATCCGGTGCTCGCGCAGGTAGTTCGCGAGCACGGTCGCGGGCACGCCGAAGTCGAGATACTCGCCGGACTTCCGGTCGATGCCCGGTGTCAGCAGCATCAGCTTGTTCGGGTCGACCATCGCGTAGCCTTCCGTGAAACCGGAATAGCCGTGCCACGTGGCGTTCGGGTCGAACGTCCAGCATTGCTGCTCGCGCTTGAGCACCTCGGTGGGCAACTCTTCCCACGCGACGTTCTTGGCGTCTTTGGTGAGCGGCGAGCCGCGAATCGTGACGACGTCGGGGACGAACGGATCGAAGAACCAGCGCTCCTCGGCCGTGCGCCCGGTCTCCGCATAGTGCGCACCGAACTCGCGCAGCTTCTTGCGCACTTCGATCCCGAGCTCGATGCACCGGTCCCACATCATCTCGCCCGCTTTGCCGGCGTGCATCTTCGCGTTCACGTCGAGCGCGGCGAACAGCGGGTAGAACGGCGACGTCGAGCAATACATCAGGAACGCCTCGTTGAAGCGCTTGTGCTCGATGTAGCGAGGTTGGCCGCGAATGTGCTCGTCGCGCTTGTGAATCTGCGACGCCTGCGAGAAACCCGCGCCCTGCTTGTGCACGGACTGAGTCGAGAACAGCCCGGCCATTTCCGGTTGCAGGTCCGTGAGGCGCATCGGGCTGTGATCGGTGAACAGCGGATGGAACGCGTTGTAGCCGATCCACGCCTCGTCCCAGAGCACGTAGTCGCAGAGGTGGCCGATCTTCTCGAGCACCTTGCGCACGTTGTAGATCGTGCCGTCGTAGGTGGCGAGCTGGATGCACGCGAGCCGGAACGGCCGCTCCTTCTTGTACCGCCCGGGATCTTGGACGAGCGGGTTGGCGCGGATCCGATCCCGCAGATACTCCTCGTCCCACGCCTCCCAATCGACCGCGCCGATCATGCCGAACGCGTTGCGCGCGGTCGGCAGAAAGACCGGGATCGCTCCGGCCTTGACGAGCGCGCCCTGGTGCAGCGACTTGTGGTTGTTGCGGTCGAACAGCACGAGGTCGCCGCGGCGCAAAGTCGCCTGCGTGACCACCTTGTTCGAGGTCGACGTGCCGTTCAGCACGAAGTAGGTGCGGTCGGCGCCGAACACCTGCGCCGCGTGCTTCTGCGCGTCGACCGCCGCGCCCACGTGAATCAAGAGATCGCCGAGCTCGACGTCGGCGTTGCACAGATCGTTGCGGAAGATTTGCTCGCCGAAGTGCTTGAAGAAGAGCTGGCCCGCCGGCGACTTGCGATAGAACTCCCCGCCCTGGTGGCCGGGGCAGGCGAACGAGATCTTCGCCTCCGCGTCGTACGCCATGAGCCCGCCGAAGAACGGCGGCAGCAAGCTCATGCCGTACGCGACCACGCTCGCGACGACCTGCTTAGCGTAGAACGCCGGCGTCTGTTGGCCGAGATAGATATAGCCGTCGACCTCGCCCGCCATCCCGAGCACCGAGGTGTCGGCGATGCGGCTCGAGTCCGCCAGCGCCCAGAGCGGCGTGCGGAAGCCGATGCCGCGCACGGCGCGGGCGAGCTTGCGCGCGGGCTCGCGCCGTTCGCCGTCGACGGCCACGATGTACGCGCCCACTTCCGCGTCCTCCGCGACGTCGCGTTCGTAGCGGTCGCTGACGACGATCTCGAAATTCTCCGCCTTGACGCGCTCGAGCAGCGCACGCACCTGCGAATCGTCACCGTCCACGAGCGCCACCACCTTGAGCAGCTTGTGGAACGGAATCGGCGTGGTCGGCGTCTTGGCGGCGTACTCGATCATTTCCGCTTGACCGCGCGGCGCGCGGGCCGGTCCTTCAAGCAATACACGTGATAGACGCCGTCGTGCTCTTCGGTGCCCTCGACTTCCTTCGCGAAGCCGGGGAACAGATGCCCGAATTCCTGGAGCGTGCGCAGATACGTGAGCCACGGGCCGGTAGCCGGACCCACGCTCTCGCCCGGCATCACGATGGGGATGCCGGGCGGATACGGGATCACGCCGACCGCGACGACGCGGTCGGCCATGTCGGCGACCGGCACCTTTTCGGCGTCGCCCGCCATGAACTGTTGGAACGCGCGCCGCGGCGTCATCTTCGGTGCGGGCAGCGTGGCGTACGCCTGCGCCTGCCAGTGTCCTTGCCGCGACTCGCGGAGATGCGCCCACATCTCGTCGCCGAGGTCCTTGAGACCCTTGCCCGCGTAGCGCTGCCCCCCGGCCGAGGCGACCGCCGGCAAGACCTCCGCGAGCGGCGCGTTGCGGTCGTAGTCCGCTTTAAAGCCGAGCAGCGTGTTGAGCAGCGTGCCCCACTTGCCCTTGGTCACGCCCATGGAGAACAGGAACAGCACCATGTGGTCCGTCGTGCGCGACGGCACGATGCCATGGGCGCCCAAGTACGCGGTCACGATGTCCGCCGGGACGCCGGCCTTCTCGAGGTGGCCGTCGGTTTTCATTCCGGGACAGACGATGCCGAACTTGATCGGGTCGAGCATGCACCAGCCGTCGGGCAGCCCCTCGAATCCGTGCCAGCTTTCGCCGGGGTGCAGCACCCAGCAATCGGGATCCGTGGCGAGCTGCTCCGCCGACGCCTTGTGGAACGGAATGCGCTTGCCCTTCGGCCCCGCGACTTCCTCGGCATTCCACGGCGCGAAGAACCAGTCCTTCTTCGTGAGGAACTCCTGGCGCACGCGTGCGACGGCGAGCCGGCACGCGACGGCCTCGTCGATCGTCTCTTGCGTGAGCGACTGCCCCGCGGGGCCATCCATCATCGCGGCCGCGACCTCGTTCGACGCGATCAGCGCGTACAGCGGCGAGGTGCTCGCCTGCGCGCAGTACGCTTCGTTGAAGCGGCCGTGGTCGATCGCGCCGCGGCCGTCGCGGATATGGATGAACGACGTCTGCGACAACGCGGCGAGCAGCTTGTGCGTGGAGTGCGTCGCAAACACCGTGGGTCCGGTCTTCGGGTGGTCGGCGGGGTTGCCGCGCATCGCGAAACGGTCCGCATACAACGGATTGAAGCGCGCGTAGCCGTACCACGCCTCGTCGAAATGGACGCGATCGGTGCTCTTCGCGAGCAGCGCTTGCGCGCCGGCGGCGTCGTAGCACATACCGTCGTACGTGCAGTTGGTGAGCACGGAATACACCGCGGTCTTTTTCCCGGCCGCCTTGGCGAGCGGGTTGGCCGCGATGCTCTTGGCGATCGCTTTGGGCTCGAGGCGCTGCGGCGGAATCGGCCCGATGATTCCGTAACGATTGCGGGTCGGGCTCAGGAACACCGGGATGCCGCCGGTGATCGCGAGGCCCTGCTCGATCGACTTGTGGCAATTGCGATCGCAGAGCGCGACCTCGCCGTCGCCGACGCACGCCGACATGATCGCGCGGTTCGATGCGGACGTGCCGTTCAGCACCGAGTACGAACGGTCCGCGCCGAACACGCGCGCGGCGTAGCGCTCGCTCTCGCCGATCGGACCCGAGTGCCCGAGCATCGAGCCGAGCGCGCCGCGCTCGATGCCCATGTCGGTACGAAACAAGTTCTCGCCGTAGAAATCGAAGAACGCGCGGCCGATCGGCGACTTCAGGAAGGCGACGCCGCCCTGATGGCCCGGCGCCGCCCACGAGTACTCGCGCCCGCGGTCGTAGCGCGCCAGCGCGGCTGCGAACGGCGGCAAGAGCCCGTGGATGTAGCGCTCCACCGCGGCCTGCACGCGGCCGCCGATAAACGGCGCCGTGTCGTCCAGGATCCAGATGAACTCGTCCACCAACGTCGCGACCTCGACGTCGACGGAGCCCGCGAGCTTGCGGCTCGCCATCAGAAAGATCGGAACCTTCGCGTTGCGCGCGCGGACGGCACGGAGCAGCGTGGTCGCCTGCTCGTGGGGTCCGCCGCCGTTGCCGTTGCCCGGCTGCGTCTGCGTCCAGTTCAGCAGCACGCAGTGGATGCTGGCGTCCGACGTGACGGTGGCGAGCCCGTCCTCGCACGACTCGGCCTCCACCACGTCGACGCCGCGCGTGTGCAGCTCCGACACGAGCGCACGCACGGCGCGTCCGGCGGCGTGTGTTCCTGCGATCCCGTCGTCCACGACGAGAACGTGGCGCGACATCGGGCCTGCTCCAGTGTCTTGCATCATGGCGTTTCGATCTCGCGTTTCGGCGTAACGAACCGCAGCGGCGGCGGGGAAGTCATGTCGATCCTGAGAACGTCGTGCGACGCACGGGCCTGCAAGAATCGACCACGCGTACAGTGCTGGGCGGGTTATTCATCGACAATACGTCCTTAGGCCGATAAGCCGCTTGTGCGCGCCGCGCGCGGCCGACAAACGTCCGACGCCGCGTGATTTACGAGCACGGAACTAGCGAAGGTCTGCCGCGCTCAATACTCGTAGAACATTTTCTGGATTCGCGCGGGATCCTTCGTCTTCGTCAGCGCGAGCTGCAGCAGCACACGCGACTTCGCGGGATTGAGCTCGCCCGACGCGACGAGGCCGAGCTTGTCGTCGTCGACCTCGTTGTTGCGCAGCACGATGCCCTGCGCCAGCCGCGTGCTGCGCACGACGACGACGCCGGCCTTCGCGGCCTTCGTGACCGCTTCGAGCGCCGGCGCGGTCATGTTGCCGTCGCCGACCCCGGCGACGACGAGGCCCCGTGCGCCGTTCTTCACCGCGGCGTCGATCAGGTCGGCGCTCATGCTCGCGTGCGCGAAAATCACATCGACGCGCGGCAGCTTGTCGAGCGCGTCGACCGAGAACTCGGTCGCGTTGCCGACTTTGCGATCCATCGGCTCGAACCATTCGACCTTGCCCGTGTGCACGACTCCTGCGGGCCCGCGATTCAGGCTCTGGAACGTCTGCACGCTGGTCGTGTCGGTCTTGACGACGTTGCGCGCGTAGTGGATCACGTCGTTGAGCGACACGAGCGTGCCCTTGCCGCGCGAGCCGCGGTCGGCGAGCACCGCGACGCCGTTGTAGATGTTGCCCGGCCCGTCGGCGCTCACCGCCGTAGCGGGCCGCATCGACCCGACCATGACCACCGGCTTGTCGCTCTTCGTCACGAGGCTCAAGAAATAGCTCGTCTCCTCGAGCGTGTCGGTGCCGTGAGTAATGAGGACGCCGTCGGTGTCGGCCGCCTTCAGCACCTCGTTGACGCGCTTCGCGAGCTTGAGCCACACCTCGTCGCTCATGTCCTGGCTGCCGATGTTCGCGACCTGCTCGCCCGTGATCACGGCGAGCTTGTCGAGATTCGGCACGGCCTTGATCAGCGAGTTGACGTCGTAGGTGCCGGATTTGTAGGAGTAGTCCGTGGCGCTCGCTTGCGCGCCGGCGATCGTGCCGCCGGTCGCGAGCACTTTGATCTTCGGCAGCGATGCCGCCGGCTGCGCCGGCGCAGTTCCCGCCGCCGCAAGCGCCGCGGCGATGAGCAGCCAATGCATTGCGCGTTTCATATCCGTTCTCCGGTTGCGTGTACCCTCGTCATACGTGCCGGCCGTGCGCCGCCCGTGCGCGCGCGGCTCGTTTCGCTCGTTTCGCTCGGATCGGCAGGCGGACTTTGTCCTTCGCCTTGCGCGCGGCCGGGCTCGCCTTCGCGGCTTCGTACGCCTGCCGATAGCCGCGCGCCACCGCGCGGATCGCGCGGCCGATGTCGTCGTACACGTGGTCGTTCAAATTCGCGAACGACAGGCGCACCGACCAGTCCGGTGCGTCGAAGCCGCTGCCGTTCAAGAGCACGATGCCGTGGTCCTCGGCGAGCCTGAACACGATGTCGAGCGGATGAACGTTGGCTTTCATCCAGCGCACGACGTCCTCGCCCACGTACTTGCGGGCCCAGAACTCGAAGTCCACGAGGCCGTAGTAGTAGTCGAACTGGTCGTTCGGCGGCACCTCGATGCCGAGACCCTCGATCGTGGCGGTCACGCGCTTGCGCACGATGCCGATGCAGGCCTTTTGGTAGTCCTTCTTCTCGTCCATGAGCTCGTAGAGCGAGAACAGCGTCATCATCACCTGCTGCGGCAGCGACAAGCCCGCGGTGTGATTGAGCGCCACGTCGCGGCTGTCGGCGACGATGCGGTCGACGAAGCGCAGCTTGCGCGGCTCGAGGGTGAGCGGCGCGTAGCGCTTGTCGAGCTTCTTCTTCACCGGCTCCGCGTGCTCGGCGATCAAGCGGTCGTACACGTTGTCCTCGTGCACCGCGATCACGCCCAAGCGCCAGCCCGTGCAGCCGAAGTACTTGCTGTACGAGTACACGCCGATCGTGTTGCGCGGGAATGCGCCGAGCAGCGACCTGAACCCGGGTACGAACGTACCGTAGACGTCGTCCGTGAGCAGCATCAGGTCCGGCCGCTTCTTCAAGATCGCGCCGATCTTCGCGAACGTCTGCTCGTTCAACGCCACCGCGCTCGGGTTGCCCGGATTGACGATGAAGAACGCTTTGACCTCCGGGTCAAGCAGCTTCTTGAGCTCCGCGTCGTCGAACTGGAAGCGGCGCTCCTGAGTGGTCGCCACCGTCACGATCTTCAAGTCGTAGTCCTCGAGGTGCGGCATCTCGAGATACGGCGTGAAGATCGGCGTCATCAGCGCGATCGTGTCGCCGGCGTTGAGCAGGCGGTTCGCCTTCAGCGACTTGAAGATGTAGCACATTGCGGCCGTGCCGCCTTCGACGGCGTACAGCTGAAACCGGCCCGGCGGGCGCGGCGGACCGCACATCGCCCACTGCAGATACTCGTGCACGATCTGCTCGTTGTGCACGAGCATGCGGTCGGGCACCGGGTAGTTGTCGCCGACGATCGAGTCGACGAGCTCGTGCACGAATCCGTCCGCGTCGAAGCCGAATTTGTTCACCGCCCACGGCACGAGCTTGCTCAAACATTCGGCGCCCGGATCCGTGCGCTGCTTCGACCACGCCGCCAGGCGATCCGCGATCCCGCGCGCGTCGGGCATACCGCCGACCCCCGGCGGGAGATCGAGCACGCGCTTGCTCTCGGTCATCGCGAACAGGCCGAGCAGGAAGAACGCCTCGCGCGGCTCAGTGGCGATCCAGTTCGGATTGCCGCGCCCGGCGTTCAGATAGGCCACCGCCGACGCGGTCGCCGTCTTGCTCGCGGCCTTCGCGAGAAAGTCTTTGATCTCGAATGGGCTCAGCGCTTCGTATTTGCGCAGTGTGACGACGTCCATGCAGGTCTCCGCAGCCTGGCGCCACGATCGGCCGCGCGCCGATGCATGGGTATTGGCCGAAAGGTCACTGCTCGACTCGTCGCGCGCGCGCTAGCCTCGCGAAACGTCCTTGCGCCGAAATGCATGGGGGCGTGCGTTGTGGTCCGTCGCGCCGGCGATCGTGAGAGGAGCTTCAAGATGACGTCGCGTTTCGGCGGAAACGAACTGCCGCGCACATCGTGGCGAGCAGCGGCGTTCGTGTGTGCTTGGCTAGCGGCAGTGCCCGCGCACGCCAGCTTTCTGCACGGCGAGACGCTCGATGCCGCGGCCGATTGGCTCGCGCTGATCGTGATCTGCATCGTGCCGATCGTCGGCATCGCGGCCTTCTGGATGGTGCACGTGCTGCCGGAAAAGATCGCGCACAAGCGGCACCATCCGCAGACCGAGGCTATTCAGGTCCTGTGCCTGCTGTCGCTCGTGTTCGGCGGGTTGCTGTGGCCGCTCGCGTGGCTCTGGGCGTTTTCCAAACCCGTGCTGCACCAGCTCGCCTACGGCACCGACAAGCACGACGACTTCTACGCCACCGAGGCCGGAAGCGCGCAACTGCGCACCGACGTCGCCGCGCTGCGCGGCAACGTCGAGCACATGATCGCGCAGGGTGGAACGCCGCAGGAGCTGGCTGCGGTGCGCGACCGGCTTGCCGCGCTCGAGCCGCAGCTCGCGGCCCACGCCAGCGCGGTGGCGAAGGAAGCTCACTGATGGAAATCCTGCTGCTCGGCATTTACGGCTTCTTCGTCTGGCTGATCTTCATCAAGCTCAAGTGGCTGCCGTGGAACGCGATGAGCCAAGTCACCGTCGTCGTGATCCCGATCGTGGGCCTCACGGCGCTGATCCTGCTGCTGAACATCCACGCCCCGTCGTCGCACGACGTCCGCGTGTTCAAGTACACGGTGCCCATCGTCTCGCAAGTGCGCGGCCGCGTGATCGAGGTGCCGCTCGAGGAAGGCAACCGGCTCGTGCACGCGGGCGACGTTCTGTTCAAGGTCGATCCGACGCCGTATCAACTCGCGGTCAACAGCCTGAGCGCACAACTCGTGGGCGCCGAGGGCGGTGCCGGCCAGCTGCGCGAGCAGTTGAAATCGGCCGCCGGCAATACGGCGGCGCTCCGCGTGCGGCTCGATCTCGCGAGCAAGCGCGTGACGCAGAATCGGGAGCTCGCGGGGACCGGCGCCGGCAACAAGTTCGACCTCGAGCAGGCGGAGTCGGACGTCGCCAACTTCCAGGCACAGCTCGGGGCCGCACGCGCCAACGAGGCGCAGGTGCAGGCCCAGCTCGCAGCCGTCGTCGACGGCGACCTCGCGTCGATCGCACGGCTCAAGGCGGACCTTGGGACCGCGCAGTGGGAGCTCGAGCAGACGACGGTGCTGTCGCCGTGCGAGTGCTACGTGATCAATCTGCAGTTGCGCCCGGGCGCGTTCGTCGCGGGCGTTCCGTTCAATCCCGTGATGACGCTCGTAGAAGCGGAGGGCCAGGTGGTCGCGTACTTCTACCAGAACGAGCTGCATGGAGTCGCGTCCGGCGACGACGCAGAATTCACGCTCGAGACCTATCCCGGCCGCATCATCAAGGCGAAGGTCGACTCGGTGATCTGGGCACAAGGCGTGGGCCAGCTGCCGGCAAGCGGCACGCTGCCGATGACCGGCGTGCTCGCAGCGCCGCCGAACCGCTTCGCCGTGAAGTTCGACGTCGACGGCCCCGACCGCGACCTGTTCCTCGCCGCGGGCGCAGCGGGCAGTGCGGCGATCTACACGCAGCACTTCGTCGCGATCCACATCCTGCGCAAAGTGATCATTCGCGTCGGCGCATACATGGACTACTTGATCCTGAAGCTGCACTGACGCCCATGAACATGCGCACGATCCTGGTCTTGCCCGTGCTCGGCGCGCTCGCGGCCTGCCAGCTCGCCCCGCCGCCCAAACCCGAGGAGATCCTGCCGCAGGCGTTGCCCAACACGGTGATCCCCGAGCGCTTCGGCGCCGGCGAGCACGACGATGGGCCGGTCGCGACCGGCTGGCCCGCGGCGTTCTCCGACCCGCGGCTCGACGCGCTGATCGAAGAGGCAATGCAGCACAACCCGGACCTGCTCGCGGCCGCGGCGCGCGTCGAGGTCGCGTCGCAATACGTCGAAGTCGCGCAGTCGAAGCTCTACCCGCAGATGAACCTGCTCGCGCGCGGCGGCGGCCAGATGGGCGGCGACGAATCGGGCTTGAAGGGCGTGGGCCTGTTCGCCGACTGGGAGCTCGACCTTTGGGGCCGAGTACGCGCCGGACGCGCGACCAACCTAGCCGGCTACGAGGCCACGGTGGCTGATGCCGAGTACGCGCGCCAGTCGATCGCCGCGCTCGTCGCGAAGTCGTACTTCCTCGCGGTGGAGGCCGGCGTGCAGCAGCGGCTCGCCGAGGACATGACCTCGGCTGCCGATCAGCTCGTGATGCTCGCGCAAGAGCGCCAGCGCATCGGCCGGGGCGACGGCTACGACGCGGCGTTGAGCCGCGCGAACGCCGAGACCTTCCGCGACACGGTGCTGCAATTCGCGCTCGCGCGCGAGCAGGCGCTGCGCGCGATCGCGGCGCTGGTCGGCCGCTATCCGGCGGCGACCGTCGACATCGCGGCCGAGCTCGCGAAGTGGCCCGGGCCGGTGCCGGCCGGTCTGCCGTCGGAGCTGCTCGAGCGCCGGCCCGACGTGGTCGCGGCCGACCGCCGGGTGGCCGCCGCGTTCTACCGGATCAAGGAAGCCAAGGCCGCGCGGCTCCCGACCATTTCGCTCACCGCTTCCGTCAACGACGTCTCGAGCGATCTGTTCGAGCTGAAGGAGCGCGACAACCCGGTCTGGAGCGCGGGCGCGAGCTTGCTGTTGCCGGTGTTCAACGCGGGCGGGCTGAAGTCGCAGGTGCTGATCCGCACGGCGGAGCAGCGCCAGGCCATCGCGGACTACGGCCGGATCGGCGCGCGCGCGTTCGGCGAGGTGGAGAACGCGCTCGCGGCCGAGCTCACGGCCGGCCGGCGCGAGCAGGTGCTCGTGCGCGCGGCGGACGCGAATCAAGAAGCGCTCGACCTCGCCCAAGTGCGCTACCGCGTCGGCTCCGGCGACCTGCGCGGCGTGCAGCAGCAGCAAGTGGCCGTGCACGGCTCGCGCGTCGCGCTCGTGCGCGTGCAGACCGAACGGCTCGTGCAGCGCGTGAACTTGTATCTCGCCCTCGGGGGCGGATTCGACGCGGCCGCCGCCGCGGTCGCCAGCGCCGAGTAGCCCCGATGGGCGCCGCCGCGCAGGAGCTGCTGCGCGCTCATCCGGAGATCGCTTTTTTCCTCATCTTGGGCCTCGGCTACCTGCTCGGAAAGATCGCGCTCGGCGGGTTCAAAGTCGGCGCAGTGACCGGCACGCTGCTCGCGGGCGTGCTCGTCGGGCAGCTCGGCGTCACGCTGCCGAACGAAGTCAAGCAATGCTTCTTCCTGCTGTTCCTGTTCGCGATCGGTTTCCGCACCGGCCCGCAGTTCTTTCGCGGGCTGCGCAGCGACGGGCTCGCGCACGCTGCGCTAGCGGCGATCGTGTCGACGGCGGGACTCGCCGCGGCCTACGCGGCGTCCCGCGTGCTCGGCTACGACGCGGGCACCGCGGCGGGACTCGTGGCGGGCTCGCTCACCGAGTCCGCCGCGATCGGCACCGCGATGGACGCGATCTCGAAGCTCGACGCCACCGAGGCGCAGCGCGCGGCGCTCGCGAACCACATTCCGGTCGCGTTCGCGGTTACGTACCTGCTGGGGACGGCCGCGTCGGCTTGGGTGCTCGCGCAGCTCGCTCCGAAGCTGCTGGGCATCGACCTAGAGACCGAGTGCCGCAAGCTCGAGGAGGAGATGCAAGGCGACGCGCTGCAAGAGACCGCGGCGCGGCGCGACGTCGAGCTGCGCGCCTACGCCGTCGATTCCGGCTCGCAATGGGCGGGGCGGCGGATTGCCGAGCTCGAGCTAGCCGGGACCGGCGAGCGCATTTTCGTCGAGCGCGTGCGCACGCGTGGCCGCGTCCGTGCGTGCGATCCGCGGTTCGCCCTGCGCGCCGGCGACGTGGTCGCCGTGTCGGCGCGCCGCACGACGCTGGTCGACGTGCTCGAGCAGGCCGGCAGCGGCTTGCGCGAGGTCGACGACAAGGAGCTACTCGACGTGCCCGCGGACGTGGTCGACGTCGTCGTCGCGAACGCCGCCATCGACGGCCTCACGCTCGCGGAGCTCGCGCGCGAGGACGCCGCGCGCGGCGTGTTCCTGAAGCGCATCCTGCGCGGCGGCCAACCGCTCGGCGTACTGCCCGGCCAGAAGGTCTATCGCGGCGACGTGCTCACGATCGTCGGCTCGGCGGCGAATGTCTCTCGCGCGGTGGAGCTCCTCGGCGTGGCCGATCGCTCGACCGACGTCACGGACATGCTGGCCGTCGCGGCGAGCATCGTCGCCGGCGCGCTGATCGGCCTGCCGGCGCTGCGCATCGGCCACGTCGAGGTGGGCTTGAGCCTGCCGGTCGGCGTGCTGTTCGGGGGGCTCGTCTGCGGCTGGCTGCGGTCGGTGAGACCGCGCTGGTTCGGCCGGATTCCCGGGCCCACGCTCTGGGTGTTCGAGTCGATCGGGCTCACCGGATTCGTCGCGGTCGTCGGCTTGAACGCGGGGCCGGATTTCGTGCAGGGACTTGCGACCAGCGGGTTGAGCCTCGTCGCGGCCGGCATGGTCACGGTCGTGAGCGCGCTCGTGATCGGCGTGCTCGCCGGCCGCTGGCTCTTCAAGCTCCATCCGGGCGTGCTGCTCGGAGTCGTCGCGGGCGGTTGCACCGCGACGCCGGCGCTCGCGGCCATTCAAGAAGTCGCGAAGAGCACGGTGCCCGCGATGGGCTACGGCGTCGCGTACGCGGTCGGCAACGTGCTGCTGGCACTCTGGGGGACCGTGATCGTCGCGCTGCTCGCGTAGACGCACTAGTCGCTCGGCGGGCAACCGATCCTTTGACCATAGTAACGCCTTGCATTACTATAGGGTCCATGATCAAGAGCTTTCGGGATCGGGAAACCGAAAAGATCTGGGAAGAGCGATCGTCAAAGAAACTTCCAAAGAGCATTCAGAGCCGCGCGCTGATGAAACTGCAGCAGCTTAATGCGGCAGGCGATCTTCGAGATCTGCGAATCCCTGTCAGCAATCATCTGGAGAGGTTGAGTGGCAATCGGTCAGGCCAATGGAGTGTTCGGATCAATGATCAATGGCGAGTCTGCTTCGAATGGACTGCCGGCCATGCCGACAACGTCGAGATCTGTGACTATCACTAGGGCTTCTGGAGCACGGAACATGCCTTCACTAAGAGCACATCATCCGGGCGGCATCTTGCGCGAGGAATTCATGGAGCCCGTCGGACTCACCCCCTACAAGCTGGCGAAGGCACTGGACGTGCCGCTACCGCGGGTAAACGACATTGTCTTGAAGAAGCGTTCGATCTCGGCGGAGATGGGTTTGCTTCTAAGCGCCTACTTCGGGACGACAGATCAGTTCTGGATAAACTTGCAGGCGGACTACGATCGCCGCACCGCGCGTTCGCGGATCCAAAAGAAGCTGAAGTCGATCAAACCGCACCCAACGGACAAGGACGGATCGTTGGTGAGAGCGGCATGAGTCGGCAAAAGCGACGATCTTAGGCCGAGTCGGGGACGAGCTCGCGCAGACTCTGCGCGACGTGCTCCTGGAAACGGCGCCAGCCGTTCGCGCCGACGAGCGCTTGGTTGATCTCGAGCTCGACGCCGAGGTAACGCTTCTCCGGATGCCGCTGCCGCAGCCACGTCGTGAGCCCGTCGGCCGCGCCGCTGTACGGATAGTTGAAGCGCACGCGCAGGTCCGGATCGAGCCGATGCAGGATCTCGGCCCACCGCCGGCAGAGCTCCCCCTCGCGCTTGCGGCGGCTATCGTAGAGGAACCCGATGTCGGCGTTGCGTACGACGCCGTCGAGCTCGGGCGTGAAGCTGTGCACGGCCACGTGCACGACGCGCCGGCCGCGCGCGACGTCCGCCGCCACGGCGTTCTCGACCTCCTCCCGGTGCGGCCGCCACCAGCGATCGAGAATCTGCCGCCGTTCTTCTCGCGGCAGCTCCTTCGTGAACTGCGACCAGATCCGCCGGTTGGTCGGCGCGCGGTTGGCTTCGACGAACAACCGGCTCCAGGTCACGGCGAGCGCGGGCCGGCGCAGCTTCTTGCCGAGCAACCGCGCGAGCGTCAGCGCGCCCGGATCCCAGCCGCGGTGCGACGCGAGCACGTGGTCCGCGCCGCGGAAGAGCCTCGCGTACGCGCTAGGAATCCGGTTGCCGCCGTGCTCGCACGTCAACACCAATCGGTCGTTCACCGCGCTCATGACGCTCTCCCGGCTGCGGATTTCGTCCAGCCCTTCGGCCGGATCACGAGCAGGTTGCCGTCGTCGGACCCCACGCCGAGGAAAATCGCGCCGATCAATCGATGGACGGTCACGCGATAGTACTTCGTGCCGTAGGCCGGGTTGTCGAGCAGCGGATCCGCGATCGCGACCGATTGATCCTCGGAACGATAGCCGCCGAGCACGATGAAATGCCCGAACGCGTCACCGCGTACGTCGTCCGCGCCCGCTTCGGTCTCGCGCGCGCATTGATAGAGATAAGTGCCGTTGGTGCCGGTGAGCAGCGGCAGGCCGTCGCCGAGCGTCTTCGCGATGAGGTCCGGCGTGAGGTCGCCCCAGCGGAACTGCCCGCCGAGCGCCAGGTAGCGGTCGGCCGCCTCGTAGCCGGGCCCGTAGCGCGGATCGTCGGCGAGGTTCTTCGCGGCGGCGCGCGCCTTGAGCTTGGCCCGCAAGTCCGTCGGCTGCTGGAACCAGGTTGGGTCCATGTGCCGCACGTTGCAGGCCCAGGTGATCGTCTCGTAGCCGCGCTGCAACGCGTGCACCGCGAGGTGCACGTTCAACGTCCCCCCGCCCGGCAGCTTGGGCGTCTCGGCGATCACGGCGTCGAGACCGATCGGGTCGCCGTAGTAACGGTACACGGCGTGCAGCGCCGTCGGGCCGCAGGTCGTGTAGTCCGGCTGGCGCTCGATGCGGATCCCGAGATCGATGTCCACGCTGCTCATCTCGACGCAACTCCTCCGGACGGGTCGATCTCCGGGCGATCACGCGCAAGCGACGACGGCGCAGCGCCCGCGGCTTCTTGTGCGAGTTTCGGTCACGGAAGGAATAGCTGTGCCGCCACTCCGAAGAATGCCGTTTTTACGGCGTCGCTCGCATGAGACCTTGGGCGCACAACCAGAGAAAAAAAGCGCGCGAGGACCGGCGGGCCTTTGTGCCATGCGCGGCAGTCGTCGCCCATTGGCCTACAGGCGGATGCGCCGCGGACAGGGACGTGCGTGAATTCTCGTGGAAGGAGAACAAACCCATGGCCACCACTGCCGCGCTGTCGCCTCTGAGCATCCTCGTCGTCTACGGCGACATCGGCGTCGGGACGACTCTCGCCCGCTCCGGCACCGCGCTGATCGAGCAGCTCAAGGCCCGCGGCTTCGAAGTAGTCGGCGCGCGCTCCGCGGCCGACGCCGTGGCCGCGATTCACGCCGATCCGCTGACCGGCTGCGTGCTCGTCGATGCCGGTCTCGACGACTCGGACGGCGCGGAACGCGTGTTGCGCGCGTTCCGCGCGCGCAACGATCGAACGCCGGCGTTCCTGTTAGGCGAGCGCAGCCAGATAGCGTCGATTCCTTTGAGCATGCTCAAGCGCGCGGACGAGCTCGTCTGGCTCACCGAGGACACGCCCACGTTCATCGCGGGGCGCGTCGAGGCCGCGATCCGCCGCTACCGGGAGCACCTGCTGCCGCCCATGTTCACGTCGATGCTCGCGCAGGCGAACGTGCGCGAGTACGC
Source organism: Gammaproteobacteria bacterium (assembly GCA_035644475.1). GTDB lineage: Bacteria > Pseudomonadota > Gammaproteobacteria > Steroidobacterales > Rariloculaceae > FEN-1219. Next base: position 27,121 of record DASQOL010000186.1, on the reverse strand, counting down.
GTTCGGCACGCCGGGACATCTCGGCGGCACTGCGTTCTTGAAGACGCCGGTGTCGAAGGTGTTCTTCGACTACTTTGGCGAGAACGTGTTTCGCTCCGACCTCTCGATCGGCATGGCGGCCGTGGGCTCGCTGCTCGATCACAGCGGGCCGATCGGCGAAAGCGAGAAGTACGCCGCGCGCGTGTTCGGCGCACATCGGTCGTACACCGTGACCAACGGCACGTCGAGCTCCAATCGCATCATCTTCATGGCGAGCCTCACGCGCGGCGACGTGGCGCTCTGCGATCGCAACTGCCACAAGTCGATCGAGCACGGGCTCATCATGTCGGGCGCAACGCCCATGTATCTCGTGCCGCACCGCAATCGCTACGGGATCATCGGCCCGATCTATCCCGAGGACCTGCAACCCGAGCAGATCCGCGCGCGCTTCGAGACGCACCCGCTGGCAGCCGGCGTCGAGCGCGCCAAGCCGCGGCATACGGTGATCACCAACTCGACCTACGACGGCCTCATCTACAACGTCGCGCGCGTGATCGAGATCGGCGCCCATGCGATCGACCGGCTGCACTTCGACGAGGCGTGGTATGCGTACGCGCGCTTCAACCCGCTGTACAAGAACCGCCACGCCATGTTCGGCGACCCCGCCGCGTACAAGGACGGCCCGACGTTGTTCGCGACGCATTCCACGCACAAGTTGCTCGCGGCATTCTCGCAGGCGTCCTTCATCCACATCCGCGACGGCCGCGACCCGATCGAGCATGCGCGCTTCAACGAGTCGTTCATGATGCATGCCTCGACCTCGCCGTTCTATCCGATCATCGCATCGAACGAGATCTCGGCCGCGATGATGGACGGCGCGAGCGGCGTCGCTTTGACGACGGAGTCGATCCGCGAGGCGGTGAGCTTCCGCCAAGCGCTCGCACGCATCAAACGGCAGTACGCGAAGGACGGCGACTGGTTCTTCACGCCATGGAACGCGGCCGAGGTCACGGATCCCGCGACCAAACGGCGCGTGGCTTTCGAGGACGCGCCCGAAGAACTGCTGGTGAGCGACCCCAACTGCTGGGTGCTGCATCCGGGCGAAGAGTGGCACGGCTTCGACGAGCTCGAAGACGGCTACTGCATGCTCGACCCGATCAAGGTAACGATCGTCGCGCCCGGCATCGCGGCCGACGGCTCGTTCGAGGAGCGTGGCATCCCGGCCGCGCTGCTCTCCGCATACCTCGTGCGGCACGGCTTCGAGTACGAGAAGACTCAGGACTTCACGATGCTGTTTCTGTTCTCGATCGGCATGACCAAGGCCAAGTGGGGCACGCTGTTGACCAAGCTGATCAAATTCAAAGAGGACTACGACGCAAACACCCCGCTCGACGTCGCGTTGCCGAGCCAGTTCGCCGCCGGTCCGGAGCGTTACGCCGGAATGGGCTTGCGCGACCTCGCCGACGAGATGTTCGACCAATACCGGCGCTCGGGCCAGATGCGGCACCTGCAGGGCGCGTTTTCCACGCTGCCGGCGATCGAGATGACGCCCGCGGACGCGTACCGCCGACTCGTGCGCAACGAGGTGGAGCGCGTGCCGCTCGACGAGCTCGCGCAGCGAGTCATCGCGACGAGCGTGGTGCCCTACCCGCCCGGCATTCCGATGATGATGCCGGGGGAAAACGCCGGCCCCGGGGACGGGCCGCATATCGGCTACCTCAAGGCACTGCGCGACTGGGACCGGCGTTTCCCCGGCTTCGGCCACGAGACTCACGGCGTCGAAATCCGCGGCGGCGAGCATTTCCTTTATTGCCTGAAGCAGCGGGCGTCTTAGCGGAGCCGCGACTCGGCGCCCCCGCCGACGCCGCGCACATCCGAGCGTTGGAGCCTAGCGATGTCGACCGTCAATTGGTCCCGCCACTGGATGCTCGGGTTCGTGCCGATCGCGATCGCGATCGATCATGTCGCCGGGGTCAGCGCGCCGGTGAGGTTCCTGATCGCGGCACTCGCGATCGTGCCGGTCGCACGTCTGATCGGCTCGAGCACCGAGCACCTCGCGCACTACACGGGCGATTCGATCGGCGGGCTGCTGAACGCGATATTCGGCAATCTGCCCGAGATCATCATCGGCGTCACGGCCTTGCAGGCCGGCCTCTACGCGATGGTGGCCGCGTCGATCATCGGCGCGATCCTGTTCAACCTGCTGCTCGTCATGGGACTCTGCTTCCTGCTCGGCGGCCTGCGCCGCCACACGCTCACGTTCAACGCACAGGCCGTGCGCCACTACAGCACGATGATGTTCATCTCGGTGATCAGCCTCGCCTTGCCGAGCATCTACGAGCGCGCGTTCGCAGCCGACGCCGCCACGATCGAGCAGGAGAAGATCAACATCGGGCTCGCGGTGCTGCTGCTCGCGCTCTACGGACTCTATCTGCTGTACATGATTCGCACCCATCCCGAGGAATTCGCGAGCGTCGCCAGGGAGGGCGAGCCGGAAGCGTCCGAGGAGCACGAGCAGCACTGGAGCCTCGCGCTCTGCATCGGCGTGCTGGTCGTCAGCTCGGTGGTCGCGGCGGTGTTGAGCGAGATCTTAGTCGGCGCCGTCGAGGGCACCGGCGAGGCGCTCGGCCTGTCGCCTGCGTTTCTCGGCATCGTGCTGCTCGCGAGCGTCGGCGGGGTCGCGGAGGGTATGTCCGCGGTCGACATGGCGCGCAAGGGCCGTTTCGACCTATCGCTCGGCATCGCGCTCGGCAGCTGCATTCTGATCGCGCTGTTCGTGGCGCCGGTGCTGGTCTTCGCGAGCTACTTCGTGGGGCCGCAGTCGTTCCTGCTGTCCTTCAACGCAGGCGGAGTGACGCTGTTGTTCCTGTCGGTGCTGATCGGCACGCTGGTCGCATCGGGCGGCTCCGGCAATTGGTACAAGGGGGTGCAGCTGATCGCGGTGTATCTGATGGTCGCCCTGCTGCTCTACTTCGTGCCGCAATGAACGGCTCGCCCAACGTGCCCGGGGCCTGAGGGCCGCCCCCGCGGGCTATTTCCGTCCGGTCGAGCCACTCGCCGCGCTTCGCGGACGGGCCCTCCCACTTTCGCGCTCGACGGCCGCAGTGCACACTGTCGCCTGGCCTCGATCGCTGTACGACCCGCGCGGTGTTGATTCCGCCTTCGCGCAAGAGAGGGGTTCCACCGGGTATAGCGCGGGTTCGTGATGCACCACGTTCGCTTCAAGAGGCTGCTACTGAATGTGACGCGCTTGCGGCGCGGACAGCTATTGCGGCCGCTGCGTCACCGCCTGCGCAACAAGGGACTCTGGTCGTTCGACCACCATTCGGTCGCGAAGGGCGCCGCGATCGGTGTGTTCTTCGCCATTCTGTTTCCGGTGGCGCATATCCTCTTCGCGATCGTCACCGCGATCGCGCTACGCGCGAATGTCGTCGCGGCATCGTTGGCCACCTTCATTTCGAACCCGCTCACGATGCCGATCATGTACTACTCGGCCTATCGGATCGGCGCCCTCATCATTCGGCCGGAGGCGCCCGACGCGCCCGTCGAGGCGCTCGAGTCCGCCCAAGAAGCCGCGCAGGCGGCGCTCACCGTCCGCCAATGGTTCCCCGCGCTACTCGACTGGATGTCTTCGGTCGGCGCGCCCACCGCCGTCGGAATCGTCACGCTGGCGTGCGTCACTGCGCTCACGGTGTACGCGCTCGTGTTCGCGATCTGGGGAACTTGGTCGCGGATCTCGAAGTAGCCGCGAGTGGATGACGGCTCGCCGCTCCCGGTTACTTCACGATTTTCAGCGCCCTCAAGATCACGATCAGCAGCACGGCGCCGCCGATGCCGATCGCCCAGCGCACGATCGCGCCGCCGGCGGCGATCCCGAGCAGCCCCGCGACCCAAAAGCCGAGGAACGAGCCGACGATGCCGACCACGACGTTCGCGATGATGCCCATTTGGGCATCGGTCTTCATGATCAGGCTCGCCACCCAGCCGATGACGCCACCGATGATCAACGTGATGAGGATGTCCATCGCAGCCCTCCGTCCGATCCGCGAACGTTAACACGGCACGCCGGCCGCGCCATCGGACCAAGGGGCCGTTGCGGCGCCCGCGCCGCGAACGACGAATCCGCTCTTGCGGCGCAACGACTGTCCCGCTCCGTGCTGCCCCTTGGTCCAATCTCAAATGCCCATCCCGCCGCGTATGGTCCTTGCCACCGCCGGCTGATAGATAGGGCGTCCCATGTCGGACCATTCGAATTTGCGACCGATCCGTAACCTCGGCCTCGCCGTTTGGCTCGTGGCCGCGGCGTTCTGCGCGTCGGCGCAAGCGCCCCCGCCACTGACGGTAACGTTTACCAGGCCGGGCACCAACCTGTCGCCATACACGCAGTTCCGGATCCTGCCGCTGAACATCAGCGGCACGCGCGTGATTCCGCCGCCGTGGGTGGAGAAACCCGACCCCCACGAGTGGGCGTTGACCCGCGACAACAAGCAGTTTCTCGTCAGCGAGTTCGCGCGCGCGGTGCGTGCAGGCATCGAGAGCGGCGGCAAGTACAAGGTCGTCGACACCGCCGGGCCCGGCACGCTGCAGCTCGAGGTCCGCCTCATCAGCCTCACACCCTGGGCATCGAGGGCGGAAAAGGGTGCCGAGACGCTCGGCTCGGGCACGCTGTCGTTCGAAGCGTACGTGCGCGACTCCCGTACCGCCGAGCTGCTCGTGGCGTATGAGGGAACCCAGCCGGTCGGCAAGGACTATCAGGAGAACACGGCCTTGAACAAGGCCAGCAGTCTCACCGAGCACTTCACGACCTGGGGCAAGAACGTGAGCGCCCGCTTGGCGGCCGCGCAGGCGCGCTAGACACGTGAGCGAGCCGACTCACCCCGCTTGGGCGCGTCACCTCGACACGATCGCGGACGAGCTGCTGCGCTTGACGACGGTGTGCGGCGTGAATCTGCGCGAGCCGGGCGTGGTCGAGCGCATCGTGAAGAACGACGCCACGGTCTGCACCAAGAAAAATCCCATCGGCTTCCGCAAGCTGCGCGACCTCGTGATGGCGTCGTTCAACTCGCTGAACAAAGCCGCCGACCGGATCGGACCGGATGAAACGAAGGTCATGGTCGACGCGATCATGGAGCGGCTCGACCGCCGGCGGGAGCTCGCGGGATCGGGCGGAAAGCGGCGCGAGACGCCGTCGAGCAAGCCGCAGTGAGCGCGAGCGTCGCGACCACCAAGGCCCAGCTCAAACGCATCGAGAAGCTCATCGCGCGCTACCGCGTGACGCGCGGAAAGGATTTCAAGCTCAAGCACGTCGACCCTAAGGACACCGCCGGGCTCAAGTCCGAGGACAAGAGCGAGGCCAAAGAGATGCTCGAGCGGGGCGTCGAGTGGCTCGCGGAGCAGCAGCAGATGCTTTACGCCCAGGACCACTGGGCGCTGCTGCTCGTGTTCCAGGCCATGGACGCCGCCGGCAAGGACGGCACGATCAAGCACGTGACCTCGGGGATCAACACGCAGGGCTGTCACGTGACCTCGTACAAGCAGCCGTCCAGCGAGGAGCTCGATCACGACTTCCTCTGGCGGTACATGCGCAACGTGCCGGCGCGCGGGATGATCGGGATCTTCAACCGCTCCTACTACGAGGAGTTGCTGGTCGTCAAAGTGCATCCGGAGCTTCTGCACCGCCAGAAGCTCCACGCCTCGCTGGTGACGAAGAACGTCTGGGACGAGCGCTACGAGGACATCGGCAACTACGAGCGGTACCTCGATCGCAACGGCGTGCGGGTCGTGAAGTTCTTCCTGCACGTGTCGCACTCCGAGCAGAAGCGGCGGTTCCTCGAGCGCTTGGATCAACCGGAGAAGAACTGGAAGTTCTCGGCGTCCGACGTCGCCGAGCGCAAGCATTGGTCCGACTATCAGGAGGCGTACGAGGAGGCGATCAAGAACACGGCCTCGAAGCACGCTCCCTGGTACGTCGTGCCCGCCGACAACAAATGGTTCACTCGGCTGGTCGTCGCCGCCGCGGTGGTCGATGCCATCGCCAAGCTGAAGCTGCACTTCCCGGTGGTCGACGGCGACAAGCGCAAGGCGCTCGCGGCGGCTCGCCGCGATCTCGAGGACGAGTGAGCGGGCGGCCGCGTCGACGGCGCCGCGAGCAGCGGCGCGCGGCCGCGGTCACCGGACGACGGAGAACAACACCTCGGAGCGCGTATTGGGATCGTGCGGGCCGCCGGCGGCCGGCGTGACCTCGCTCCACGCGAGCGCGAAGCCGTCCTGCCAGGCCTTGATCGCGGGGATCAGCGAGTTGGTCATGTTGTCGGTGACCCGCTTCTGCGCGCCGAGCGCGTCGCCGCTCACCGCGAACGGCCGGTAGTAGATCTCGAACTGGCCCGAGCTGTCGTCGGACCACGCGAGGCCGATCCTCGCCCCGTTCCACGCGAGGTACGCGCCGATCGAGCTGCCGGGGGTGTCGGTGACGCGGTGCTCGTGCTTGGCGAGATCGGCGCGCAGATCGGCGAGCGCGCCACCCGCGAGGTACACCTCGTCGTTGCCGTCGCGCGAGTCGAACCACGCGAGCGCGACCTCGTCGGCGGCGCTGAACGCGATGTCCGGATACTCCGAGCTGTGGCCGTCGTCGGCGCCGAGCCTCGTCACGACCGGGCCGCCCGGGGCGACCTCGACGAGGTAGAGCTCCTGCGCCTTCGTGCCCACGAGCGCGTCGAATACGACGAACGGCACGCCGCGCGAGTCGATCGCCGCGTTCAAATTCCACGTCGTGGGGCCGGCCGGCGCGAGGCGCACCGGCTCCGACATCGCGTTGCCGTCGAGCTTGCGCCACTGTCCCCACACGACGTGGCGATCGCCTTCCTCCACCTCGATCCAGGCCACGAACAACCGGTCGCGGAAAGCCCGCACGAGGGGGGTGCGCGTGTCGCGCGCGCTCGAGCCGAGCGGCTGCGTCCAGCGCTGCCCGCCCTCGAACGTCCACGCGCCGAGCTGCGCGCGCAGCGCTCCCTCGGCGGTCTTCTCGTACCACGCGACGACGTAGCCGTCTTCGGTGGTCGCGACGTCGGGCTCGAAGGATTGTGCCGAGGTCTGCGTGAGGCGCCGGTCGGCGCCTTCGGCTTGCGTGCTCGCGTCGAGGAGCCGCGTGTAGATCTCCGCATTGCCGTCGCGCGTGTCGTACCACGCGAGCTCGAGGCCCGCGCCGGCGGGCCTCGTGGCCATGCTGACCTCGTACGCGCCGTAGCCGCTGTCGCTGACCTGGCGGGGCGGCGCCTCGCAACCGGCGAATGCCGCGGCGGCGGCGCAGAGCGAAGCGAACCGTCGCGCAGTCATGTGCGGATCTTACCGTGCCGCCAGCGCCAGGCGAGCAGCACCGCGAGCACGCCGAGCGCGGCCCAGAGCGCACCCCAGCCGTCTTCGCCGTCGTCGGGCGGGATGTCCACCGCTTCGGCCTCGTTCGGCTGCGGCTCGTTCACGTTCTGCATCAGGTAGCCCTTGAGCTCCGCTTCGTCGACGTTTTGCGCGCCGGGCGCTTGCGCCGAGGGACCCGGCGCCTGCCGCGCGGCGATCCGCGCGTCGTTCGCGGCCGCGAACTGCCGCGCCGCTTCGGCAAGGCCCGCGATCGGCGCGCCGAGCGCCTTCTCCATCGCGCCCGCGAATTGCTGCACGTCGGGCGCCGGCACGCCGTTCTCGAGTGCTTGCTTCACCACGTACTCGAGCAGCCGCGGGTTGCCGCAGCTGTTGTCGGAGCAGCCGACGCCGTGCTCCTTGACGTTGTCGATGTACTCCGTCAACAACCTCTTCAACGTGCCGGCATCGGGATGCCAGTGCTCCTTGCGCACCGTCTCGATCATCCGCGCGGTCATGTCCTGGTACGCGAACGGCGACTTCTCGTCGAAGAAGCGCTTCAGGTCCAGATTGTGCTTGTCCTTGACGTAGACGTCGAACGTTTCCTGCCACATCGCGTCGTCCACGGTCTCGTCGACGGTCGCGTCCCAGCCCCAGAGGTACTCGACGAACTCGCGCATGGCGCCGGCACCGGCGTAGCCTTCCTTCTTCATGCCTTCGATCCAGGTGGGGTTCACGTAGCGCGAGCGGAGCTCGCTGCCGATGAGCTCGTCGATCGTGGACATCTTCGGATTGGCCGGGTCGCGCGTGTTCGTGACCACGAGCTCGGGCGACTTGCCGTCGAGATTGCGCACTGCGCTCGCGAGCCCGCCCATGTACATGAAGAAGTCGTCGTTATCGAGCGCGCCGTAGAGGCTCGTGGAGCTCGAGTGGACGATTTTCTCGGTGCCCTGGAGCGCCATGCGGAACACGTCTTCCATCGGCTCGCCCCAGAAACCGTTGCCGAAGCCGTGACCCATCTTGCGCAGGTAGTCGTCGCCCATGCCGCGGTCGGAGTCCCACGTGCCGCTCGCGGCCGCGATGTTCGAGGTGTTCAGGTTGTACGTACCGGGCGGCTCGTCGAAGATCCGGACGCCGGCGCGCTTGTCGGCTTCGTCAGCGGAATAGCCTAGATCGATCAAGGCTTTGCGCGTCGTAAGATAGTGGTCGCGCACGAAGTTCTCGGCTTCCTCGAGCTGCTTGACCTGTTGCACGGCCTTGTCCATGAGCAGCGTGACGTTGTTGAACATGCCCTCGGCCGCGCTCGCGATCACGATGTCGACGCGCGGTCGACCGAGCTGCGCGCTCGGGATCACCTCCACGTCGACCACTTTGTCGCGATCGTTCCACACGGGCCGCGTGCCGAGCAGCCAGAAGATCTGCGACTCGAGCACGCCTTCGTGGCGCATCGTCTCGTCGCCCCAGATCACGAACGACACCTTCTGCGGATACTTGCCGTGCTCTTTCAGATGCTGCTCGAGCATCTCGTCGGCGAGCTTCACGCCGAGCTCCCACGACGCCTTCTTCGGCACCTTGTCGGGGTCTAGCCCAAAAAAGTTCTTGCCCGTCGGATACGCGTCGGGATTGCGGATCGGCTCGCCGCCGCCACCCGTGGGCACGAACCCGCCGCGCAGCGCGCGCGACAGATTGTCGAGCTCGCGCGGCCCCGACTCGACGATGCGCGCGTCCATGTCCGCCGCGAGCACCTTCGCATCCTTCGGCAAGAGACTCCGGTCGGCGCTCACGATCGCCTCGACCGTCGTGTCGCGCGCCGCCTTCTCGGGAACGCGGCCGAACGCGTGCAGGCCGTAGGGGATCTGCGTGCCTTTGAGCCCGACGATGTAATCCTGGATCTGGTGGACGATCGGGTCCGTGAGGCTGCCGGGCTTCGCGAGGTCGAGGCTCAGGTCCTTGGCTAGCCCAAGCGCGATGACCTTGTCGCGGATCGCGTCGGCGAACTTCGCCGCGAGCTCCGGGTTCTTGTGCAGATTCTGGTCGAAGTCGTTGATCCGCTCGCCGAGCTCGGCGAGCTCGGGGTACAGCCCGCCCGGCGTGAACGGCGGCACCATGTGGTCGACCAGCGTCGCGAGGCCGCGGCGGCGCGCGACGAGGCCCTCGCCGACCACGTCGACGTTGTAGATATAGATGTCGGGCAGATCGGCGAGCAGCGCGTCGGAGGCGTCGCTCTCGTCCTGGCCGACGTCTTTCCCGTCGAGCCACTCGAGCGTGCCGTGCGTGCCCACGTGGACCACGGCGTCGGCGCCGAAGTCCTTGCGCAGCCACGCGTAGGTCGCGAGGTACTGATGATGCGGCGCGAGATCCTTCGCGTGGTAGAGCTTGTCGGCGTCGTCGCCCCAGGCGCGCGCCGGCTGCGGCAGCAGCACCGCGTTGCCGTAGCGCACGATCGGCACGACGAGGCTCTGGCCGCCGTCGGCCGTGGCCATGAGCTTCGCGTCCTTCGGATCGCCCCAGTCGGCGACGATCTTGTCGCGCAGCTTCGGCGCCAGCTCGCCGAGCCAGCGCGAGTATTCGGCGAGCGGCACGCGCACGGCGTTGCCGGCGGCGAGCATCGCGTCGAGCTCGCCCGGCGCGTAGCTGCCCACGTTGTGCGCCTTCGCGGTGATGTCGGCGAGCACGGCGTCGGCCGTGAAGCTCTCGGCGCGGCCCATGTCGTAACCGTCCGCGCGCAGGCGATTCAGGATGTTCGCGAGCGACTCGGCCACGTTCAGATAGCTCGCGCCGATGTTCGCCTTGCCCGGCGGATAGTTGTAGTACATGAGCGCGAGGTGCTTCGCGGCGTTCGGCTTCGACGCGAGCGCCGCGTAGCGCAAGCCCCGCTGCACGGCCGCCGTCACGCGCGAGGCGATCGGCCGATTGCTCACGACCGTGAGGCCCGTCTCGAGGTCGAGCGTCTTCTCGTGGCTGCCCACGACCGTCGGCGCCACGAGGCCGCCGAGCTCCGGCACGGCGACCTGGAACGTGCCCTCGAACATCGAGAGCCCGGTCGTGGACTCGCGCCAGTCCTTCTCGCTGCGGCCGTAGAGCGACACGAGGTTGATCACCGGGACGTCGAGCTTCGCGAGCGACTCCGCGGCCTCGGGCCCGACGAAGCGGAACAGGAACGCGAGGCCCACGTCGGCGCGCGATTTGCCGTGCTCGTCGAGCAGCAGCCGCTCGAAGGTCACGCCCCCCGGATAGCCGAACACGGGGATCGCCTCGGCGCCCTGCCTCTCGACCTCGGCGATCACCGCGTCGAGCGTCGCGGTATCGCTCGTGTAGTAGCTCGACTTGTAGAACCCGACCGCAACGCGCGGCGCGCCGGGCTTCAGCTTGCCGTGCGCCACGCGCCACGCGTCGAACGACGCCCAGTCGGCGAACAGTCGCCCACCCTCGGGCTCGCCGGCGATGCCGGCGGTTCCGGCGCCGCCAGCTGTTCCGGCGCCGCCAGCTGTTGGATAGTAGTACCCGAGCTCGAGCGCGGGCTCGGGGTCCGGCACATCGAGCCCCTTCACTCCGGCCGCGCCGAGCGCGTACTTGAGCAAGCCGAGCTGGTTGCCTGGCCCCGAGTTGGCGAACAGCTCGCGAGCCCGCTCGTCCCAGACGACGCCCTTGCGCAGGTATTCTTCCTTCGGCAGCAGACCTTCGCCGACGCCGATAACCTTGCCGTGCGCACCTACGTCCTTGATCAAGTCCGTCTTGTTGGTCGCGTTGAAGCGGTCGACCATCTGCTGGTTCATGACGTCGAGCACCACGACATCGGCGCTCGCCGCGGCCTTCGGGTCCACGTCGTCGAACACGGACTCCGTCAGAAACTTCAGCTCGACGCGGTTGCGGAGCTCCGGGTGCTGGTCGAGCAGCTTCTTGTAGGCGTCGAGCGTGACCGGCATCTGCCCGTCGGAGAACACGTAGAGCACGCGAACCGGCGCCTGTGGCGGCTGCGGTTGCGCCGGCACGGGTGCCTGCGCGGCGGCTTGCAGCGCGAACAGCAAGACCCAAGCGGCAACGGTCGCGAGCCGAGTCATCGATTCACTGCGGAGCCGGCGGCGCGGGCGGCGCGCCTGGCGTGTCGGGCACGTAGATGATCTGGCCGTTCGCGAGCCGATACGCCGTGCCGAGCCGCTGCCCGTCGCCGGCAGCCTGCTGACTCGTCACGCGATACGCATCGATCTTGGTGCCCTTCTTGACGATCACCTCGCTCTCGCCCTGCGCGTTGGTCTTCACCATCGTAACCTCGCTGTTCGGGTCGACGAGGTCGCGCATCCGATACACCGAGAACAGGCTGATCATGAGCCCGACGATGAACACCACCGACACGTCGAACAGGTTCGCGATACCCGCGAGCGGATCCTCGTCGGGCTCGTCGGGGTGTGGGACTCTCAGGAACCGCGCCATCCTAGAGCTCCGCCCCGAGCTCGGCCGCGACGCGCTCCGCGACGAAACGCTGCTCGCGCACCGTCTCGGTGACCCAATGCTGGCGCACCGTGAGGATCACATAGGCCGCGGTGCCGCATGCGAGGCCCACGATCGTGGTCGTGAACGCGACGACCATCTGGCCCGCCATCGCGTCGAGGTTGCCGGTGGCGAGCGCGGCCAGCGCCGTGCCCATCGGGATCAGCGTGCCGAGGAGCCCGAGGCTCGGAGCCACCTTCACGAGCAGCCGCGAGCCCGTCAACGTGGCGCGCACGCGCTCCTCGCTCGCGAGCACGAGATGCTCGAGGCCGCCGGCCTTGAGCCGGCCCTCGGCGCGGCTCTGCTCGATGTCGGCGAGGAGCCGCTCGAGCGACCGGGGCAACCCGCCGCGGCGCGCGGCGTCGGTGCCGAGCACGGCTCCGTGCTCGAGCCACCTCTCGATGTCGAACCCGAGCCGCTCGCGGCGGCGAGCGAGGAAATCGAAGAGCGCCTGCCCCGCCATGAACAAGACGGCGGCCACACAGACCCAGAGCAGCGTCATCACGGGAAAGCGCAAGACCTGACCGAGCGCGAACAGGCCGTTTTCCAAGATCCCGAGCACGCTCATCGACGCTTCCACAGCGAGTACAACCCCCCGAGCACCACACAGGCGAGCACGAGCGCCGCCAACCAGCCCTCGCCCGCGCTCCGCTGCGCGCTCAACGGCTGCGCCGCGAGCGCGCCCGCGGAGCGCCAGCCGGCCGCGAGCTGGGCGCCCAGCGCCACGACGAGCCCGAGACCGCCGACGAGCAGCAGCGCCTCTTCGCGCAACACGGGAGGAGCGAACTTAGGTCGCCGAGTCGTGAGCGTGAGACCGGCGGCGGGCAGCGCCGCGGCGAGCAATAGCGCGGGCATCAATGGTAAGCCCTGCGCCCGCAGCACGGAAACCCATAGGCCGGCGAACACACCCGCGGCGAGCGCCGGCACGAGAGACCAGCGCGGCCGGAACAGAGCAGCCGCGGCGAGCAGCGCGGCGGCCGCGCCGATCGACGCGGGCTCGGGAAAGCGCGCGGGCGCCACGGCAAGCAGCGCCGCACCGAAGCCGAGCACGAGCGCCGTCAGCCCTGCGCGGTCGGCCGCGCGCAGCGCGGCGAAGCCCGCCGCGCCAAGCGCGCACAACATCCCAACCGCGTTCAGCTCCACACGGCAAGTATGTCCGCTACAGGCGCGGGACGCGCGGCCCGCCCGCCGCTAACCTTCATGTGTTAACCGTTAAGTTGGCCGCGGCTCGACTCATGACGCCGGACGGAGTGGCGGCGGCCGCGCCGCGCACCCGTCATCGCGCTCGACGGAAGGAGGGACCACCGAACGGCACGCCGACAACCTGACTGAAGGGGGAGTGAGCGTTACCGTCCCGGCCAGGCCTCGCCTCGCGAAAACCGTCAGCTCCAGGACAGCGCGCCGCCGGTCCGATACTCCGTCACGCGCGTCTCGAAGAAGTTCTTCTCCTTCTTCAGGTCGATGATCTCGCTCATCCAGGGCAGCGGATTCGCCGACACCGCGAACGCGGCCGGCAGCCCGATCTGTTGGAGCCGCCGGTTCGCGACGAACTGTAGATACGTCTCCATGGTCGCGGCGTTCAAGCCGAGGATGCCGCGCGGCAGCGTGTCGCGCGCATAGTCGATCTCGATCTGCACGCCCTCGAGCACGAGCCGGCGGATCTCCTCCTTGAGCTCCGCCGTCCAAAGCTCCGGGTTCTCGAGCTTGATCTGGTTGATGACATCGACGCCGAAGTTCAGGTGCATCGACTCGTCGCGGAGGATGTACTGGAACTGCTCGGCGGTGCCCGTCATCTTGTTGCGTCGTCCCATCGACAGCACCTGGGCGAAACCGGCGTAGAAGAAGATGCCCTCCACGACGAGGTAGAACGCGATCAAGTCGCGCAGCAGCCGCCGGTCGGCGGCGGGCGTGCCGGTCTTGAACGTGGGATCGCTGAGACTGTCGGTGTACGGCAACGCCCACTCGGCCTTGCGCGCGACCGACGGCACCTCGCGGTACATGTTGAACACTTCGGCCTCGTCGAGACCGAGCGACTCGATCACGTATTGATACGCGTGGGTGTGCAGCGCCTCCTCGAACGCCTGGCGCAACAGGTACTGGCGGCACTCGGGATTGGTGATGTGCCGATAGACCGCAAGCACGAGGTTGTTCGCGACGAGCGAGTCGGCCGTCGAGAAGAAGCCCAAGCTGCGCTTCACGACGGTGCGCTCGTCGTCGCTGAGCGCGCCCGGGGTCTTCCACATCGCGACGTCGCGCGCCATCGGGATTTCCTGGGGCATCCAATGGTTCGCACTGCCCTGCAGGTACTTGTCCCACGCCCATGCGTACTTGAACGGCACGAGCTGGTTCAGGTCGGCGCGGCAATTGATGATGCGTTTGTCGTCGACTTGCACCCGGCGCGCGCCAGGCTCGAGCGGCGCGTGCGCGGCCTGCGGCGGGGGTGAAGCGGCCGGGGCGGCTGGGGTGATCGGGGCGGCCGCCGCCGAGTCGAATTGCAGCGAGCTCACTGGCAAGCCTCGCAGGTCGGGCTGGAGAGATCGCAGACCGCCGGCGCCGCGGCCACCGCGTTGAGCGCGCCGTCGGTAACGGTGCTGCGCTCGACGTGCGTGGCTCCGAGCGTGCGCAGGTAGTACGTGGTCTTGAGCCCCCGCCGCCACGCGAGCCGATAGAGCTCGTCGAGCGCGCGGCCCGAGGGCTCCGCGACATAGAGATTCAGCGACTGAGACTGGTCGAGCCACTTCTGCCGGCGCGCGCCGGCCTCGACGAGCCAGCGCGCGTCGATCTCGAACGCGGTCGCGTAGAGCTCGCGAAGCTCCTGCGGCACGCGGTCGATCTTCGCGAGCATGCCGTCGAAGTACTTGAGATCGTGGACCATGACCTCGTCCCAGAGCCCCCGCGCCTTGAGATCGGCCACGAGCTGCGGACAGATCACCGTGAACTCGCCCGACAGGTTCGATTTCACGTAGAGGTTGCGATACGCGGGCTCGATGCTCTGCGCTACCCCCACGATGTTCGATATCGTGGCGGTCGGCGCGATCGCGAGGCAGTTGGAGTTGCGCAGACCTAAGCGCAGCACGCGCTCGCGGAGCGCGTCCCAGTCGAGCGTGCGGCCGCGATCGAGCTCGAGCCCGCCGCGGTCTTCGGCAAGCAGCTCGAGCGAGTCGATCGGCAGGATGCCCTGCGACCAAAGCGAGCCCTCGTAGCTCGGATAGCGCCCCCGCTCCTCCGCGAGATCGGCCGAGGCGCGGATCGCGTAGAACGCGAGCGCCTCCGTCGACCGGTCGGCGAGCTCCACCGCCTGCTCCGACGCGTACGGGATCCGGAGCGCGTAGAGCATGTCCTGAAAGCCCATGACGCCCAACCCTACGGGCCGATGCTTGAGGTTGGACCGCCGCGCCTGCGGCACGCCGTAGTAGTTGATGTCGATGACGTTGTCGAGCATCCGCATGGCGGTGCGCACGGTGCGCTCGAGCCGCGCGTGGTCGAGCCCAGCTTCGCTCACGTGATTTGCGAGATTCACGGAGCCCAAGTTGCAGACGGCGATCTCGTCGTCGGACGTGTTGAGCGTGATCTCGGTGCAGAGGTTCGAGCTGTGCACCACACCCGCGTGCCGCTGCGGCGAGCGCAGGTTGCACGGATCCTTGAACGTGAGCCACGGATGCCCGGTCTCGAACAGCATCGTGAGCATCTTGCGCCAGAGCTGAACGGCCTTGATCCGCTTGAAGGTCACGATCTCGCCGCGGTCGGCGCGCGCCTCGTGAGCCTCGTACGCGCGGTCGAAGTCGCGGCCGTAGAGGTCGTGCAGGTCGCGCGCGTCGTCGGGTGAGAACAGCGTCCAGTCGCCGTCGGCCTCGACGCGGCGCATGAAGAGGTCGGGGATCCAGTTCGCCGTGTGCATGTCGTGCGTGCGGCGGCGCTCGTCGCCCGTGTTCTTGCGGAGCTCCAAGAATTCCTCGACGTCCAAGTGCCAGGTCTCGAGGTAGGCGCAAACGGCGCCCTTGCGCTTGCCGCCTTGATTGACCGCGACAGCCGTGTCGTTCGCCACCTTCAAGAACGGCACGATGCCCTGCGACTTGCCGTTCGTGCCCTTGATGTGCGCGCCGAGCGCGCGGACGCGCGTCCAGTCGTTGCCGAGACCGCCCGCGAACTTCGACAAGAGCGCGTTGTCGCGGATCGCGCCGTAGATGCCGTCGAGCGCGTCGGGCACCGTGGTGAGATAACAGCTCGAGAGCTGCGAGCGCAGCGTGCCCGAGTTGAACAGCGTGGGCGTCGAGCTCATGAAATCGAACGACGAGAGCAGCCGATAGAACTCGATCGCGCGCGCCTCGCGGTCGATCTCCGCGATCGCGAGGCCCATCGCGACCCGCATGAACAGCGCCTGCGGCAGCTCGAAACGCTCGCCCTGCCACTGCAAGAGGTAGCGGTCGTAGAGCGTTTGCAGCCCGAGGTAGGTGAATTGCAGGTCGCGCGCGGGCTCGAGCGCGGCGCCGAGGCGGTCCAAGTCGAACTCGGCGAGCCGCGGGTCGAGAAGCTCGAGCGCGACGCCCGTCTTCACGAAATCGCGGAAGTAGTCGGGATAGAGCCCTTCGATCTCTACCTGCGTGGCCTCGCGGGGCGCCTTGGCCACGAACGAGAGCGCCTCGCGGCGCAGCACGTCGAGCAGCAGACGCGCCGTGACGTAGCTGTAACCGGGCTCGCGTTCGATCAGCGGCCGCGCGCTCATGATCAGCGCGGCCGCGAGGTCCTGTTGCGCGATGCCGTCGAACACGCTGCGCAGCGTCTCGTCCAAGATGGGCTCGGGCGCGACGTCGGCGAGATCTTGGCAGGCCTCGCGAACCAGCCGTTCGAGCCGGATCACGTCGAGCGGCGCGCGCTCGCCCGTCGACAGCGTGACGTGCAGCGCCGCGCGCGCCGGCTCGGCGGCCGACACCGCCTGCGCGGCGCGCGCCTGCGCGCGCGCGTCGCGATACACGATGTACGCGCGCGCGACCTTGTGCTCGCCGGCACGCATCAGCGCGAGCTCGACCTGATCCTGGATGTCCTCGATGTGACACGCGCCGCCGTCGCCGAGCCTGCGCGTGACCGCCGCAACGACTTGCCCGGTGAGCGCTTCCACGCGCTCGTGCACGCGCCGCGACGCCGCGGCGGCGTCGCCCTCCACGGCGAGGAACGCCTTCGTCATCGCGACGCTGATCTTGCTCGGCTCGAACAGCGTGACCGATCCGTTGCGGCGGATCACGCGAAACACGGCGCTCGCGGCGGCCGCGCGCTC
The DNA here is from genome assembly GCA_035644475.1 of Gammaproteobacteria bacterium. Classification (GTDB taxonomy): domain Bacteria; phylum Pseudomonadota; class Gammaproteobacteria; order Steroidobacterales; family Rariloculaceae; genus FEN-1219. The sequence goes on along the minus strand of DASQOL010000186.1, from coordinate 10,035 downwards.
GGGCGTCGGCACAACAGCCGAGCGCAGGCTATTGGTCACGTTGGTGGTCACGTTGGTGGACAGATTCGAGGCGGTGTTCGGCATACGGCTCCTCCCGGTGGTTGCGCTCGAGGAATCGAGGCGCGAAGGAAGCTGAGCCGCGGCGGCCCCGAAGAACGGAGGGACCGCCGTTGCCAGAAACCTTTGACGCGAAGATTCCTGCGTTCGTCTTCGAGAGGCGGTCGGACTTCGCGGGCTAACCCGCGTCACCGTTGCGCGACAGTCCCGGACTTTCACCGGGTTCCCCTCTCCGCACCACTACTAATAGTGGTGCCAACGAAGACCACCCCCAATATATAGAACCACGTCGCAACCAGTCAACCGCCGCGGAGCGGAGACCGCGCCGCCCTCTTCTACGATGCGCGCGGCGGCTGCGGTCGCGCCTCGATCGCGACGTGTGACGCCTCCGCCGCGGCAGTAGCGACGAGCCGAGCCACAGCGCCGAGAGCCGCGGAGCCCGGGCGCGCAGCGCCCGGGGGCGAGCCGCAGGCGAGCATCCAGAACGCGGCGGCACGCCGTCTCTACTGGCGGAACGGAGGAACGACCGCGTTCTGGACCCCGGCGAACGCGCCGTGGTGAGGGAACCGGCCGAAGGCCGGCGAAATCGCGTGCCGCGGCGGAGGCGTCACACGTCGCGTTCGAGGTGCGGCCGCAGCCACCTCGACGCCAACTCGAGCAGACCGAGCCGCGGTCAGATCTTGATGACGATCTTGCCGAAGTGCTGCGCCGCCTTGAGGGCCTTGTACGCCTCTGGCGCCGCGTCGAAGTCGTAGGTCTTGTCCACGACGGGCCTGAGCTTGTTGACGGCTGCGGCGCGCATCAGTCCGTCGAAGTGCTCGCGCCCGCCGACGAAGATGCCGCGCACGATCGCGGCCTTCATCATGAGCGGATACGGGCTCAAATCGCCCTCCGGCCGCGTCATCACGCCGATCACGCTGACCGTGCCGCCCGGTCCGACCGCCTGGTACGAGTGCGGCAACGTGCCGACACCGCCCGTGTCGATCACGTGATCGGCCCCCTGCCCGTCGGTGAGCTCGAGCACGCGCCTCTCCCAATCCGGCGTGGTCTTGTAGTTGATGACTTCGTCGGCGCCGAGCGAGCGGGCGCGCGCGAGCTTCTCGTCGCTCGACGACGTGATGATGACGCGCGCACCGGCCATCTTGCCGAGCTGCAGGGCGAAGACGGACACGCCCCCCGTGCCCAGCGTGGCGACGGTCTCGCCGGGTCGCAGCACCCTGGGCCCGTGCATGAGCGCGTTCCACACCGTGACGCCCGCGCACGGCAACGTGGCCGCCTCCTCGAACGTCATGTGCTCGGGGATCTCGAGGAGACCCGCCTCGCCGAACACCTGATACTCGGTGAGTGTGCCGTCGAGCGGCGAGCCTAGCGCATTCGGCGGCTGGCCTTGCGAGAAGGTCGCGACCACACGGTCGCCGCGCGCGAAGGCCTTGACGTTGGCGCCCACGGCCTCGACCTCGCCCGCACCGTCGGACAACGGAATCGTGTCCTGCGTCAGGGGGCCGCGGAAATATTTGCCGTTGACGATCGCGAGGTCGCGGAAATTGAGCGACGCCGCGCGCATCCGCACGAGCACCTCGCCCGAGCCCGGGCTCGGCCGCTCGCGCTCGACACGCTTGAGCCCGTCGACCCCGGTGCTACCTTTGACGACCACATAAGCTTTCATTAGCGTTCTCGAACGGCACGTCGGGACGGCGACTCTAGCGCGTCTGTTAGAGTAGCGGCAAATTCGCGGCCGCCGCGCTGAACGATCAACGACCATCCGCAAAGCGCGCGCGATCCCGGGGGAGCTCGAGGTGATCGAAGTCACTGGACTGTCCAAGGTCTTCGGCGAGTTCACGGCTGTCCGCGATCTGTCGTTCGCCGTTCGACCGGGCGAGGTGCTCGGGCTCGTCGGCCCGAACGGCGCTGGCAAGACGACCACTCTGCGCGCCATCGCGGGAATCATCCCCCCGACCACGGGACAGGTGCGGCTCGCCGGGCACGACCTGTTCACCGAGCCGCTGCAGGCGAAGCGCGCGCTCGCGTTCTTCACCGATGAGCCACGGCTGTTCGACTACCTGACGGTACGGCAGCATCTGAACTTCGTGGCGCGGCTATACGCCGTGGCGGACCACGAAACGATCGCGCGGCCGCTGCTCGAGGAGCTCGAGATCGCCGACCGGCTCGACAGCCTGCCGGCCGAGCTGTCGCGCGGCATGAAGCAAAAGCTCGCGATCGCGTGCGGGTTGCTGCACGCGCCGCAGGTGTTGATGTTCGACGAGCCTCTGACTGGCCTCGACCCGCTCGGCATTCGCCGCATGAAAGACTCGATCTTGAAGCGCGCGCGGGCCGGTGCCGCCATCATCCTGAGCTCGCATTTGCTGCACCTGCTCGAGGAGGTCTGCTCGCACGTCCTGATCTTGAAGCGCGGCGAGAAGATCGCGCACGGCACCCTCGCCGAGGTGCGCGCACGCTTCGGCAACGGCGAGGCGAACGCCAACCTCGAGGACGTCTTCATCCGCGCGACGGGCGGCACGGAGCGGTGATGCGCCTCGGCATCGCGGGCACGCTGCTGTACCTCCGGTTGACGACGGCCACGGGCTGGCTCACGTCACGGCTCCGGCGCCTCAAGCAGCCGAAGTATCTCGTGGGCGCCGTCATCGGCATCGCCTACATCTACTTCTTTTTCATCGCGCGTGTCTCGCAGAGCCCCGCGGGGCGGCCGGCAGCCGCAGCGATGCCGAAGGAGCTGCTGTCGATCGTGCCGGAGATCGCGGCGGCCTCGCTGCTCCTCTTGATCGCGCTCAATTGGATCGTGCCGCGCGGCCGCGCCGGTCTCGCGTTCAGCGAGGCGGAGATCGCGTTCCTGTTCCCGGCGCCGATCGCGAGACGCACGCTGATCCACTACCGGTTGCTGAGCACGCTGGGCGCGTTGAGCTTGACGGCGCTGTTCATGACGCTCGTCTCGAGCCGCTGGGGATTGCCGAGCGCGACGGCATGGATGCGCGGCGTCGGCTGGTGGGTCGTGATCGGCACCCTCAGCTTGCATTTCACAGCGACTTCGTTCGTCGTCACGCGTCTGCTCGACCGCGGCGTCTCGTCGATCGCGCGCAGCATTGCGGGGCTCGGCGTGCTCGCGCTCGCGATCGGGGTGCCGCTCGTCTGGACGCTGACCGCGCTGCCGGCGCCGACGCAGCAGGATCTCGCGGGCGTTCCCGCGGTCGCGCGCTACGTCGAGGCGGCGCTGCAGAGCGGACCGCTTCCCTGGCTGCTACCCCTGCCGAAGCTCACGGTCGCGCCGCTGCTCGCGGCGGACGCCCGTGCGTTCCTGCCCGCACTCGTCCCCGCGCTGCTCGTCCTCGCGGCGCACTACGTGTGGGTGCTTTTCTCGGCCGTCTCGTTCGAAGAAGCGTCGATCGCGAAGGCGGAGAAGCGCGCGGTGCGGCTGGCGGCATTCCGCGGCGGCAGTCTCCGCACGATTTCCGCCAAGAAGCTGCGCGATCCGTTTCGACTGCGCGACACCGGGCGGCCCGAGACCGCATTCCTGTGGAAGAACTTGCTCGCGATGGGCCGTCTGTTCAGCCCTCGATCGGGGCTCGTGGCGGCCGCGATCGTCGCGGGCGGATGCCTGTGGTTGTCTAGCGCCGAGCTCCGCGGAGGCCAAGCGCTCGTCGCGACGGTCGCGACCGTCGTGCTGGTGATCGTGTTGCTGTTCGGGCCGCAGCTCGCGCGGCACGACTTGCGGTCCGATCTCAAGAACGCCGACATCCTCAAGACCTACCCGATCGGCGGCGCGCAGCTCGTGTTCGGCGAGATGCTCGCGCCGATCGCGGTGCTCTCCGCCATCGCGTGGATTGCGCTGCTCGCGGTGGCGCTGGCGGCAGCGGCGCAGAACGTGCCGGTGCTCGTGCGGATCGCCGGCCCGCTCGCAATCGGCGTCTGCACGCCGTTCTTCTGCGCGCTGCAGCTCGTGATCCACAACGGGCTCGCGCTGGTTTTCCCCGCGTGGGTGCAGACCGTGGCGAATCCCGGCGAGCACGGCTTCGACGTGCTCGGTCAGCGGCTCGTGTTTCTCTCGGGACAGATCCTGCTGCTCGCGCTCGGGTTGCTGCCGGCGCTGATCGCAGCGTTGCTGACGTTCTTCGTGACACGTTGGATCGCGGGACCACTCGCGGCGGGCGTGCTCGCGTGGCTCGTCGTGCTGACGGTGCTCGGCGCTGAGATCTGGGTCGGCGTGCGTTGGCTCGGCGAGCGCTTCACGCGCTTCGACCTGTCGTCGGAGCTACGTCCCTAGCGACTAACCGAGGAACGCGCGGATCCGACCGGCGATCTCGACCTCGGTGCCTTCGAGGTGGAGATGGTGACCGCCCGGCAAACGCACGACCTCGACGTCGGCCAAGAGCCCGATCACTTCGTCGTAGAGCGGCAGGCGGCCGAACGGCCCGTCGTCTGCGAGGATCAGCAACACGGGCGCGGCCACGCGCCGCACGAACGCCCGCACGTGGTCGGCCGTGAGCCTGAGCTCGGACGCGCCCTTGAGCCGCTGGTCGGCGTGCCAGCGGAAGCCGCCGGGCACCTCGCGCAGCGAGCGCCGGGCGAGCACCTCCGCGGCGGCGACACTCACCTTCGTAAAGCCTTGCGCGCGCTCCTGGATCGCTTTCGCGCGCTGCGCGAACACGCGGCCGACCTTGTCGCGGAGGCTGCGCCGGTCGAGCAGCGCATGCGCGAGCGTCGCGGGCGCGTCCGCGGCCGAGCCGATCAGGGGCGCGCCGCCTTCGATCAACACGAGCTTGTCGACGCGGTCGGGGAAGGTCGCCGCGAACAGCATCGAGATCGCCGCGCCGCGCGAGTGGCCGAGCAACGTGCATCGGGCCCAGCCGAGCGCGTCGAGCACGTCGAGGAAGTCTCCGACGTCCTGCCAGAGGTTGTAGCCGGAGTCCGGCGAGCGCGAGCCGCTGGCGCCGTGGCCCGCGAGGTCGAGCGCCACGATCTCGCAATCCGGTAGCTGCGGCGCCAGGAGGTCGAAGCTGGCGGCGTTGTCGAGCCAACCGTGCGCGGCGAGCACCGGGCGGTCGCCGGGCTTACCCCAGACCTGCGCGGCGAGCGTTAGCCCCGGCAGCGGGAACTGCCGTTCGGCGGGTGCGGCTGGCGTCCCCTGGGACGCCCTGCTCAACGAAAATTCCGGGGGTTGAAGTTCTGGTTGCCTTGCTGCTGTTGGAACGGCGTGCTCGAGGAGAAACGCTGCGTGATGAACTGCTGGAGCCGCTCCTGCTGCTCGTAGAGGCTGGTGCTCGGCAAGAGCAGAACCTGGTCGCCGGACTCGAGGCCGCTCACGATCTCGCTGTAGTCGAGGTCGGTGAGGCCGGTCTTCACGGCGAGCGGGACCGGTTGACCGTTGCGCAGCGCGATTACCCAGTAGTCGCCGCTGAACTGATACTCGGTCGAGCGCGCCGCCGCCGCGGCCGCGGCCGGGGCGCCCGCTTGGCCGCCGCCTGGGCGGAATCCGCCGCCACCGCCGCCGGGGAAGCCGCCGCCACCGCCGCCCTGGAAGCCGCCGGGCGGTCCACCGCCGCCACCGCCGCCGCCGCCGCCACCGCCGCCACCGGCGCCACCGCCGCCACCGGCGCCGCCACCGGCGCGCGCGAAGCCTTCACCGCCGCCGCCACCCTGGAAGACTTGGCGCATGAGCGCGCGATCTTCGGTCGAAAGCTCCTGGCCGCTGCGGCGCTTCTCCATGAGCGCCGCGACTTTCGTCGCGTCCACGCCGTCCGGCAGCGCGACTTCGCGGCCGTTCGGCAGCTTCACGACGCTCTTGCCGGCCGCGTTGGTCTTGGTGGGCTCACCGTCCGGCCAGATCTGCCGGCGCAGCGCGCCTTCGTCCATGCCGAGCATCTTCGCGGTGAGCTCGATGTCGCTGTCCGCGCGCAGCGCGGCCGTGGGTACGGCAGCCACCGAGCTGTGATCGGCGATCTCGATCTGCACGTCGGCGTTCATGCCGGGCTTGAGCACGCCGCCGGGATTCGGGAGCTTGATCAGCACCGAGAACATCGTGACGTTCTGCTCGACGATCGCCTGCGGCTCGATCTTGAGCACGGTGCCGTCGAACGGCTGGTTCGGATACGCGGCCACGGTGACTTTGGTGATCATGCCGGGCTTGATCTTGCCGATGTCGGTCTCGTCGACGCGCGTGCGCACCTGCACTTCCGTGAGGTCGGCCATCTTCATGAGAACCGCGCCGCCGCTCACGTTCGACGTCGACGAGGCGATCACCGTGCCCTTCTCGACGGCCTTCTCGAGGATCGTGCCCGTGATCGGCGCGCGCACGTCGGTGTCGTCCAACGTGATGCGCGCGTTCTCGAGCGAAATCGTGGCGGTCACGACCTGGGCGTCGGACTGCGCGAACTCGAGCTGCGCCTTCTCGACGTCGGCCTGCGTGAGCGTCTGCGACTTGTGCAACGACTCGGCGCGGTCGAGCTGCGTCTTCGCGATCGTGCGCCGCGCCTTGGCCGCGGTCAGCGAGGCCTCGGTGTCGGAGACCTTGTTGCGCGGGGTGCGCTTGTCGATCTCGACGAGCATCGTCTTCGACTGCACGACGTCGCCAATCTCGGCGTGCACGTTGAGCACCTCGCCCGACGCCTGCGACTTCACCTCCACGATCGACTCGGGCTCGATGATGCCGGCCGCGTCGACGGTGACCTTGATGTCGCGCTTCTCGACCGCAGCCGCGTCGTAGACCGTCGGGGCAACAGCCTCCGTCTTCTGCTTGCTACAGCCGACCAACAACGCAAGACACGCGATGACGACAACGCTACGCATAGTTGTTAGTGAACCTGCTCGGGGTTGGTGGAGTCTTCGGCGATCGCGCCGTCGCGAAAGGTGATGATACGCCGCGCGTGCACCGCGACGTCGTGTTCGTGCGTGACCAGCACGATCGTGTGACCGGCGGAATGCAGCTCGCGGAACAGGCCCATGATCTCGCGGCTCGTGGTCGAGTCGAGATTGCCCGTGGGCTCGTCCGCCAACAGGATGCTCGGCTCGGTGACGAGGGCGCGGGCAACGGCCACGCGCTGCCGCTGGCCGCCCGACATCTCGCTCGGACGGTGCATCATCCGCTCACCCAAGCCGACGCGCTCGAGCGCGCGCTTCGCGCGCACCAGCCGTTCACGGCGCCGCAAGCCGGCGTAGATCAGCGGCAGCTCCACGTTATGCAGCGCGTGGGCGCGCGGCAGCAAGTTGAACGTCTGGAACACGAAGCCGACTTCCTTGTTGCGCACCCGCGCGAGCTCGCGGTCCTTCATTTTCGAGACGAGCTGGCCGTTCAACCAGTACTCGCCGTCGTCGGGGCTGTCGAGACAGCCGATCATGTTCATCAGCGTCGACTTGCCCGAGCCGGAAGGACCCATGATCGCGACGTACTCACCACGCACGATCGTGAGGTCCACGCCGCGCAGCGCGTGAATCACTTCGTCGCCCATCGTGTAGCGACGCTGCAGGTTGTGAGTCTTGATCGTGGTGTCCATGCGGACCGTCGGCCCAGGAGCTGTTGTGGGCCGGGATTATCGCATCGCGACCCCGACTCCGCCGCGCGACAACCTGCAAACCGTTGTTACTAAAGCATTCTTAAGTCGAAGAAGGACGCGCTGCGACGCGGCCTCATGAGATTTCTTCACGGATGAAGTCGATCGTCCGGCCGAACGCGACCTTCGCGTCCGCCGCGCTGTAGGTGCTGCGCTCGTCGCAATTGAAGCCGTGCTGCGCGCCTTTGTAGACGTATACCGAGGCCGACGGATAGGACTTCTTGATCTTGTCGATGTCGGCCATCGGGATCGAATGATCCTGATCGCCGATGTGATAAATGATCGCGCACTGCGGCTCTCTGTCGAGCAGCTTCGTGACGCCGCCGCCGTAGTAGGAGACGGCGGCGTCGAAGTCGAGCTCGCTCGCCGCCACGTGCGCCACGGTGCCGCCCCAGCAGAAGCCGACGACGGCGGTACCGCCGGCGTCGCGCACGTGCTCGGCCGCCGCCTCGACGTCCACGAGCGTGTTCGGCCACTCGAGCTGCCGCATGTACGCGATGCCCTGCTGGATGTCGCTGTACGCGAGCGTGATGCGAGGCTTGATCCGGTCGAACATCGCGGGCGCGATCGCCTGGAACCCTTCGGCGGCGTATTGGTCGGCGACGCGCTTGACGTGGTCGGTCACGCCGAAGATCTCCTGCACGACGACGACGCCACCCTTCGCGTTCCCCTTCGGCTCGGCAACGTACGCATCGAGCTCGTGCCCATCGGCCGCCGTGAGCTTCACCATCCTCCCCACTCTTCTACTCCTCCTACACCTGGTGCTCGTGAACCTCTGCGCTGCGCTGTGCGCAAGCGATGACGCGCAGCGCGGGAATGGCGGCGGGCGTGACGTGCGAGGGCCCTCCCGAGACACGCCGGAAGACCATCCCTTGTATCTTGTGCTCTGGCCCCACGCGGTAGACCGGTCGTCCCTAGGTACCGCGTTTTGCGAGTCCGTCCCCAGCGAGGTCGCCGCGTGGGATCTTTCAAAGCCCGAACAGTTGGTTGGGACACTCCTGTGTGATCCCGCATGCAAGGTGGGGTATCGAAAGATGAACGAAATATGCGTAGGCATCGACGTGTCGAAGTCGCGGTTGGACGTGGCAGTGGGAGATGGCGAGCAGTTTTCGGTCTCCAATGACTTGACGGGTCACGTACAGCTAATCGAAAGGGTATTGGCGGTAAAGCCGAGATTGATCGTGATGGAGGCCACGGGCGGCTTGGAGCGGGCCGTGGCCGCGCAGCTGACGGCGCAAGAGCTGTCCATTCGCGTGGTGAACCCCCGGCAAGTGCGGGACTTTGCACGAGCGGCGGGGATCTTGGCCAAGACCGATCTGTTGGATGCAGTAGTGTTGGTCAGGTTTGCACAGGCGATGCAGTTGGAGCCGCGACCGCTGCCCTCCGAGCAGGTGCAGGCACTGCAGGCGTTGATCGCTCGACGCAATGAGCTGACCGAGATGCTCACGATGGAGCGCAACCGGCTGCGGTTGGCGCATACAAGCATCAAACGGGACCTGAAGAAGAGCATCGAGTGGCTCGAGAGCCAGATCCGCAGCACCGATAACGACACCGGCAGCTTGCTGCGGGAGTGCGGGATCTGGCGCGACAAGGTGGAGTTGCTCGAATCGGTGCCCGGAATTGCGCGCCTCACGTCGTTGCGGCTGGTGACGACATTGCCGGAGCTCGGCACGCTAAACCGCCGCCAGATCAGTGCGCTCGCCGGCGTGGCACCGTTCAATCAAGACAGTGGTCGGTGGCACGGCAAGCGGAGAATCTACGGAGGGCGTGCCGCCGCGCGCACCGCGCTCTACATGGCAGCGCTGGTCGGTTCGCGCCACAACCCCGTGTTGCGGGCGTTTTACCAGCGCCTACGCGCGGCTGGTAAACCCGCCAAGGTGGCGCTAACAGCCTGCATGCGGAAGCTGTTGACCATCATCAACTCGATGCTTAGAGACCGCCGTCCCTGGACCCCGCAACTCGTCACCGAAGCTTGACCGCCAAGACAGTTGCTGGGGCTCCGCGCGGCACATCCCTGTGCCGCGAGGGTCTCGGGAGGGCCCTCGCACGTCACGCCCGCCGCCATTCCTTCATAGCACAGCAGCGCTTTCGCGCGTAGCGCGCGCGCCCTCGCGAAGCGCTCGGCTGCCCAACCACGACGCGCAGCGCAGGGAGATGGCGAAGCGCGTTCTTTTGTGTTGAGAGGACGGACGAAGACGCTGCGGTGGGGCGTGGGTGGTGGGCGCGGGCTGCGCGTGCTCGGCTGCGGCGGTAGCGACGAGCCGAGCCACAGCGCCGAGAGCCGCGGAGCCCGGGCGCGCAGCGCCCGGGGGCGAGCCGCAGGCGAGCATTCAGAACGCGGCGGCACGCCGTCACTACGTGCGCGACCAGCAAGCGACCGCGTTCTGAACCCCGGCGAACGCGCCGTGGCGAGGGAACC
>DASQOL010000185.1:0-23980 GCA_035644475.1 Gammaproteobacteria bacterium | reverse complement strand
TCGGTGAACGACGCACCGGTCGCGGTCGCGGACAGCTACACGGTGAACGAAAGCACGGCGCTCACGGTGCCCGCCGCTACCGGCGTGCTCGCGAACGACACCGACGCGGACGGCAACGTGCTCACGGCCGCGCTCGTCACGAACGTGGCGTCGGGCACTCTCGTATTGAATGGCGACGGCTCGTTTGCGTTCACGCCGGCTGCGGGCTTCGCCGGCCAAGTCGCATTTACCTATCGCGCGAGCGACGGCACCGCATCGAGCGCCGCAGCGACGGTGGCGATCAACGTTACGTCCGTCAACCATGCACCGACAGCTGCGCCCAACGCGTACACCACCGCCGAGGACACGGCGCTGACGATCGCGCCCGCGCAGGGCGTGCTCGCGAACGACACGGATCCCGACGCGGGCACGACGCTCACGGCAGTGCTCGGGAGCGCGGTCACGAACGGCACGCTCGCACTTGCCGCAAACGGGTCGTTCACCTATACGCCGGCGCCGAATTTCAGCGGCACGGCCACATTCACCTACAGCGCGCGCGACGGGGCGCTCACCAGCGCGGCGGCCACGGTGACGATCACCGTCACGCCGGTCAACGACGCACCGTTCTTCACCAACGCGCCGTCCACGGCGGCGACCGAAGGCGTCACCTACACGTACGCGATGACCGCGAGCGACCCGGACGGCAGCGTGCTCGTGTTCGCGGCGCCCACGTTGCCGGCGTGGCTCGCGTTCACCCCTCCGGCGACGATCTCGGGCACACCCACGCAAGCCAATGCGGGCGCGCACGACGTGGTCGTCACGGTGTCGGACGGCGTCGGCGCGCCGGTCGCGCGTCCGTTCCGGATCACGGTGCAGGCCGTCGACGATCAGCCGGTGATCGCCGCGATCCCCGACCAGACGGCGACGGAAGGCGTGCCGTTTGCGTTGAATCTTACGCAGTTCGTCACCGACACCGACACGCTTGCTCAGTCGATCGTGTACGCGGCCGCCGGCGGGCTGCCGGCCGGTCTCACGTTGACGCCCGCCGGCGTGCTGTCCGGCGTGCCGCTGCTGCCGGTGGGCAACGTGCCGCTCACGGTCGCGTTCACGGCAACCGATGGCACGCCGCCGGCGGTCCGCGGGCAGTTCGTGCTCACCGTCCTGCGCGCGGGCCGCGCCGACCTCGCGGTGGCCGTGAGCGCCGCGCCGAATCCGGTGGCTGTCGGCGCGGCCGCGACCTGGACGCTCACGGTCACGAACCAATCGCCGCTCGTCGACGTACCGAGCTTCGCTCTCGACGTGGTGTTCGGCGGCGACGTGCCATTCCGGTTCGATGCGCCGTCGACGCCCGCCTGCGCGGCGAGCACCACCGGCAGCGAGACGCGGCTCGCGTGCACGCTCGGCCCGCTCGCGGGCGGCGCAGCGACGTCGGTGACGATCTCGGGCAGCGGCAACCTCGCGGGGGACGTGTTCGCGAGCGCGACCGTCGCCGTCAACGGCATTGTGCCGGTGGACGAGACCACGGCGAACAATCGTGCAACGGGCTCCTTGAGCGTGGCGCAGCAAATCGTGGCAGCTCCGGGTCAGTCGATTCCGGGATTGAGCGCGCGCGCGGCCGCGGCCGCCGATCTCGACGGCGACGGCTTCGACGACCTCGCGGTCGCGACCGGCTCCGCGCAAGGCTTGCTCGTGCTCGCGAACGTCGCCGATCCGTCGAACGCGGGCAAGCGGCTCTTGTCGACCGCGCCGCAAGTGCTGGGCGGCGAAGCCTTGGGCAACGACGTCGCGATCGCGGATCTCGACGGCGATGGCGACCTCGACATCGTGGTCGCGGCCGGCGCGGGTGCGTCGAATCGCGTGTTCCGCGCCACGGCCGGCGGCTATGTCTCCACGCCGCTCGCGAACGCCGCCGCGGGCAGCCGCGCGGTCGCCGTCGGCGACGTGAACGGCGACGGGTTCTTGGACATCGTGTTTGCCGGCCCGAACGGCAGCAGAGTATTCCTGAACACCGGCTCGGGCGGCGTGTTCACCGCGGGCGCCTCTGTTGGTAGCCGCGCGGCGCAAGACGTGGCGCTCGTCGACCTGTTCGGCGACGCGCTACCTGAGCTCGTCGTCGCCAACGCCGACGGCGACGCGCAAGTCTTCCGCAACACCGGCGGCGCGTTCGCTCTCGAGCTCGCCCTCGCGACGGGCCCGGCGACCTCGGTCGGCGCGGCCGACTTCAACGGCGACCGCAGCGTCGACCTCGTGTTCGGCCGCAGCGCCGGCGCGACGCCGGGCGCGCGTTCGTCGAACCTCGTGTGGCTCAACACGTCGGGCGCGCGCGGCGAGCTGTTCCTGAGCGACCAGCTCGGCGCCGCCGCCACCGCCGGTGTGACGGTGGTCGACGTCGACGTCGACCGCGATGCCGACGTGCTCGCGGTCAACGGTGACGGCGTCGAGGTCTTTGCGAACAGCGGCAGCGGCACGTTCGCGCTGCGTGCGCAGCAGCTCGACACCACCGGCGCGACGTCGGCGGTTACCGGCAGGCTCAACGCCGACGACCGCGACGACGTCGCGGTGGTCGCCGGCGGCGGCATCGCGGTGTTCTACAACGACGGCTCCGGCAACTTCGGCTCGGGCGACACCACGGGCCCGACGATCGCGTTGGTCGGCGAAGCCGCCGTCACTCTCAAGGTCGGGGCGGCATACACCGATGCCGGCGCGACGGCCACAGACACCGTCGACGGCGACGTCACGTCGCGCATCAAGGTCACGAACCCCGTGGATACCGCGGTCATCGGCACCTACACGGTCACGTACAACGCGACCGACTTGTCGGGCAACGCGGCGACGCCGGCGACGCGCACCGTGCGCGTGCAAGCGGAGCAGACGGCGGAGGGTGGCGGAGGAGGGGCGATCGGCCTCGAGCTCGCGCTGCTCCTCCTGGCGAAGATAGGGACAGGTTACTTTTTCCGCTCGCTGCCCCGGCGCGCCGAAAAATAGGGACATGTTGGATTTTTCGGCAGCAGCGACGTCTGTGGCTTCGCCGGGATCACGGCCGAAAAATCCAACATGTCCCTATTTTTCGGCGGAGGCGACGGTGGCGGTGGGGGCCTTCTCGCTCGGCGGGGCCTGCATGCGGAACGCGTCGCTCTGCACGATGCCTTCGACGAGCGCCGCGAAACGATAATCACGTTTCGCGGCGGCGTGCACGATCCCGCGCACCTGCGGCATGTCTTGGTACTCGAGCTCGCGGCCGAGCGCGTACATCGTGAGCTTGATCGTCAGCGCCTGCACGAACTGGTCGGGGCGTGCGAGCAGCGCCTGCCGGAGCTCGACGGGGCCGTTCACTGCCGCGCCGTTAGACAGCTCGGTGCGCGCGTCGATCGGGGCGTCGGCGAGCCTGTCGACGTCGCGCCACTGGCCGGTGACGGTGTAGTTCTCGAGCGCGAGCCCGTACGGGTCGATGACGCCGTGGCACGCCTTGCAATTCGGCGCCGCGCGATGGCTCTCGAGCCGCGCGCGCAGCGTCTTCGGCTTCTCGCCGGCGGGCGTGCTCAAGTCGGTGACGACGTTCGGCGGCGGCGGCGTCGGCGGCGTGCCCATGAGCTTGTCGAGCACCCACGCGCCGCGCAGCACCGGCGACGTGCGGTCGCCGTACGACGTGCGCAACAGCACCGCGCCCTTGCCGAGCAGGCCGAAACGCGCCGGGTCTTTCAGCGTCACGCGCCGGAACTGCGGGCCGCGAACCGACGTGATGCCGTAGTGGCGCGCGAGCCGCTCGTTCAAGAACGTGTAGTCGGCCGTCAGGAGCGCGCGCACGTCCTTCGGCTCGAGCAGCACGCTGCGCACGAACTCGTCGATCTCGGTGGCGAAGTCGTCGCGCAGCTCGTCGCTGAACTCGGGGAACAGGCGGTTGTCGGGGTCAACCGCGTCGAGCTCGTCCAAGTTCAGCCACTTGAGCGCGAAGTTCGTGACGAGCGTGCCCGCGCGCGGGTCGGCGAGCATGCGCGCGACCTGCTTCGCGAGCGTCGCGTCGTCGTGGAGCTTGCCCTTCGCCGCGAGATCGAGCAGCTCGTCGTCCGGCCCCTGGCTCCATAGAAAGAAGGACAGGCGCGACGCGAGCTCGACGTCGCTGAGCGCAAATGCGTCAATCTTGCCGCCCCCCGGGGCCCCGGTTTGCGGCGGCTCGATCGCGCGATACAGGAAGTCCGGGCTCGCAAGCACGGCGGTGACCATCTGCTCGATGCCGGCGTCGAAGCCGTGGCCCGCCCGGCCCGACTCGTAGAACGGCATCAAGCGGTCGACGTCGCTCCGGTCCACGGGGCGGCGGAATGCGCGTTGCGCGAGGCTCGCCGTGATGCGCTCGGCGCACGGCCGCTCCTGCTCCGCGGTCTCCGGCGTGCAGACGAAGATCTTGTCGCGGCTCGTGGTACGCGACACGCCGGTGGGATTGAACGGCCCCTTCATCTCGATACCGCTGATGAGGCGCGGCACGCGCATCTGACCCCGGAAGTTGAAGCCGCCGTAGGGCTGGAAGCCGAAGATCGCCTCGTCGGTGCCGGGCCGTCCGCGCTCGATGAACGTGACGACGACCTCGTGGACGCCGGCCGCGACCTTCACGGGGATCCCAGCGAACCGTCTCATGATCTCGGCGCGCCCGGGCGCGCCGTCGTGGTCCACGAGCGCGAGGTCTTCCTCGCCGCCGAGCTTCGCGCGGAATACCTCGTTGCGGTCGAGCAGCACGACGAGCGTGTTCTCGGTTTCGAGGGTGCGCCCCGGGTAGAGACCGCCCTCGAGGAGATCGCTGATCGTGAGCCGGTACTCGCCGTCGGCCGGGAACGTGTGCGTGAGGCTCATGCCGCCGCGCGTGCCGGGCGGCAGGCCGTCTTTGTACGCGTCCTGGTCGTCGGTGGGCGGCTGGAAGTACACGCTCGCGAGCTTCGGATTCGGCTCACCGACCGCGCGGTGGGCCACGGTGCGCGCGAGGCCGATGTATTGGTCGAGGAACGTGGGCGAGACGCTCAGCGCGGCCGCGATGTTGGTGAACCCGTCGACCTCGACCTCGGTCGGCAGGTACTGGGTCGCGTCGATGTCGACGCCGAGCAGGTCGGCGACGGTCGCCGCGTACTGCGCCCGGTTGAGCCGCTGGATCGGCACGTGGCCGGCCGGAGAGGCGCGGCCGCTCTCGTCGATCGCGTGCTCGGCCCAGGCGATGAACCGGTCGATGTCTTGCTGCGCGGGTCGCGGGTTGCCGGGCGGCGGCATCAACCCACCGCGCAGCTTGCGGATAGCGGCCTCGAAGGTCTTGGCTTTGGCGGGCACGGACCCGGCGGCGACGCCCTCGAACACCACGTTGCCCGCGGCCTCGGCCGCGTCGTGGCAGTCCGTGCAGTAGCTCTTCAAGCTCGCCCAGTTCTGCTCGGCGTGCTTCGCTGCGAGCTTGGTGCGATACTGCCACCCGCCCGTGACGGCGCCCACCGCAACGGCGGCACCGGCGATCCCGAGAAGCAGTCTTTTCGCGGCTTGCATCACGGCACTTATAGCAGAAAAGGGCGATCTTACAGGCTCAAAACAAAGTCACGTCCGGCAGCATGCCGGTCGGAGAAAACTTCAGCTTCCTTCCACGCGAGGTTTCAACACCATGGTCGAGATCGGGGGGTCGCCGGACATCGGCGCCGTCGTTGCTCTAGTCGCGATTTCGTTCTGCTCGTACGTTGCGGGAGTGGTCTTCCGCAAATGGCCGGACAAGGTTCAGGCGTACACCGAGAGCCTCGACGGCTCGGCGTGGCTTTTGGGGCCCGCTGCGCATCGCACCCTGATCGACCGCAGCGGCCTCGCGCTGATGGCGTTGTCGTTCGCGGCCTTGCTCGCGGCCGGCTACCTGCTAAGGGTCTGACCCCAATTCGCCTGCTGCCGCCGACGTCGTAGCGACGACCCCACGCGAATTGGGGTCTGACCCTAATTGAAAGGGGGGAAGGCCCGCCTACCGCCCCACGCGCCACACCCGCGCGACCCTTGCGATCGCGCCGGCATCCAGTAGATTCGAGACGCGACGAGTGTCGGGTCGCGAATCCCCGGGGGATCCAACAGCATGCTGGGACACTACGTCGCGATCGCGTTGCGGAATCTGCGGCGCGCCCCCGGTACCGCCGCGCTCAACATGCTCACGCTCGCGATCGGCCTCGTCGCGATCGTTACGGCGTATGCCTACGTCGCGTACCTCGACCGCGCCGATACGCAGTTCCCGAACGCCGACCGCATCCATCTCTTGACGATGAGCTACACGCTGAAGGACAACCCGTTCCCGGGCATCTCTGCCGGCGTCAACGTATCGGTCCCTGAGCAAGCTGCGGCTTACTTGCGGGAAGACTTCCCGGCGATCGAGAAGATCGCCCGCGCGCTGTCGATCCAGTTCTTCACCAAGATGATGATCGCGAGCGGCGAGCACGCCGAGCAGTTCACGGCCGTCGGCGTCGATCCGGAGTTTTTCGAAATCTTCCCGCTGCGCTTCGTCGCGGGCGACGCGGCAAGCGCGCTGCGGTCGCCGGGCAGCGTAGTCCTCACGCAGGAATACGCGCGCAAGCTGTTCGACGAAAAGAATCCGCTAGGCCAGCATGTGGTCTTGCAGAACGCCGTCGAGGCGACGGTGACGGGCGTGCTGGCGCCGCTGCCCAACCCGTCGCACATGGGCCATGAGACGCCGTCCGCGAGACTCAAGTTCGATGCGCTCGTGTCCTTGGACGTGCGCGAGGCCGTGCTCGCGACGACGATGCAGCCGCAGCAGCGCAAACTCCAGGCCGAGAGTTGGTTCAGCTCCAACGCGACGACTTACGTCGTGCTGCCGGAGCGCGGTCTTTCGGCGCAGGCCTTGCGGTCGCAGCTCGGCGGCTTCGTGCAGCGGCATGTTCCGCCCGACCGCCTGCAAGGCGCCGCCGAATACTCGTTCGGCGTCATGCCGCTGCACGAGCTCCTGACTCAAGGCGATATGTACGGCACGGGCCTGTCGTTCGGCGGCCTGCTGCTCGTGCTCGGCACGTTGGTGCTCGCGGTTGCGTGCGTGAACTATGCGAACCTCGCCACGGCGCGCGCGAGCCGCCGCGCCCGCGAGATCGGCGTGCGCAAGGCGATCGGGGCCGCGCCGAAGCAGGTGTTGCTCCAAAGCCTGATAGAGGCCGGTCTGTTGACCGCGGGTGCGCTCGTCCTCGCCGTCGCGGCGTTCCTGCTCGGCGGGCCGGTCATGCGCGCGTTGCTCGACATCAACCTCGCGCCCACGTTGTTCGCGAGCTGGCGCGCGTGGCCGTTCCTCTTGGGCGTAGTCGTCGCGGTCACGGTCGCCGCGGGCGCCTATCCGGCGTTCGTGTTGTCGCGCGTGCGTCCCGCGAACGCGATCGCGGCGGCGAACGTGGCGCTCGGCTCGAAGCTCTTCTCGCTCGTGCTGGTCGGTACGCAATTTGCGATCGCGAGCCTGTTGCTGCTCGTCGTCACGTTCGTGACGCTACAGAACAGGGAGCTCGCGCGCAGCGGTCTCGGCGTGGCGGAGGACCCGTTGATGGTGATCGAGAACCCCACCGTCACCAAGGTCGAGGCGGCGACCTTGCGCGCCGAGCTCGCGCGCGTGCCCGGCGTGACGGGCGTTACCGAAGTCGCGTTCGTGCCGTGGGAAATGACGATGGTGTCGATGGTGAACGGCTCGACCGATCCCACGAGCCCGCAGCATCGCATCCTCATGCGCAGGGTCGGTCTCGACTTCTCCGACGTTTTCGGCATCGACCGGCTCGCCGGTCGGCTGTTCGACGCGACGGATCTGCCGCCGCCCGGCGCGCCGGTCGCTCCGACGCCGGGCTCCGAGACGAAGGTCGTCGTCGACCGCGCATTCGCAGGCGAGCTCGGTTACGCGACGCCCGAGGCGGCCGTCGGCAACGCCGTTTACCAGCTCCAGAACTTACCGCCGGGGTCGAATGATCCCCCGAAGGAGCCGGTGACTTGGCGGATCGTGGGTGTCGTCGAGGATCGCGCGTTCAGTTATTGGGGCTTCGCCGATGCGAGAGCGGCTGTCTACCAGCTGAATCCTACGGCACCGTACACCGTCGCACGGATCTCGAGGAGCAACGTCTCCGGAGCGCTCGCCGAGATCGACGCGCTCTGGCGGCGGCTCGCGCCGAACGTCGCATTCAGCCGGCGGTTCATGGACGACATTTTCAATCAGGCGTACTCGCAGTTCGTGAGGACCAACAGGCTGTTCGGTTTGCTCGCGCTGATGGCGTTCGCGATCTCGGTGGCGGGTCTATTCGGCATGGCCGCGCTCGTCACGGCCCGCCGCCGCCCCGAGATCGGTCTTCGCAAGACGCTCGGGGCGAGCACGCCGCAGGTGCTCCGGCTCTTGCTGACGAGCTTCTCGAAGCCCGTGATCATTGCGAACCTGCTCGCTTGGCCGCTTGGGTTCGTCGCGGCGCGCGTGTATCTCAAACAGTTCCTGAACCCGATTCCCATCACGCCGCTGCCGTTCGTCGCCTCGCTCGTGGTGACCGTCGCGATCGCCTGGCTCGCGGTCGGGAGCCAAACGTGGCGCGCCGCGCGGCTCAAGCCCGCCGACGTGCTGCGCCACGAGTAGCTCCGCGCCGGATCACTTGCGCTTGCGCAGCGTGATGTCGCCGTTGAACGTCTTGAAGCGCAGCTCGGGCCCGCCGCCGCCGATCGTGCCGCGCATCTCGCGTTGCATCCTCACCCGATAGCGGCCGCCGCCGCCGTTTTCGTTCTCGACGACGGGCGGCTGCGACTGCATGGTGACGTCGAAGTCGGTCCAGACGTCGCCCTGCGAGCTGGTTACGACCACGTCCGCCTTCACGGTCGCAGGCAACGTGACCTCGATGTCGCCGTTGAACGAGGAAAACGACAGGGCCTTGCCGGCGGTGATCGCCGTCATCGACACGTCGATATCGCCGTTGTTCGTGGCGGCCACGATCGTGCCCGAGATATCGGTTGCCCTCACGTCGCCGTTGATGTTCGACAGCTCGTGCTCGCCGGTTACGCCGGTGACCGTCAAGTCGCCGTTGCCGCCCATCGTCTTGGCGTGCACCGACGTCTGGCGCGGCACGGAGATCGTCAGATCCGAATGGTGACGCGAGAAGTCCGTCGACACGGTGACGACGTTGTCGTTTTCCTCGACCGTGAGCCCGGCCGACGTGTTCGGGATCCGGTGCAGGCCTTCGCGCTCGTGGCCGTTGCGGTCGTCGTCGTTGTCGCGGTTGAAGCCGTTGTCGTCGTCGCCGGCGGCGACGAGAACCTCCTTGCCGTCGTACGCCTTGACGTGGACGTCGCCCATGCCGATTTTCACCTCGAGCGTCACTGGTCGCGACGGGTTGCTGAGCGGGACCTTGATCTGCGCTTGCGCAGCCGAGCCCGCGGCGCCGAGCAGCGCAGCCAAAGTGAAAGAGAACAATCGTTGCGTTTGAATCCTCATCGTGCACCCTTGCGAACGAAGATTTCGCCGTTCAATGTTTTGAAGGAATACATCGGTCCGCCCGTGCCCACACGCACGGACGACGGACGGCCCGAGCGAATCAAGAACTTGCCGCCGTTGCGCACGGGCTCGTTGCTTTGCGCGGCCGCCGCGATCGGCTGGGTCTCGAAGTCGGTGAACATGTCGCCGTGCATCGTCTCGAAGGCGAGGTCCGCTTTGAGGTCTGGCGGGAACGTGACGTCGACCTTGCCGTTCACCGTCTCGAACGACGTCGCCGACTTCGGCGCGCGCGCGAAGGCCGCGTCGATGCGGCCGTTCACCGTCGCGAGCTTGCCCGAGCCCTCGAGACCCGTGAGCCGCATGCCGCCGTTCACGTTGTGGATCTCGAAGTCGCCGTGCACGCCGTCGACGACGGTGTCGCCGTTGACGTTGTTCAAGTCGACGGCCGCGTTGCGCGGGATCTTGAGCTCGATGTCGTACGCGACGGAGTAGCCGTCCCAACGGTTACGCCCCCAGTTGCAGTCGGTGCAGCCTTTGTCGTCGAGGCGCCGCACACGGAACGCGACGCGGCCGGGCTCGCGCTCGGTGCGCAGGCCGACTTCCGCGCGCGCGCGGTCGAGGTCCGCTTGGAGCTTGCCGCGGACCGTCTCCACGGCCTTGAGCTCGATCGTGTCGCGGTCGTGGGCGGTCACGTGTATCGCACCGAACATGTTGTCGACGATCACGACGAGCTCGCGCTCGCCGCCGACCGGCACGCTGTCCTCGATCGTCCGGGTCGCCGTCAAGTCGGCGGCCGCGGCACCGTGGGCGCAGAAGAGCGCTGCGCCGATCAGCGCGGCGGACTTCATAGTGGTGACTCTCATCGTCGTTGCTCTCCTCGAAAGCTTCAAACGTCGGGTTGCAGCGCGGGTGTCGCGCCGGGTTGCGTCAAGGCCGTGGTCAGGTAGTTGCGCACCGATGGCTCGAGGTCTTCGCGATCGAGCAGGCGGCGTACGGCGGCGACCCCGTCGGCGGCGCCGTGCTCGAGTAGCGCGTCCGCGAGCGTGACTTGCAGCAGCGGCGTGTCCTGGTGCTCGAGCGCGGCGGCGAGGCCGGCAGCGACCGGCGGCTCGTCGAGCCGCGGGCGCAGCGCTTCGACCGCGGCGAGGCGCACGTTCGAGCTCGGGTCGTAGCTCACGCGCTCGAGCAACGCCTGCACCACCTGTGGCGCCGACGACACGCGCTGCGCCCACTCGATGCCGACGAGCCGTTCCGAAGCCGACTGATGGTCGAGCAGCGCGAGGCCGACCACGCGCATGTCGTCGCGCAGCGCCGCGATCTCGCCGCTGCGCGGCTGCGCCAGCCGCTCGCCCACGAGCACGCCCACGACCAGCGTCGCGGCCACGAGCCCCGCCTGCAGCAGCGGGCGGCGCGGCCACCAGCGCTCGATCCATTGCTCGAAGGCGTTGCCCGCCGAGCGTTCCTCGTAGGCCGCGAGCGCCGCATGGAAGCGCGCGCGCATGCGCTCGTGCGGGACCACCGCGTCGATCGCGCCCAGGTCTTCCCACAACGCCGCCATCGAGCGGGCCTCCTCGCGGCAAGTCGCGCACGTGGCGAGGTGATCTTCGAGCCGGCGCTCGTCTTCGGCCGACGACAGTCCCTTGAGACGGTCCGCGAGCAGCCCGGAGATGTCTTCGCAGCTCATGCCGATGCCTCCTCGGCGAGATCGAGGTAGATCTCCCGCAGTTGCTTGATCGCGCGGTGCGCGCGCACCTTCACGGCGCCGACGGAGCAGCCGAGCGCGCGCGCGATTTCCTCGTAGGTCTTGAACTCATAGCGGCTCAGAACCAGCACCTCGCGCCGCTCCACCGGCAGCGCGAGCAACGCCCGACGCACGAGGTCGACGTCATGGCCGTCGGCGGAGGCCTCGACGGGGGGCTCCAGCGGCTCGCGGTCGATTTGCTCCTCGGGGACGTGGTCGATCGCGGCGCGGCGCAGGTGCGCGACGCAGGCGTTGCGGGCGATGCCGAACATCCACGGCACGAAAGCGCTGTCGTCTTTGAACGTGGCCTTGTACTTCAGCATTCGCATGAAACAGTCCTGCACGAGGTCCTCCGAGGCCGCCCGGTTGCCGGTCATCCGCAGGCAGTAACGGTAGAGGCGGGCGTGATGCCGCTCGAACAGGGTGGCGAGGGCGCCGCTGCGCCCGCCGCGAACCTGCAGCATGAGCTCCGAATCGCTCGTTTCCGTCACTTCGGCCCCGGCCGCTTTCGGCGGCTTCCTGATCAATTACTCCGGTCGGCGCCCAAAGGTTACAGCGAACGCCTTGCGGGGCGGGGCATCTCTCCGCTTAGCGTTGCGGTGGCTGCGGCCGCACCTCGAACGCGTGCTCCGCTGCGGCACGCGACTTCGCCGGCCCTTCGGGCCGGTTCCCTCGCCACGGCGCGTTCGCCGGGGTCCCCCTTTGATATCCAAAGGGGCGGTCGCTTGGTTGTTGCGCATGTAGAGGCGGTGTGCCGCCGCGTTCTGGATGCTCGCCTGCGGCTCGCCCCCGGGCGCTGCGCGCCCGGGCTCCGCGGCTCTCGGCGCTGTGGCTCGGCTCGTCGCTACCGCCGCGGCGGAGCACGCGTTCGAGGTGCGGCCGCAGCCGTTCAGCGCATCGCGCTGCCAAGAATGACGCGCTATCGCGCGGTTGACGCGCCCTGATTCTTGGAACGGAAGTTGCAATTTGCGATCGTTGGGGTCGGTCGAACGGAGGGAGGCCACTCGTGAGCGAGCGGAGTGACGCGGAGCGTGGTGCGGGCGCCAAGCGGGGTCGTGCGGTGCGGCGTGCGGCGCGGCCGAAGACGCCGCGCGCGGTGACGCTCACGCATCCCGACAAGGTGCTGTTCCCCGACGTCGGGATCACGAAGCGCGAGCTCGCGGACTACTGGGAGCAGGTCGCGTCTGTCGCGCTGCCGCACCTCGAGGGGCGGCCCCTCACGCTGTTCCGCTGCCCGGGCGGCGTCGGCGCGCAGTGCTTCTTTCAGAAGCACGTCGGCGCCGGCGTGTCCGACGCCGTGCCGCGGGTACGTGTGCGCGACGGCGAGCAACCGTACGCGATGGTCGACGGGCTGCCCGCGCTCGTGGCGCTCGTGCAGATCGGCGTGCTCGAGCTGCACGCTTGGGGCTCGCGCGCGGAGCGTCTCGACCGGCCCGACGTCGTCGTGCTCGACCTGGATCCGGACGAGGGTCTTCGCTGGGGTGCCGTCGCGAGCGCCGCGCTCGAGCTCAGGCAGCGGCTCGAGGCGCTCGGCCTCGCGGCGTTCGTGCGCCTCACGGGCGGGAAGGGTCTGCACGTCGTCGTGCCCATGAAGCCGGGGCCCGCGTGGCCCGCGGTGAAGCGCTTCGCCCGGGCGCTCGTCGACGACCTCGTCCGCGACGCGCCGAAACGATTCACGGCGTCGCTCGCGAAGGACCAGCGCGGCGGCAAGATCTTCGTCGATTACCTTCGCAACGATCGAGAGGCGACCGCGGTCGCGTCGTACTCGCCGCGCGCGCGGGCAGGCGCGCCGGTGGCATTGCCGATCGAATGGGACGAGCTCGACCCGAAGGCGCGGCGCGTGCCGCGCTTCGGTGTGCGCGACGTACCGAGGATCGTCCGCGAGCGAGCGCGCGATCCGTGGCGTGGATTCGACGCCGCGCGCCGTGCGCTCAGTCCCCGAACCACGTAAACGTCGGGATCGCTGCGATCGTCGTGCCGATCTGGATCGTGATATCGCTGTGCGACGAGATCTCGAGCGCCGCGAGGTCGCCCGCGTACTCGTACGCGACGCCGTTCTCGACGACGTAGACCCTGATCGGTAGGCCCGGCATCCCGCCGACGTTGTCGCGCCCGAGGGGCTGCCCCCAGATCGCGAAGAGCTGTCCGAGCGTGAACCTGCGCTGCTCCGGAGCCTCGACGTGGATCTTGCCGCTGCGGTCGTGCGTGTGCAGCGAATAGAAGCAGTCGCTCGTGGGCGAGGTGTCGACGATG
Source organism: Gammaproteobacteria bacterium (assembly GCA_035644475.1). Classification (GTDB taxonomy): domain Bacteria; phylum Pseudomonadota; class Gammaproteobacteria; order Steroidobacterales; family Rariloculaceae; genus FEN-1219. The sequence continues at coordinate 10,562 of DASQOL010000185.1, read as the reverse complement.
CCGATGTGCGACGGAATCGCGAGAGCGTCGCCGTTCAAGATGATCGAGAGGTGTGCGTGGACGTGGTAACTCTCGACCATGTTTCCGCACGACAGACCCATCACGTCCTGGCCTTGGCCGCCGCCGGAAGTATCGCCGTCGGGCCAGTGGGCCGCACCGATCGTGGGGCCGGCGTCGATCGCCACGGGCGCCGCGAGCGGCGGGATCGGCTCCGGCGGCGGATTCGGCGGAGGTGGAGGCGGAGGCGGAGGGGGATCCGGAGTCGGCGGCGGTGGTTCCGGGGGCGGTGCTGGAGTGGGCTCGGGGGCGGGCGCTGGGACCGGCGCCGGCGTGGGCGGCGGGTCGGCGGGCTGCGCAGGTTGAGCCGGCGGCGGCGCGGCAGCCTCGTCGCTGTGCTGCGCGCAACCCGCGAGCACGAGCAACATAGCGAATTGCAGAACTAGGAACGAGACACCGAAAGCGCCGCGAAGCGGATGCAAACCGTTCCCCCCGGGCCGCGCCCTATCCATGCTGCACCTCCTGAGTCCGCGGTCTCGTGCAAGAGCCGGGCCAGACAAGGTCGACGCCTCGGTCGGACGTCTCCGCTCGCGTGTCAGGGGTTCCGGGATCCGCCGTTGCGGCCGTCGGCACGGTCGGCTTGCGCGCGCCCGGTCTCGACATTTTTCTTCGCACGCGGTTTCTTGCGGGCCGATTCCGCAGCTGCCCATTTCTCCTCGGCGTTGACGGGCGGCTGATCGGGCGGGCTGCTGCTCGGCGCATCGCTCGCGGGGAACGACTCCCTGATCGACTCGTCGACGGCGCGCGAATCCGCCGCGCCTTCGCCGCGGAGTCGCTTCTCGGCGGCGAACCAATCCTCCTCGGCGCGGCCGTGCGGACGCCCGCGTTGTTCCCAAAGCCGATGCGCCAACTCGCGCACCGCTTCCTCACTCGGCTTCTTGCTCATTTCGTCGCTCCCTAGCGTGGTCTGTTCGGTTTCGAGTGGTCTATCCGATTCCACACTGCACGAGTCATGCCGTCGGCAGCGGCGCGGCATGGCGCCGCGGACGCGGACTTCTCTTGCGGCGGGAGTTGCAATTCTTGGAATCGCCGCGTCCTCGCAAATTCGACGGTGCCCTCGTGAACGTTGGTACGGGACTTGCAAAATCGAGCCTCAGGGACGGACCCATCGTTCATGGAGGACGGCAATGAACGCGATGCTGAAGAAACTGATCGCCGGAGTCGCGGCGGCGATCGGATGGCTGACTCTGGTGCTGCCGGGCGTGGCCGAGCAGAACGCCGATGCGAGGTTCCTGATGGATGCGATCCGTGCGGACGTGGCTGAAGTTCGGCTCGGCGAGCTCGCGACGCAGCGCGGCCAGAGCGAGGGCGTGCGGCATTTGGGCCACATGCTCGCGGCGGACCACGCGAAGTCCATGGACAAGACGTCGGACCTTGCGAAATCGCTCAAGGTCGCGGTGCCCACCGAGGCGAGTGCCGACGCTCAAAAGGAATACGAGTCGCTCGTGCGACTCTCGGGCGGCGCGTTCGACACCGCGTTCATCAACGCGATGATCAAGGGTCACCGGGACGCAATCGCAAGCTTCAAGAAGGAGGCCGAGGACGGCGACGACGTCGACGTCGCGAGTCTCGCGCGGGAAACGCTGCCGACGCTCGAGGAGCACCTCGCGATGGCGCAGTCGCTGCAGAGCGGTAACCCGTTGTCCGGTGGCTGATCTTTCCCGCTTCCCGTCGCGCGGGTCGCGTCTCGGTTTTGCGGTTGGCGCCGCGGTCGCGCGCATCTCACCGCCAAACTGAAACGCGACCCGAGTTGCCTCCCGCCCGTCGGCGTGATACGTAACGCCCCGGAACGACCACACGTTCCGGGGGGACCATGCGTAACTTTCATCGGATCGGCATGCTGCTGGTGGCTGCTTGCTGCGCGGGCCCGTGCGCCGCGCAATCTCTGGTCGCGGAGGTCGGCTGGGCGTACGCGATCACCGAGGGCCAGGCGACTCCGGCGCCGAAGGACGATGGCACGCTGTTCACGCTGCCGGGCTCCGACAAGTCGTTCACGCTCGACCAGATCCGCAACCGCATGGGACCGGCGGATTGGTATCCCGGCGAACATCCGAGCATGCCGCCGGTCGTCGCGAAGGGTCGCGAGGAGGCCGGAATTTGGGCGTGCGGCCTCTGCCACTACCCGAACGGCAAGGGCCGTCCCGAGAACGCCGGCGTCGCGGGCCTGCCGAAGGGCTACTTTATCCAGCAGCTCGAGGACATGAAGAACGGCCTGCGGCACAGCGCGGAGGCGCGCAAGGCGAACACCGAGCTCATGGTCGGCTTCGCGCACCAGATGACCAACGCCGAGATGGAGCAGGCGGCAGACTATTTCGGCGCGCAGCGCTGGACCCGCTGGATCGAGGTCGTCGAGGCCGACACGGTGCCGAAGACGCGCGTCGACGGCGGCATGCACCTGAAGCTCGAAGGCGCGGAGGCGGGTACCGAGCCGCTCGGCCGGCGCATCGTCGAGTCGCCGAAGAGCGCGAAGGACACCGAGCTCTTGCGCAATCCGCACTCGAGCTTCACGGCGTACGTGCCGAAGGGCTCGATCGCGGCGGGCGAGGCGCTCGCGAAGAACGGCGGCGGCAAGGCCACGCCGTGCACGGTGTGTCACGGCGAGACGTTCGACGGCCTCGCGCTCGTTCCTACGCTGCGCGGCCGCTCGCCGAGCTACATCGCGCGACAGCTCGTCGACTTCAAGCAGGGCACGCGCCACGGCGTCTGGGCGCCGCTGATGGTGCCGGTGGTGGCGAAGCTCACGGCCGACGACATCTTGAATCTGTCCGCCTACCTCGCGTCGCTGCCGCCGCCGTAATCTTTCGAGCGATGTATGCGTGGCCGCTAGCGGAAGTGCTTCGTTGACTGCTCGTTTTCGAGGCAGATGAACTCGATGAGCTCGGTATCGAGCATGATCTGCTGCTTGATCGTCACCGTCCACGGTCGCGTGTAGGCATTCGGATCGTCCACGGTGACTTCGATCGTCAAGTTCCCGTAATTCACGCGTGTGAAACGCTCGGTCATGGTGGCTGCGTCGGTTAGCGGGTTGCCGTTGACGTCAAGCCATCCACCATCTCTGAATCCGCTGGTACGGACGACGAGCGTGTCGCCTTCCCAAGCGCCGGTCGAATAGCCGAACCACCATGGCTGTGCGTCGTTGTCCGGCAACGGCCGCCCATCGGTGAACAGCTGGCGGATACCGCCGTTGCCTTCATAGACGATCACGGTGACACCCGGCGTCTGAACAATCTTGCGCGGCATCGGATGGGTGTGTAGCTGCATATTGCCCATCGGCAGGCAATGGGCGTCGGGGTTGTCCTTCATGTTGTCGGCCACCCGCTGCGCTTTCAGCCTCGCCGCCGCGGGTTGAAACGGGAGCCCGCCCGGCACACCGGACGCGACGTCGAAGAAGACGTCCGGTCCTCGCGGCAGGACCGCCGGCCTACCCGGGGAGCCGCCGGTGCCGCTCACGCCGTTACCGAGCTCGTTCCACCCGGGGTTCTCCCAGATGCCGGAAAGATCCGGTTTGCCCTCGCGCGTCCGTGGCGCAGGGCCGAGCAGGTCCGGTCTTCCGTCGGCGGCTCGCGGCACGTCTCCTGTGGGGAACAGCGGCCACTGCGCAGAGACCGAGGGTGCAACCACGATCGCGATTAGAGCGATGACTGCAGCGGGACGCCGGAACATACGGCGCGATTCTACGCTCGGAGGGGCGCGAGACACTGGAGAAACTTGCGTAGATGGTCGCCAGGGAGGGAATCGCCACGAGCGGCGGATACTCTGATTCGCGGCGTCGCCGCGCTGCCGCGCCGTTTGCAAGCATGCGCACGCGGGTGCAGGCTACCCGTGACTTCGGGGGGGGGCAATCATGAGAGGCGTCTCAAGTGTGCAGGTCTGTGTGCTCGGCGCCGTGGTCGCGCTGCAATGCGCCGCGCGCGCCGATGATCGCACCGCCGCGCGCGAGCTCGCGGTCGAGCCACCCACGCTGATCTCACTCGGCGTGGACTGGTGGATCGACGGCGACGACAACCGCAACGCGAGCGTGAGCGTGGAGTATCGGCGCGCGAGCGACCCGACTTGGCGGCGCGGGTTGCCGTTGCTGCGCCTGCAGCGCGAGCAGGTGAACGGCCGCGTCGGCGGCCCGAGCTTCGTCGACGCCGCGAACGCCGCGGAGAGCGCGGCCGCGCTCGCGCGCGCGAACCCGCCGCCGGCCGCGGCGCCGGGTGCGGCGGTCACCGGCGCCGGGCCGTTCGCGTTCAGCCCGTTCTCGTACGTGGCGCCGAACATGTTCTCGGGCAGCGTCTTCGACCTCGCGCCCGATACCGACTACGACCTCAAGCTCACGCTGTCCGATCCCGACGGTGCCACGGGCGAGCTCGTGCGCACGCTGCGCGCACACACGCGTCGCGAACCCATGCCCGCGGCGGGCGGCAAGATCTATCACGTCTATCCGGTCGGCTACGAAGGGCAGCGCGCGGAGCCGTCGTTCACGGGCCTCATGGCTGCGTACTACATGGGCGCCGCGCACTTCGACTATCAGAACGCTTATCCGCCGCGCGTGCGGCCCGGCGACACGATCCTCGTGCACGCGGGCGTGTATTTGAGCGACCGGCATCACTACATGAACCGCGCGCCGTCGCCGGGCTACCTCGCGTTGGCAACAGTATTCGACGGCACGTATTACCTCACGCAGAGCGGCACCGCGGACAAGCCGATCGCGATCAAGGCGGCCGGCGACGGCGAAGTGATCTTCGACGGCGACGGCGCCGAGAACCTGTTCAACCTGATGACCGCGAATTACCACTACTTCGAGGGCATCACGGTCCGCAACACCAACGTCGCGTTCCTGCTTGGGCTGAAGGGCATCGCCGGCGCGAGCGGCTTCACGTTGAAGCGCTCGCGCCTCGAGAACGTGGGTCGCGGCGTGCACGACGACTGGTCGGGCTCGAAGAATTTCTACATCGCCGACAACGTGCTGATCGGCCGCCACGACCCGGGCAAGATGATGGGCTGGAACGGTGCGCTCTGGGAAAAGCTGCCGGGCTTCCCCGAGCGGCTCGACTCCGAGTACGCGATCAAGGTCTACGGGCAAGGCCACGTGGTCGCGCGCAACTACATCGCGCACTGGCACGACGGCATCGACTTCGCGACCTACGGCAACCCCGACGGCACGCCTAACCCCGATCCCGACCGCTTCCCGATGTCGGCAGACTTCTACGAGAACGACATCTTCAACATGGGCGACAACTGCATCGAGGCCGACGGCGGCGGCCGCAACATCCGCGTGTTCCGCAACCGCTGCGTGAACACGGCGCTGCAAGGTTTGAGCGCGCAGCCGATCTTCGGCGGCCCGGTCTATTTCATCCGCAACCTCGTCTACAACGGTCCGGGCTCGGGCTCGCTGAAATTCGTGTCGACGCCGACCGGCATCCTCGTCTACCAGAACACGTTCGTCGGTGAAGTTGCGGCGCCGGGCCCCGCGGCGAACGCGCATTTCAGGAATAACTTGATCCTCGCGCAAGGCGCGGCCGACGCAGTGTTCAACGTCGGCACGTTCACGAGCTACTCGTCGTCCGACTACAACGGCTTCCGGCCGAACCCCGGCGCGAAGACGTCGTTCCAGTGGAGCTCGCCGCCGCTCGAGAAGCGGGCGGAGTACATCGAGGCGCCGGTCGCGCGCTCGTTCGCGACGCTGCGCGAGTATCAACGTGGGACGAGCCAGGACGCGCACAGCCGCCTCGTCGACTACGACGTGTTCGTGCGCGTGACGAAACCCGACCTCGCCGACCCGCAGAAGGTCTACGACGTGAGCGGCTTCGACTTCTCTCTGCGGCGCGGCTCGGCCGCGGTCGACGCGGGCACGGAGCTGCCGAACGTTACCGATGGGTTCGCCGGGAGGGCGCCCGACTTGGGGGCGATCGAGCTCGGGCAGCCGGCGCCGCGGTATGGGCCGAAGCACTGAGTCGCGCGGTCTCGTCGAATGAAGCTCGCGTCATTGAAGCATGGCCGAGACGGCCGTCTCGTCGTCGTGTCGCGCGATCTCTCGCGCTGCAGCGACGCGAGCGCGATTGCGCCGACGCTGTCGGCGGCGATCGACGACTGGGCAGACGCGAGCCCGCATCTCCTGGAGCTCGCCGGTCGGCTCGAGAAGGGACGCGCGCCTGCCGCGGCGTTCGAGCCGCGCCACTGCGCCGCGCCGCTGCCGCGCGCGTTCGGCTGGGCCGACGGCTCGGCCTACTTGAGTCACGTCGCGCTGCTGCGCAAGTCGCGCGGCGTGGACCTGCCGCCGTCGTTTTGGAGGGACCCGTTGATGTACCGCGGCGGCTCCGACCGATTCCTGGGCCCAAGCGACCCCATCGCTCTCGGCGAGGAGGATTGGGGCCTCGACATCGAAGCCGAAGTCGCGGTGATCGTCGGCGACGTGCGCGAGGGCGCGACGCGCGCCGAAGCTGCGGCCGCGATCAAACTGTTGATGCTCGCGAACGACGTGAGCCTGCGGAACCTCATTCCCGCCGAGCTCGCAAAGGGCTTCGGCTTCTTGCAAAGCAAAGCGATGACCGCGTTCTCGCCGGTGGCCGTGACGCATGATGAGCTCGGCGCCGCGTGGAACAGCGCGAAGCTGAGCTTGCCCCTCTCGAGCGAAATCAACGGCAAGCCGATCGGGCGGCCGAACGCCGGCGTCGACTGCGCGTTCGACTTCGCGACGCTGATCGCCCACGCGGTGAAGACGCGCCCGTTCGCGGGGCCGAGCATCGTCGGCTCCGGCACCGTCTCGAATCGTGCCGCGGATGGTGGTTTCGCCCTACCGATCGGGGAGGGTGGCGCCGGCTATTCGTGCCTCGCAGAGTTGCGTGCGGTCGAGACGATCCGCTACGGCGCGCCGCGAACGCCGTATCTGACGTTCGGCGATCGCGTGTGCATCGAGATGCGTGACGCGGCGGGCGAGTCCGTTTTCGGCACGATCGATCAGCGGGTGGTTCGCGTCTAGGCGACCCCGAGACGTTCATGCGCGATCTCGAACGCGGCGCTCCGCAGTCCCCTTCAACGAGAGGCGCTGAGAGCGCCTTGAGCGGGGCGGTCGAGTCCGGCAACGTGCTTGAGGTCGAGGCCGGTTGCATCCGCCACCTGGGCGAGCGCGCCGCCAACGGCTTGTTCGATGCAAGGCCGGACGTGCTCGTGCTCGTGCCGCACGCGTGCTACGCCCTTGTAGTGCCGTAAGCCGCCTCGGCAGATCACTGTCGCCGTCGCGACGATCTCTCGATACAGCCGTTCGGCGCCGGAGGCGGACGAGAGGTCCAGCCCACTCGCGTCGATGGACCGGCTGATGCGCTCCGCCGTGGAGTTCCCGGTCGGCTCGGCGAGCGCAGGGGGCGAGGAGAACAGCGACGTGGCGAGAGTCGCCGCGGTCACGTAAAGCGATGCATTTCTTCGTGCGTTCATTGGCTCATCTCCGTTGGAAAACCTTTGCACTGGCGGCTAGAGCGGTTGCCCTGGCCTTGGAGTAAGCTTCCGCGTCCGGGGGTGAAAGCGCCTTGTTGCGTTGTGAGAAGACCTGCGAGCTTCTTCGAGCGAGGTGAAACGCTCTATGGCGACCCGAGAAGCGTACGAGTTCGGCGACTTTCGCCTCGATCCCGGTCGGCGCCGGCTTGAACGAACGGACGGCGCGCAACTCGCGGTGAACGCGAAGGCCTTCGATGCGCTCGTTTATCTCGTCGAGCATGCGGGCGAACCGGTCACGCGGAAGGCGCTGACCGAAGCGCTTTGGCCGAAGAGGGTCGTCGAAGAGAACAACCTGACCCAGGCGATCTCGGCATTGCGCCGCACGCTCGGGGATGGCTACATCGCCACGCTCGCGGGCCGCGGGTACCAGTTCATCGCGGAGGTCCGCCTCGTGCAGGCCTGCGCCCAGCCCGACGGTGACCCGCCGCTCGCGCCGTCTTCGGAGGCGCCCGAAAACGGCGGCGCACAATCGGTCGCGCCGACGCCGGCCGGTACGGCGTTACGCTCGGAGCGGCGCGGTCGCAGCGCGCCCCGTGCCGCGGCCGTTGCCGCGGCCGCCGCGCTCACGGCGATTCTCGCCGTTTGGGCCTTCCTTGCGTCGAAGACGGGGGAAGAGGAGGCTCGCGCGCCCGCCAAGCCGACAGTGACGCTCGTCGTGCTGCCTTTCGAGAGCTTGTCGGCGGAGGCCGAGGCATTCTCGGCCGGCCTCACCGACGAGCTGATCGTGGGGCTCCAACGGCTGCCGGGTTTGCGCGTGACGGCACGCACGACCTCGTTCGCGCTGCGGGACCCCGCGCGAAGCGTGCCGGACATCGCGGCCGACCTCGGCGTCCAGTACGTCCTCGAAGGCAGCATCGGACGCGACGGGGACCGCCTGCGCGTCCGCGGCCAACTGAGCGATGCGTCGGGGTTCGGCGTGTGGGCGGAGAGCTACGAGCGCCCGCTCAAGAGCATCTTCCAGGTGCAGGACGAGATCGTGAGCGCCATCGCCGCGCAGTTGCGGACGCCCCTGGGGCTGGAGCCGGCGACAGCACGTGCAGGCACGAGCAGCGTCGAGGCTTACGTTCTCTACCTGCAGGCAAGGTCCACGGTCGTAGCCGCGGCCGTGGGTCCCGCAGGCTACGCGCGTCCCCTCGCTTTGATCGAGCAGGCGTTGCGGCTCGATCCGCAATTCGCGACGGCCTGGATGACGAAATCGTTGATGTACAGCACGCTCTATGCGTTCCGGGTCGACGGACGAGAAGACCTCGCGGCTGCGGAGCTGGCCGCCGCGCGAGCGCTCGAGTTTGCGCCGAATCAGGGTGGAGGTTACACCGCACGCGCGCTCGTGCGCGGCCTTCGCGGGGATTGGCTCGGCGCGGAGCTCGACTGGTCGCGATCGCGCGCCCTCGGCTTCAGCGACTACGCGCCGTACCCCATTCTGCTTCTCTCGGCCGGTCATCTGCAGAAAGGGCGCGACACCCTACGCGAGCTTCTCGAGCGCGACCCGTTGAACGCCCAGTTGTTCGGGTTCCTGATGTTGAGTCACGAAATGCTCGGAGATACCGCAGCGGCTGATACGGTGTACGACCAAGGCCGCCGGCTCTTCGACCCGTGGCCTTTTGGGATCGCCACCTCGAACTGGATTCTCCTCGGACGTGGCGACGTCGGCCCGCTCACGGACGATCCCGCTCGGATCCCGCCGCCCTACGCGCGGCTCACCCAGCTGATCGGCGACCGCGATCGAGCGCTCACGGAGTTGAATCGCGCGGCCGCGGAGCCGGAGTATCAAAGCCCCAACGCGCTCGGGAACCTGGGGATGTGGGCAGCCTACTTCGGCGATGCGCAGTTGGCCCTCCGGCTGCTCGACAGAGCGGTGACGGGCTCGGCCTTGCTGATGTATCTCGCGTGGCTGCCGGTGTTCGACGAGGTCCGGCAACTCCCGGAATTCAAGGGGCTGCTCGTCGACATCGGCCTCGTCGGCTACTGGCGCGCGTCGGGCTGGCCCGACGTGTGCCGTCCTGTGGGGCAAAACGATTTCCAGTGCGACTGATTCAACTCGGCCGATTTTGAACAGAGCCGTTTGAGCGCGGCGCAACAGCTGCGAGCTTCACATGGTTTCAGCCGGCGACAGCTCTTTTTCACACGTCGTCCCATAGGCTCCACTCGAGCGGGGTCTCTCACCGGCGGACGTCAGGCCCTCCCCAAGGCACCCGAAACGCGGCCGGCGGGAGGCCCTGCTTGCGCCGTTTCGCGGCGCGGCATCGACGCCTCGTTCTCCGACGTTACGCCAGAAGCCGACGATCTCGCGGTAGGCGGGACTCAGGTTCTCGACGGTCGGAAAGCGCTGCCAGGTCCAGCCGCGTGCCGTGCGCAAGTCATCGTTCACGGTCTCGACGGTCCGCAGAGGTCGCTATCCAAGGGAATGCGACCATTCAAGCGGAACGCGACTCCTTACAATCAGGCCCTAGTCCTAGCCAAGTTGCAGGGCCTTCGGCGCCGCCAACGGTAGCTCCGCCGTCCTCGCTGACACACAGCCCAATTGCAGCCGCCGCAATGACCCTATCGGGGCGAGTGGGTGGGCACAGACCTGGTGCACGTCATGGTCGATATCGATCGTGGGTCGCCACGTGACGCCGCCGTCAGTGGATCGCGGGATGCCGCCCACGTGCACGTTCGCGAGAGCACGGTGCCGTTGCACGTTGCGGTTATCGAGCAAACGCCGAGCGGCGGGCCGACAAGCCGGCCGTCGATAGGCGCCGTTCCCGCGTAACATTTGTCTCGCCCCGCGACGGCATCAAACCCTGCAAGTTGCTGAACGTACGGTTCGCTCCGGCGCGAAGGACGCGTGCGTCGTCTGTCCCAACGTAGTTTGCGTCGCCGACAGCTACGCAGCATGACAGCTCAGACTCGCTGGTCGCTAACGTCCTCCACTCGCCCCCCTCGACCGCGCGCCGGTACTTTGCGACCGTCTGCTTGCGTCGCGGCCTATCGCGGCAGCATGTCCTCGGCGTCGCTGAGCCTCTTGAGCACGACTTCGGTGGCGACGC
>DASQOL010000184.1:0-9648 GCA_035644475.1 Gammaproteobacteria bacterium | reverse complement strand
GGTAGCAGAAGCGGCTTGGTAGCAGAAGCGGCTTAGTAGCAGAAGCGCGGGGATCGTCAGCCCGGCGCGCGCCGGGTCAGGCGAACCGCTTGAAGACGACGGTGCCGTTCGTGCCGCCGAAGCCGAACGAGTTCGAGAGCGCGACCTCGAGCTTCGCCTCGCGCGCCGTGTTCGGCACGTAGTCGAGGTCGCAGGCGGGATCCTGGTTCTCGAGGTTGATGGTCGGCGGAATCACCCCGTCGCGCAGAGCGAGGATCGTGAAGATCGCTTCGACGCCGCCGGCGGCGCCGATCATGTGCCCCGTCGTCGACTTGGTCGAGCTCACGGCGAGCCGCTTCGCGTGCTCGCCGAACGCGCGCTTGATCGCGATGGTCTCCGCGACGTCGCCGAGCTCGGTCGACGTGCCGTGCGCGTTGATGTAGCCGATCGCGTCGGGCCCGACTCCCGCGTCGCGTAGCGCGTTTAGCATACAGCTGTACGCGCCCTGCCCGTTCTCGTGCGGCGCCGTCATGTGGTGCGCATCGGCGCTCATGCCGAAGCCGGCGAACTCGCCGTATATCTTGGCGCCGCGCGCCTTGGCGTGCTCGTACTCCTCGAGCACGACGCAGCCCGCGCCGTCGGAGAGCACGAAGCCGTCGCGGTCGCGGTCCCACGGCCGGCTCGCCTTCGTCGGCGCGTCGTTGCGCTGTGAGAGCGCGCGCGCCGCGCAAAATCCGCCGAGACCGATCGGCGTGCTGGCGTACTCGGCGCCGCCGGCGAGCATCACGTCGGCGTCGTCGGACTGGATCAGGCGCGCCGCGATACCGATGCAATGAGTCGACGTCGTGCACGCGGTAACGATGGCCAGGTTCGGCCCCGTCATGCCGTATTTGATGGAGACGTGGCCTGAGATCATGTTGATGATCGTGGCCGGTACGAAGAACGGCGAGATGCGTCGAGGGCCCGCCTCGACCAACTTCGAGTGGTTGACTTCGATCGTGTGAATACCGCCGATGCCGGACCCCATCAAGACGCCGTAGCGATGCGCGTGCGCGGCGTCGACCGCGATGCCGGCGTCGTCGTGGGCTTGAATGCACGATGCGATGCCGTAGTGAATGAACGGGTCGCACTTTCGCGCTTCCTTGGCATCGAGGTATTTGTCGAGCTGGAAGTTGCGGATCGTGCCCGCGAAGCGCGTGGAAAACGCGCTCGCGTCGTACTGGTCGATCGCGGTGATCCCGCTGACGCCGTCGCGAACGTGGGCCCACCCTTCGGCAACCGTGTTGCCGCAGGGCGAAATGAGACCGAGCCCTGTGACGACGACGCGTCTCTTCACGGTCGCTGCCTCGGGCAACGGAGGGAAAACAAGGTGAGCTGCGCGGGCTCTGCTGCGAAGAGCCGCCTTCGATCGGGGCGCAGCGGCTTAGGACTCTTTCTGACTGGCAAGAATGTAATCGATCGCTTGCTGAACGGTGGTGATCTTCTCGGCCTCTTCGTCGGGTATCTCGGTCTCGAACTCCTCCTCGAGGGCCATGACGAGCTCCACGGTGTCCAAAGAGTCAGCGCCCAAATCGTCGACGAAGGAGGCGTCGTTCTTGATTTCGTCGGCTTTGAGGCCGAGCTGCTCGGCGATGATTCCTCTAACCTGCTCTTCGACGCTGCTCATGTGTGCAAGTACCCCTTAATTAATTGACCGGCCGGACCATGGGGCCCGGCCGATGTGGCGCGTATTGTATTGGAATCGATTGGGCCATTCTACAAGATCGACCGTGGCCGCCGCGGCGCCGAAATGGCGAATCGTATAACAATCAACAGTTTCTCCAGGGGGGCTCAGTGCATGAGCATCCCGCCGTTGACGTGCAGCGTTTCTCCGGTGATGTAGGCCCCCGCATCGGACGCCAGGAACACCACGGCTCCCGCGATGTCGGCGACGGTGCCGAGCCGCGCGAGCGGAATTTGCGCGCGCAACGCTTCGATCTGTTTCTCGTCGAGCGCGCGCGTCATGTCGGTGTCAATGAAGCCCGGCGCGACGACGTTTACCGTGATGTTGCGCGATGCGACCTCGCGCGCCAGGGCCTTGCTGAATCCGACCATGCCGGCCTTGGCCGCGGCATAGTTGGTCTGCCCGGCGTTGCCCAAGAGTCCGACCACCGAGCCGATGTTCACGATCCGGCCGCGGCGCGCCTTCATCATGCCGCGCAGGCACCCCTTGCAGAGTCGGTACAGCGAGGTCAGGTTCGTCGACACGACGTCGTCCCACTCTTCGGGTTGCATTCGCACGAGCAGGTTGTCGCGCGTAATCCCGGCATTGTTCACGAGGATCTCGGGCGCGCCTTCGCGCGCGCCGACGTCGGCAAGCAGCGCCTCCACCGAGGCGTCGCTCGCGACGTCGAGGACGACGCCGCGTCCTTCTGCGCCGAGCGAACGCAACCACGCGTCGATGCCGGCCGCGCCCTCCGCGCTCGTCGCGGTGCCGATTACCTTCGCGCCCTGGCGAGCGAGCGCCTCGGCGATCCCGCGCCCGATGCTGCGGGAGGCTCCGGTGACGAGGGCGAGGCGGCCCGCGATGCCCGGCAGCGGCGGCAGCGCAGGTGCAGGTGCAGGTGTCGGTTCCATGGTGTCTCGAAGGCGATGGAACGCGGGATTATATAGGCGAACTACAGCCGCGCTCGTCTACGCCCAAGAAACGCGAGCGCCGCGACCACCCCGGCGGCCGCCCCGTACAGGTGCGCTGCGACGATGACCGGCCCACCGACGCTCGCTGCCGTGAACGGCACCGGACCGGCCCAATGCTCCCACGCGAGCTTGGCGCCGAGGCCGATTGCCAGCGCGGCGCCGATTCGCTGCCGTCGACGGAGCAGCAGCAGCAACGCGCCGCAGGCGACGAATCCGTGCAGCACGCCCGACAGCCCGACGTACCAGTCCACATCGGAGTCGAGCGCGTAGAGGCCCAAGTCGATCGCGAGCGCGCAACCGACCGCCGCCGCGAGCCACTCGACGGGCTCGAGCACGTCCTCGAACAACGAGCCGATGACGACCAGGGCCAGCAGGTTCGGCCAGAGATGGCCGAAACCGAGATGCACGAGGTGGCCCGTCAGCAGGCGCCAGAGCTCGCCATTCTCGAGGCCGATACGGTCATAACGCGCCCACTCCCTGGCGGGCTCGCCGCCGAGCGCGAGGGCGACGCAGCAGGCCGCGATCAGCAGCACCACGGACCAACGCCGCCACCAGGCGCGCTCGGGGAATTTCGGGCCGTCCGAGAGGTCTGTGTTCACAGTGAGTCGTAATCCGTTTGTGCTATCTTCGGTCGGTTTTTAGGGCCGGCCAAGGGTGCGGAAGTCAGCCAAATGCTCGTGATCAAAGCATCTCTCAAGCGGCCGCAGCAAGGTTTCACACTGCTCGAGATCATGGTGGTGGTCGTGATCATCGGCCTGCTGGCTGCCGCCGTCGTGCCGCAGTTCATGCAGCAAGTGGACAAGGCGCAGATCAATCGGGCCAAGCAAGACCTTCGCACGCTCGACAGCCAGTTGCAGCTGTACCGCCTCGACAATTTTCGTTACCCGAGCACCGAGGACGGTATCGAGGCGCTGGTCAGAAATCCCGGCCAGGACGCGGCGCCGAACTGGCACTCGCTGCTGCCCTCCCTGCCGCTCGATCCGTGGAAGAACCCATACCAATACCGGTATCCGGGCCAGCGACGCGAGTTCGATGTGTTCACGCTCGGCGCGGATCGCCAGGAAGGCGGCGAAGGCGTCAATGCAGACATCAGCAACGCGGACCTCGAATAGACCGCGGATGAAACCGGCCGCACAGCGCGGCTTCTCGCTGCTCGAGATGATGGTGGTCATTGCGATCATCGGCATCATCGTCGGCGCGGTCCTGTTCAGCGCGACGATCGTCGGCCGAGATCGCGACCGGTACGCCGAGCAGGAGGCGCAGCGCCTCCGCAGCCTCATCGACCTGCTGCACGAAGAGTCTCTTATGCAGACGCGCGACTACGGCGTGATGTTTACCGAGACGGGCTATCGGTTCTATCTATACGACTACAAGACGCTCAAGTGGGCCGAGATCGCCAACGATCAGATGCTCAAGCAGCGTGCCCTCGCGCCGCAGCTGAATCTCGTGCTCGCGCTCGACGGTCGCGACGTGCCGCTGCTGCCAGACTTCGACGCGCAGGAGATCAAGAATCCGGAGCCGCAGGTGATGGTGCTCTCGAGCGGCGAGGTCACGCCCTTCAGCGCATCGATCTATCGCAACCGCGAGGGTGGCCACTACATCATCACCGCCGCGCTCGACGGCGGCCTCGACATTACCGAGGACGGATTCGATGCACGCTGAGCGCGCTCGCCACTTAGGCTTCACGCTCCTCGAGGCGATGATCGCCCTCTTCATCGTTTCGCTCGGCATGACGGCGGTGATCAAGACGCTGAACACCTACGTCGTGTCGGCGCAATACTTCGAAAGGAAGACGCTCGCGAGCTGGATCGCGACGAACAAGATCACCGAGCTCAGCGTGGGCAACACCTGGCCGGCGGTCGACGAGTCCGACGAGGAGCTCGACTACGCGAATCAGCATTGGAAGCTGCACATCGAGGTTGCGGAAACCGAGGTGAAAAATCTCCACCGCGTCGACGTGTCGGTGTCGCGCGGCGACGACCCCGACCGCGTGGAGAGCAAGATCTCGGGTCTGATCGAGCCCCCCGCTCCGGCCGGATTCCCGCCAGTGCTGTGGCCGGTGCCCACGGGCGGGCCGCCGGGCGACGAGCCGCCCGGTCAGCCTAGCGGCCAGCCGAGCGGTCAGCCGGGCGGCAAACCGGGTGGCCAGGGCAACGGCGGAGAGCGCGGATGAGCCGCCGCGTGCAGTCGCGAGGCTTCACGCTCGTCGAGCTCCTCGTCGCGATGGCGATCGTCGCCGTCATCGGCGTCATGGCCTTTACCGGTCTCACCACGTTGATACGCCAGCGGGACCTCGCGGAAGAGCGGACCAAGCGCTGGCAGGAGGTTCAGCTCGCGGTACGCACGATCGTGCAGGACCTGTCGCAGATCCAGCCGCGCCTGACGCGCGACGAGCAGGGCGAGACCTACCAGCCGAGCCTGCTCGCCAATCCGAACGCGCAGTTCGCGCTCGAGTTCAGCCGCGGCGGCTGGGCGAATCCCGGCGGTTTCAATCGCGGCACGGTTCTCCGAGTTGCCTACAACGTCGAGGAGCATCAGGACGCTAAGGATGCCAAGCAAGGCATGCGCGTCGCGCGCAACGTGCGCAACGCGCTGTACCGCTTGCACTGGCCCGTGATGGATCGGACGCTCTCAACCGTGCCGGTGAAGACCGAGATCCTCGACAGGGTCGAGAGCATGGAGGTCCGGTTCTTGGACTCGTCCGGCGAATGGCAGACGGAGTGGCCGCCGCTGCGGATGAGCGGCCCGCAGCGCAACGTGATCCGCCCGCGCGCCGTGGAGGTCGTCATCGAGCTCGAGGACTTTGGGCGCATCTCGCGGATCGTGGAGACCAGCAGTTGAAGGCGCTGCGGCAGCGACAGCGCGGCGTGGCGATCCTCGCGGCGATGCTCATCGTGGTGCTCGCCACGATCATCGCGGTCAACCTCGCGTGGCGGCAGGCGCTCGACCTCCGTCGCTTCGACTCCGCGATCGCGACCGATCAAGGCATGCTGTTCCTGCAGGGCGGCGAAGCGTGGGCCGGCGACATCCTGCGGCAAGATCTCGTGGACTCGCCCGACAGCGACAACCTCGGCGAGCAGTGGGCGACCGAGCTGCCCCCGCTGCCCATGGAGGTAGACGGCCGCACCGTTGGCACGATCACCGGTAAGCTCGAGGACCTCCAGGGCCGCTTCAATATCAACACCCTGATCGACCGACGCGGTCGCGAGGACCCGCTGGCGCTCCGGCAGTTCGAACGGTTGCTGCAGCGGCTCGACCTCGACCCCACGCTGGCCGGAGGCGTGGTCGACTGGCTCGACCCGGACACCGAGCAGCGCTTCCCCGAAGGCGGCGAGGACGCCGCCTACGCGGACACCGATCCGCAATATCGCACCGCGAACGCCGCGATCACCACGCCGACCGAGCTCATGGCCGTGGCGCGCTTCGACCGCGAGACTTACACGAAGCTTGCCCCGTACATCACGGTGCTGCCGCTCGGCACCAAGATCAACGTCAACACGGCGTCGGCCGTCGTGCTCTCGTCGCTGTCGGACGACATCGATGTGTCGACGGCAGAGTCGCTCGTCGAGCAGCGCAACGGCGGCGCGTTCTTGGACATCGGCGCCACGTTCTCCGGCATGGTCGAGCCCGACATGCTCAAGCGTATCGACGGCGTGACTCAGTACTTCTTGTTGACCGCGACGGTGACGCTCGGTACAAATCAGCTCACGATGCGATCCGTGCTGCAGCGCGATGCGAGCGGCCTCACGCGTGCGGTCTTTCGCAATCTCGGAGTCGAATAACGGTGCCGGAAACGTTGTTTGTGCGCTTGGCCGACGGCGACGCGGACGCCACCTGGGCCGCGTTCTCGCCCGACGGCCGTCTCGCGACGGGAGTGGGCCGCGGCCCGCTTGCCGGCGCCCGGGCGGCGGCCGATGCGCGGCGGGCGGTCGTGCTCGTGCCGGCGCTCGAAGTGACGTCGATCCAGGCGGATCTGCCCGCGGCGGGGCCGGCGAGGCTCAGGCAGATCCTGCCCTACTCGCTCGAAGACGCGTTGGCCGACGACGTCGACCAGCTGTCGTTCGCCGTCGGCGCTCGCCTTCCGTCCGGGAAGATGCTCGTGTCGGTCGCCGCGAAAACGCGCATGGACGCCTGGCTCGATGCGGCGCGCGCGGTCGGTCTCGCGCCGCAGGCGTTGTGCTCGGAAGCCGATGGCGTGCCCGACGTGCCGTCGACGCTCGTGCTCATGATTCAGGACGAGCGCGTGTACGGCCGAAGGCCGGGCGAGCCGCCGTTCGTGCTCGAAGGCCTCGGCGTGCGGCAGATCCTCGACCTACTGCGCGGCGCCGGCGATGCGGAAGCGGCAGATCTCAAGCATCTGCTCGTCTACGTGGACGCGCCCGGCCGCGCGCGCCATCACGCCGAGCTCGTGGAGCTCGGCGAGACTCTCTCGAGCATCGACGTGAAGCTCGCGCCCGACGGGTTGTTCTCGCATCTCGCCGCGACGCTCGCGCAGCGGCCCGGCACGAACCTTCTGCAAGGCGCGTACGCGCCTAAGTCGAACTGGGCGGCGCTCGCGCGTCCGTGGCGAGTGGCGGCGGGCTTGCTCGCGGCCGTCGCGGTGCTCGCGCTCGTTGCGCGGGGCGTCGACTACTGGTCGCTGCAGCGCACGGACAGCGCGCTTACGGCCCGCCTCGCGGAGGATTGCCCGCGGCTGGTCGGAGTTACGCGGCCGCAGGCGTGCGAGGTCGAGGTTCGCCAGAGGTTGGGCAGCCTCGGGGCGAGTCACGGCGCAGGATTCCTCGCGACGCTCGCGGCGATTGTCGGCGCGCGCAGCGGCGCCACGCGCGTCGACCAGCTGAGCTACCGCAACGACACCATGGACCTCCAGGTTGTCGCGCCGGACCTCCCGGCGCTGGACGAGTTCACGAAGCACTTGCAGAGCACGGGGCGGTTCAATGCCGTGCTCGAGTCGTCGAGCCAGAAGGACGCCGGAACCGAAGGCCGGATGAAGATCAACGGGATCGACAAGTGAAGGACTGGTTTGCGAACTTGCAGCCTCGCGAGCGGATGCTCGTCGTCGGCGGCGGAACCGCGGCCTTGCTGATCGTGCTCTGGCTGGCCGTGATCTCGCCCCTGCTCGACCGGTCGGCCGAGTTGCGCGCGTCGGTCGAGAGGAAGCAGCGGCTGCTCGTCGATCTCGGCCGCGTCGCGGGCATGCAGGAGAGCCGCAACCCGCGTCGGCCCGGCCAGCAGACGTTGTACGTGCTCGTCGACAGCACGGCCAAGGAGCACGGGCTGCAGCTGCCGCGCACGCGGCAAGATGGGCCCGACGGCGTCAACGTCACGCTGCAGAACGCGCCGTACGACGCGCTGATGGACTGGCTGATCACCCTGGAGACAGAGCACTCCGTGAGAGTCGAGTCCGCTTCCATCGCCGGCGCCCGCGAACAAGGACTCGTGAACGGCCAGGTGTTCCTGCGCAGATGATGCGCGCGAACCGCTGGTGGCCGTTGGCTCTCGGAGTCGGGGCGTACCTCGCCTTCCTGCTCGTTTCGTTCCCGGCGTCGACGGCGTTGCGCTGGTTCGTGCCGGGCGAGGTGAAGGTGAGCGGCGTCCAGGGAACGCTCTGGTCCGGACGTGCCGCTGCACTGTCCGTCGGGCAGATTCCGCTCCAAGATTTGCGTTGGCGCGCGAGTCCCTGGCCCCTCTTCACCGGCCGGCTTTCGGCCGACGTCGAGGCGCGGCTCGCCGACGGATTTTTGAGCGCGCACGTGAGCGCGAGCCCGAGCCGGGTGCGGTTGAGCGACGCGCGGTTCGCCGCCTCCCTGCCGACCCTGCAAACGCTGTTCCCGCTGGGCGGCACCCGCGGCCAAGCGACGGCGAACTTGAGCATGTTGGAGCTGGCCGGAGGCTGGCCCACGACGGTAGTCGGCGAGCTGCGGCTCGCCAAGCTCGAGGTGCCGCCGTTCGTCCGGAACGGCGCGGCGCAGCTGATCCCGCTGGGCGATTATCTCGTGCGCTTCGAGCTGCCCGCCGGCAAGCAAGGCGTCGCGGCGACGTTCAACGACACGGGCGGTCCACTCGAGGTATCGGGAACGCTCGGGCTTCAACCGACGCGCGTTTACGCGATCGAGGCCTTTATCACGCCGCGGGCCGAAGCGTCGCCGGATCTCGTGCAAGGGCTGTCGATCATGACGCAGGATCCCGACAGCTCCGGTCGGCGGCGGTTCATGCTCAGCGGGTCGCTATAGCGCGTCCGGCGCGGCCCACGCGCGCAACGCCTTGAGCAGCGGAAAGTAGAGCGCGATCTTGATCGGCCGCGCGTCGAAGGCGGCGATCGCGCGCGCATAGCGCTCGAGCTGCGGCCGATAACGCTCGACCTCCGACCCGAGGAACGCCTCCGTATCGCTGCCTTCGTGTTGGCCGGTCTTGAAGTCGACGATCCAGCGCGCGCCGTCGGCAACGAACGTCCGGTCGAGCCGCAGGTGCTCGAGGCCGAGCTCGGTGCGCACCGTTACGCGCAGCTCGGAGCGTGCCTCCTCGTGGCGCGCCAGCACCCAGCGGCCTTGCGGGTCTTCGAGCGTCGCGACGAGCGCGGCCGCGACTCGCTCGGCCGCCGCGGGAAGGTCGGCGCCGTCCACGCCGAGTAGCTCGAGCTCGCCGCGGAAGCCGGCGACACGCGCCCGGACCGAGTCCGCGCTCCAATGCTCGAGCCCGCGGTCCGCGATCTCTTGCAGGAATCGATGGACCACGGTGCCGACGTGCACGCTCGCCTGCCCCGCCCACGCGAACTCCGGACGCGCCGCGGCGACGGACCGCGTCTCGGCCGCGACGTAGCCTGCCTCGTCGGGCTGCGCCGGGTCGCTGGCCGCGATCGCGAGGCGCCGCAGGATCGGTTGCCAGGCGGCGTCCTCCGGGTCGCGCGCGGCGTCGTCGGCTAGCGGCAGCGCGGCGAACTGCGGCGCGAGCAGCGGCCACAGGTGCGTGAGCAACGTGTCCGCGGCGGGCTGT
>DASQOL010000183.1:0-37456 GCA_035644475.1 Gammaproteobacteria bacterium | reverse complement strand
AGCGCGCCGCGGCGGTCCTGCTTGAGCGACGTCACGGGGCCGTCGCCAACCGGGTTCTCGCGGCCAACGAGCTTACTGAGAGGCGTGGCAATACCGGTGGCGGCGTCGAAGCGGACCAGCCCGGCGGCGACGGAGGCGATCCACACATTGTTGTCGGAAGCGTCCGCAAAAGCCGTGACGGACTGATTCTCCAGCCAGGCCGGGCGATGCCCGCCGAGCTCCCAACTGCGAGGGTTCCAGCGGCTGACGCCGCCGGTCCGCGTGCCGACCCAGAGCAGCCCGTCGCGGTCCTGATACAACGACATCACGAACGAATCGCGCAGCGAAGCACTGTCGTTCGCGTCGTGACGGTAGTGGCCGAACGCACGCGTGGAACGGTCGAGGAGCTCGAGCCCGTCGGGTGTGCCGACCCACAAATGACCCGCCCGGTCCTCGAGGAGGGCCCGCACGTTGTCGTTGCCGAGGGACGCCGGACTATGCGGGTCGTGACGGAACGTTTCGAGGACGCGGCCGTCGCGATCCATGCGCAGGAGGCCCGCGTTGAACGATCCGACCCAAAGCGCACCGCTCTGATCTTCGAGGACGGCTGTGATCTTTTCGTCGCTGAGCGAGTGCGCGTCGCCCGCGGCCGGGCCGACGCGAACCAGGGTACGCGTGTCGGCGCGCCAGCGATTGAGTCCGCCGTCCGTGCCGATCCAGACGTCGCCGGCTCGATCGAGCGCTAGCGTCGAGACGTGATCGCTGCCGAGCGAGGCCGGATCGTTTGCGTCGTGACGCAGATGCTCGATGCGCCCCGACGACGGATCGAGCACGTCGACGCCCGCGTCGAAGGTGCCGATCCAGACATGCCCGCGCGCGTCGATGAGCACCGTGCGAACTCTGTCGCTGGCAAGCGAGCTCACGTCGTTCGGGTCGTGCCGATAGCTCGTGAAGCTGTCGCTGCGACGCGTCCATTTCGCGACGCCGGCGTCGTTGGTCGCAATCCAGAGATCGGCGTGTGCGTCCTCGACGACTTGCCAGACGTAGTTCCCGGGCAGCGAGCCCGACTCCGTGCGCGAGTGCGCGTAGCGGTAGAGCTCGTGGCCGTCGTAGCGCACGAGGCCGTCTTCGGTGCCGAGCCAGACGAAGCCCTGCGAGTCTTGCAGGGCGGTCATCACCGTGGCCTGCGGCAGCCCCTCCGCCGTGGTCAGGTGCTCGAGAACGAGCGGCGGGGCGTCGGCCCACGCGGCCGCCGACGCCCCGAGCATCCACAGCAATGCGTTGATTGGAATCGAGCTCGGTCGCGCGCTCGACGTTCTAGTCACTATCACGCGTGGAGTATCCGCAAGCACCGGCCGGCAGAGCGTTGATCGGCGTTCCGAAATCCCGAAAGCGGCCGGAGCCGCTTCGGAACTGCGTCACAGTCCGCCTACTCGTTCGGCACCCAGGTCGCGATCGAGGCGGGCTTCGTCGCGGGCGGGTTCACCGGCGGCGCGTTCCACCAGGTAAGGCTCCGGCTCCAGGTGTAACCGCGGCTCCAGGTGTAGCCGCGCGACCAGGTGTAGCCCCGGCTCCACGTATAGCCGCGGCTCCACGTGTACCCCCGGCTCCAGGTATACCCCGCGCTCCACGCGAAACCCTGGCCCCACGGATAACCCCGCGACCAGGTATAGCCGTCGGAGCCGAGCGTATCGCCCCACTCCGACCCGCTCATGTCCATGATGTAGTAGTTGCCGTTGTCGTCCTGATTCGCGGGGCCGCCGAAGTGCTTCGTGCCCGCGAGGTCGGCCGCGATGTCGAGGCCGTTGTTCGCGCAGCCCTGCGCCGAGCTGTGCGCGGCGTCGAGCGCGTTGACGAGCCCCGCGCCCTGCTGGAACACGCTGTACGCGAGCTTGCCGGTGGTCTTCACCGCGGGGCGCGAGGAAGCGAGCAGGCGGCACTTCACCGCATCGGGAGTCAGCGACGGATCGCCTTGCAGCAGAAGCGCGACGACACCGGACGTCACCGCCGCGGCCTGCGACGTGCCCGACATCGTGAAGAGCTGGTGCAGCGCGTCCACCGAGTGCGGGTCGATGTAGGACAGGTAGCTGCTGCTCGACATCGACGCCTTGATGTGCCCGCCCGGCGAGACGAGCTCGGGCTTCACGAAGCCTTCGTACGTCGGGCCCGTGGACGAGAACGACGCGAGCCGATCGTCGGTGAAGTTACGCGGCGTCTCGCCGTCGGTGAGCGCGCCCACCGTGATCACGTACGGCACGTTGCCCGGCACGTTGATCGTCATCGGATCCGGGCCGTCGTTGCCGGCCGCCACGACCACGACGATGCCGGCGCGCCACGCGGCCATCACCGCCTGATTGAGCGGGTCGTCCCAGTAATACGACTGCGGTTCCGAGCCGAACGAGAGGTTGAGAACGCGGATCTTGTACTTCACGCGGTTCGCGACGATCCAGTTCAAGCCCGCGATGACGTCGGTGTAGCGCCCGGCGCCCATGCCGTCGAATGCGCGCACGACCACGAGGTTCGCCTGCGGCGCGATGCCCTGATACGAGCCGTCGAGCGCTTGCGCGCCGCTCGCGGCAATCGACGTCACGTGCGTGCCGTGGCCGTAAGGGTCGCTGGTTACGCGACCCGAGCCGCCGTTCGTCACGTCGATCGAGCCCAAGATCCGGTTGCCGTAGAACTGAAAGACGTCCTGCCAGAGCCCCGTGTCGAGCACGGCGATCGTGATGCCGCGGCCCGTGATCCCCGCACATTGGAGATCGTCGGCGTCGATCATCGCCGGATAGTTGGTGTCGAAGACCAGCGGGATCGTCGCGAGACTCGTGCTCTCCTGAACGCTCGTGAGCGTTCCGACGAGGGGTGAGGTAACCGCGCTCAGGAGCGGGTCGCAGCCGACGGCCGAGACCACGGGCGCAGCTACCGTCTGCACGGTCTTGACCAACGAAGTCTGCGCGAGCGTCGTGTTGAGAGTGTTCGTCAGATCCTGCAAACCGTCGAGCAAGCCGCGCGTGCTGACCGCGCGATCCTCGTAAACGCGCACGCCGGGTTCGGCGCGCAACCGCGCGAGCTGCTCCGCCGTGAGCCGAGCCGCGACCGCGCGGATGATGTCGAGGTCGCGGTCGGCAGCGCCGCCCACGCGGCTGACCTCCGCTCGCGCCGCGTCGAGCGTCGCGCCCTGGACGATGTACAAGGCGGCCGCCTGCGTCTGCGCCATGGCCGCGGTGGTTGCCACGGTGGCCAGGAGCCCGATCAGCCATCGACTACGCGAGAGGAGATTGCACATCGTTGTTCTCGTGAAACGCGATGGGGCATTGAACCGCATCCCGCCCCGGAGCCGCCTTGGCGAGGCCGACGCTCGTTGCCCGCGTTTTGTGACGCAGTTCTCATAATGACGGGTGTCAAACGCCCGGTCCGCGGCCGGCGCGCGAGCAGACGGCGTTACGCGGACTCCGCGGCCGGCGCGGGCGCGGTGATGCTCGAGTCCACGCCACCGTAAAGATCGCCGAGCCCGAAGCGGCAACCTAGGCCGAGCAACGCGTCGCGCTGCGCTTCGCCGTCGACGCCGGTCGCGATCGGGGTGAGCCCGAGCGCCGTGGCCATCGCGATGCCCGCGCGACACACGTTGCGCGCGACGGGGTCGGTGCACAGCGCCTGCACCCAGGCGCGATCGAGCTGCAGGCCGCAGATCGGTGCGCGGGCGAGCGCAGCCAGGGAGCCCGCACCCCGGCCCACCTCGTCGACGACGAACTGCACGCCGCGTTGACGCAGCGAACGCAGATCGGACCAGTCGCGCGCAACGAACACTTTCTCCGCGATCCGCAGCTCGAGCCGCTCGGGCGGCACGGCCCCATCCGCCAGCAACGCCTGCAGGTCCGCGACGAAGTCCTCGTGGAGCACGTGATCGCGCAGCGCGCCGAGCGAGATCCGCACGTCCGTCTCCGCTTGCACGCCGAGCGCCGCGAGGTCCTGCGGCAAGTGCGCAAGCACGCTGCGCGAGAGGCTGGTCGCGAGCCCCGTGGTCTGCGCGACCCGCAGGAACTCCGCCGGGCGAATCTCGCCGCGCAGCGGATGGAACCAGCGGACGTAGCCGACCCACGTGACCCTGCGCCCGGTCCGAAGATCGTGCCGCGCCGTGTAGCGCAGCCGAATCGCACGGCTCGCGATCGCATCGCGCAGCTCGCGCGCGATGTCGATGCGTGCGAGCGCTTTCAGTTGCATCGTGTCGCTGAAGAAAAATACGTCGCGCGACACGGCGCGGCGCGCTTCCGCGGCCGCGGCACGCGCGTGATCGAGCAGCACGCGCGGGCTCGACGCGTCGACACCGAGAATGCCGACGCCGGCGTACGGCGTGAGGCGAA
The DNA here is from genome assembly GCA_035644475.1 of Gammaproteobacteria bacterium. Lineage (GTDB taxonomy): Bacteria > Pseudomonadota > Gammaproteobacteria > Steroidobacterales > Rariloculaceae > FEN-1219. Next base: position 33,119 of record DASQOL010000183.1, on the reverse strand, counting down.
ATTCCGCGTCGCCGACGACGATGGGCTCGCGCAGGCTCGCGCAAACGCTCGCCACGCACGCCTCGATGGCTTCGCGATTCGCGCTCTCGACGACGAGGGCGAGCAGGTTCTCGCCGAGCTGGCCGAGATACCAGTCGGGCGAACCGTCTTCCGCGTCGCCCGAGCGCAGCGGCAGCCGCACGAGCGCCGTGCTCATGATCTGCTCGGAGACCCGCGTCGCGATGATCTGCGCGATGTCAACGATCTCGTCGATGTACAGCACGGCGACGGACAGCGGCCGCTCGCTCAGCGCCGCGACGGAAATCGACTCCTTGAAGCGGCGCAGGAAGCCGCGCCGGTCGAGCTGTAGCTGCCGGTGCTCACCGGTCGCCGCGGCGCGCGCGTCGCCGAGCGCGCGGCGAATCACGCACAGCGCACGATCCGGGCCTTGCGGGGTCACGCGGATCTCGTACTGCCGGTCGCGCTCCTGGAAACGACCCTCGAGCGCGGCGCGATCGGCGATCGCGTTGCGCACGAGTTGCCGGATCAGCTGCGCCGTCGGCTGCGACCACGCGGGCACGAAGCCGTCGCCGCTCGCCGGGTCGCGTTTGCCGAGCTCGGCCACGCCCTTGCCGCCCGCGTGCGTGACCGGGGTGCCGTCCCGTTTCACGAGCAACACCAGGTCGGGCAGCGCGTCGATGAGCTCCGGGTTCGACATGCGCCCACTGTACCGAGAGGGCGCCGGCGGAACGTAGACGCAGGTCATGTGGACGCGACTTGCGGCGGCTCGGCGGCCGCCCCGGATGCCATCCGCCGTGCTACCGTTGGCTGGTATGGTTCGGCCAACCAATTGCAGCGGGTGACGGCATGACCGAGTCAATCGGAGTTCTCCATCCCGGCGACATGGGTGTGGCCATCGGCGCATCGGCCATTCACAACGGCCATCACGCCTATTGGGCGTCCGCAGGGCGCAGCGAGCAGACGCGCAGGCGCGCCGACGAGCATCACCTGATCGACGTGGGCTCGTTGGAGGAGCTCTGCCGGCAATGTCCGGTGATCTTGAGCGTGGTTCCGCCGAGTGCGGCGGAAGAAGTCGCCGAACAAGTCATTGCGCAGAAGTTCAAGGGAACGTTTGCGGACTTGAATGCGATCTCCCCGCAACGCGCGCAACGCATCGGTCAGCGCCTGGAAACCAACGGCATCACGTTCGTCGACGGCGGCATCGTCGGCCCACCGCCTCGGCAACCGAAGACCACTTGGTTGTGCCTAGCGGGGAAGAATTCGAGCGCGATCGCGTCTTGCTTTGCGAATGGTCCTTTGCAAACAGAGATTCTCGGGCCCAACGTGGGTGACGCGTCGGCAGTGAAGATGTGTTACGGCGCCTATACCAAAGGGCTCACTGCACTGATTGCAGGCGTGCTCGGCACGGCGGAGAACTTGGGCGTGCGCGCAAGTTTGATGCGTCGCTGGGCGGACGACGGATCGGGACTCGACCGGAACGCGGCGCAGAGAGTGGCCCGCACCACCGACCGGGCATGGCGCTGGGTGGGCGAAATGGACGAGATTGCCTCCACGTTCGCGTTCGCGAACATGCCGCGCGGCTTTCACGAGGCCGCGGGCGACATCTATCAGCGCTTAGCCAAATTCAAAGATCAGCCGACGGCGGATACCGAGGCCGTGATCGAGGCGCTCAAGAAGCCCGCCGCGCGTAGCTAGACTGGGCCGAGAACGCGAGAGACTGTTCCGTCAGGCCCTCTTCCGTCAACCGAGCAGCTTCTCCGCGATCTGCACCGCGTTCAGCGCCGCGCCCTTGAGCAGCTGATCGCCGGCCGAGAAGATCGAGATCGACCGGCCGGTCGCGTCGCTGAGATCGCGACGAATTCGGCCTACCAGGATGTCGTCGTGCCCCGACGCGTCGACGGGCATCGGGAAGTAGTTGCGCTCGATGTCGTCCACGATCTTCACTCCGGGCGCCGTCGCCAGGATCTTGCGCACCTCGTCCGGCGTGATCGGCTTCTCGCACTCGAACGTCACCGACACGCAGTGCGCGCGGAGCACGGGAATCCGCACGCACGTGATGCCGATCGCGACGTTCGGGTCGCCGAAGATCTTGCGCGTCTCGTTGATGACCTTCGTCTCTTCCTCGTTGTGGCCCGTCGCCGGATCGATCTTGGTGTTGTGGCTGAACGCGTTGAAAGCGTACGGATGCGGCAGCACCTTCGGCTCGAACTTGCGGCCGTCGAGATAGGCGCGCGTCGACTCGCGGAGCTCTTCCATCGCCGCGGCCCCGGCGCCGGACGCCGCCTGATACGTGGAGATGATCATCCGCTTGATCCGATTCTTCTTGTGAATCGGCCAGAGCGGCGTGATCGAGATGATCGCGGAGCAATTGGGGTTCGCGATGATGCCCTTGTGCGTCGCGATCTGCTCGGGATTGATCTCGGGCACCACGAGCGGCACCTGCGGGTCCATCCGAAACGCCGACGAGTTGTCGACGACGATCGTGCCCGCCTTCACGGCGACGGGCGCGAACTTCTTCGACGTGGAGCTGCCAGCGGAGAACAGGCCCACCTGCACGCCTTCGAAGCTCCTCTCAGTGAGCTCCTGCACGGGCAGCTTCTTGCCGCGGAACTCGAGCGTCTTGCCGGCCGAGCGCGCCGACGCGAGCAGGCGGAGCTCCTTCAGCGGAAACTTGCGCTGCTCGAGGCAGCGGATGAGCTCGACGCCGACGGCGCCGGTGGCGCCAACGATCGCGACGACCGGATTCGACAACTTCTTCGCGGACATGCGGTTCTCCGAGCAAACAAAAAAGGCCCCGTCGATCTCGTCGGGGCCTCTGGTATCGGGTACGCGGATTTGGGTTCGATCAGCGCGCGCGCACCCGTGAGGCCCCCGTCCGGGGTTTCGTCTCGAGGGTCGCGCGTTTGCGGGCCGGCTGCTTCACGGCGCGAGACATTAGCCTAGTCCCCGCGGGACGTAAAGACCCCGTGGCGGATCGCGTCTCACGAAAAATGGGGACATGTTGCCTTTTCCATCCCGGCGCTCGTCGTGCTCGGGCCACTCGCGTCGAAAAGGCAACATGTCCCTATTTTTCGGGGCGGCCCCTACGTTGCGCACTACGATTGTGCAGACGCGAAGCTTGCGCCAAACTCGCACCGCGGTTTTGTGACGATCGGCCGAGCTTGAAGCGCCGGCCGATGTTATCTATTTCGCCGGACTTCAGCGCTCGTCATCCATGACTTCTCCGAACTCTCTTCGATCCGCCGTGCCGGACGGCGCCGACGACTGCACTTCGCGACCAAGCGAATCGAGCGACGCCGGCTCGCCGGCCTCCCCGCACCCGCACGAAACCGGCCGGATGCTCCAGACCTTGCTCGGTAACCTGGACGGCATGGTCTACCGCTGTCGCGACGACGCCGACTGGACGATGGAGTTCGTCAGCGAAGGCTGCATGCGCGTCACCGGCTACACGCCGGACGACCTGTTGCTGAACGGCCGGGTGTCGTACGAGGAGATCACGCACCCCGAGGATCGCGACCGCGTGCGCCGCGCGATTCACGAGGCGCTCGCCGCGCGCAACCGCTTCGAGATCGAGTACCGGATCGTCCACGCCGACGGCAAAGTGCGCTGGGTGTGGGAGCGCGGCACGGGCATCCGCGACGCGCGCGGCGACGTCTTGGCGCTCGAAGGCATCATCGCGGACATCACCCAGCGCACGGAAGCCGAGCTCGCGCTGCGCGAGGCGGAGCGCCGTTATCACAGCCTCTTCGAGAACGCGATCGAAGGCATCTTCAGGACCACGACCGACGGCCGCTATCTCGACGCCAACCCCGCGCTCGCCAAGATCTACGGCTTCGACTCGCCGCAGGAGCTCATGGAGAACCTGCGCGACATCCGCCGACAGCTGTACGTCGACCCGACGCGCCGCGAGGAATTCATGCGCATCGTCAAGGCGCGCGGCTCGATCGGCGGCTTCGAGTCGCAGGTCTACCGCAAGAACGGCGACGTCATCTGGATCTCGGAGAACGCCCGCGCCGTGTTCGACGACCACGGCAACGTGCACTACTACGAGGGCACGGTCGAGGACGTTACCGAGCGCCGTCTCTATCAGGCGCGGATCGAGCAGCAAGCGAACTACGACACGCTGACGGGTCTCGCGAACCGCTCGCTGCTCGACGACCGCCTGCATCAGGGGATCTTGACGGCCGCGAGCTACGGCACGCGGCTCGCCGTCGTGTTCGTCGACCTCGACCGGTTCAAGTTCATCAACGACAGCCTGGGTCATCACGTGGGCGACGAGCTGCTGCAAGAGATGGCCGAGCGCTTCAAGTCGTGCGTGCGCGAGTACGACACGGTCGCGCGGCTCGGCGGCGACGAGTTCGTGCTGCTGATCAACGGTCAGGGCGGCCCCGACGCCGTCGCCACCGTCATGGAGCGGATGCTCGAGACGATCTCGCAGCCGTGGCGCGAGTTCGAGATCACGTGCAGCATCGGCGTCTCGCTCTACCCCGACGACGGCAGCGACGCCGCGACGTTGCTCAAGCACGCCGACTCCGCGATGTACCGCGCCAAAGAGCACGGACGCAACAACTTCCAGTTCTTCACGAACGAGCTCAACGAGCTCATGAAGGAGCGGCTCGAGCTCGAGAGCAATCTGCGCCGGGCGCTCGAGCGCGGCCAGTTCGAGCTGCTCTACCAGCCGCGCGTGGACCTCACGACGCGGCGGATCATCGGGGCCGAGGCGTTGATCCGCTGGCAGCTGCCGAATCGCGGCGTGGTCTCGCCGGGCCGGTTCATCCCCATCGCCGAGGAGATCGGGCTGATCGGGGCGATCGGGCGCTGGGTGCTGCACACGGCCTGCGCGCAGGCCAAGGCGTGGCAGGCGGCGGGCTTCGCGCCGTGTGTCGTGTCGGTAAATGTGTCGCCGCGCCAGTTTCGGCGCGACGATCTCGTCGAGACGATCGCCGAGGTGCTCGGCGCCACCGGCCTCGACCCCAAATACCTCGAGATCGAGCTCACCGAGAACATGGTCATGCACGACGGCGAGCAGATGATCGAGATGCTGCACGCGATCAAGCGCCTCGGCGTGCAAATCGCCGTCGATGACTTCGGCACGGGCTACTCGAGCTTGAGCTACCTCAAGCGCTTCCCCGTCGACCGCCTCAAGGTCGACCGCTCGTTCGTCCAGGACATCGCCACCGACACCGACGACGCGGCGATCGTCCGCACGATCATCGCGCTCGGTCACAACTTGGGCCTCAAGGTCGTCGCCGAAGGCGTCGAGAACGAAGAGCAGATCGCGTTCTTGAGCGCGAACGCCTGCGACGAGCTCCAGGGTTACTACTTCTCGCAGCCGATCTCCGGCTGGCGGATGCGCAAGCTCCTCCCCCGAAAATAGGGACATGTTGGATTTTCGGCCGACCGCATCGGGCCAGTTCGCGCGCCGACGAAAACCCAACATGTCCCTATTTTCGCGGTTTTCCGGCTGGCGCGACGATCCGGATGTGATCCAATTCAGCGCCGCGCGCGGGCACCGTACAGTAGGCTCGCGGGTCTACAGTCGGTCGATCAGGGGCGGCGGACGTGACCGGACAAGGCAAAGACAAGAACAATCCCGGCGGTTCTCGAGACTCGGAGCCGGACACCGGCGACCGGCAGAAGTCGCTCGAGCGGCTCGAGCGGGCTCTCGCCGACGAAACGCGCACGTCGACGTCGCTACGCGACAGCCTCGACACGCTTCGCAAAAGAGTCGAGCAGATGGAGTCGAGCTTCGAGCAGCGCCTCGGGGTGGCCACCTCTCGCAACCAAAGTGCCGAGTCCCGCCTCGCGCAACAGCAAACGCGGCTCGAGGCGCTCGGGCAGGGACGCGAGGAGACGATGCGCGCGCTCGCCGACGCCCGCTCGGAGCTCGCCCGCGTGAAGGTAGAGCGCGATCAGCTGCGCCAGCACCTCACGCGCATCGAGGGGATGCAGACCGCGACCGTCGCCCTGCCCGACGACGAGCCGGAAGAGCCTGGCATCAACGAGGCGCCGCCGTCGCTCGAGGAGCTGATGGCGAGCCTGGGATCGATCGAGGAAGCGGGATCGTCGGCGCAAATCAGGGGCCACTTCCATTTGCGCGTCGAAACCCCGGACGTCGACGAGTCGCAAGAGATGATCGCGCCGGAGCTGGTGTTTCCGGACGAGCTCGCCGAGGCCGCGTCGGTGGAAGCGCCGGGCGGACCCAAGTCGCGCGTACTCGTGCGCTTGGATAGCGCTCAGCCCATCAAGTATCCGCTCTACAAGGACCTGATGACGATCGGCCGCGCCGAATCGGCGGACATCCAAATCAAGGGCGAATTCGTGAGCCGCGTGCATGCCCGGCTCCTGTCGTCGCCCGCCGGCGTCGTGGTCGAGGACGTGTCGAGCAAGAACGGCCTCCGCGTCAACGCGGAGCACACCTCCCGGGCGACGCTCAGACACGGCGACATCCTCGGGGTCGGCCGCATCCGCTTCACTTTCATCGACCCCACCGCCGCAGACCTCGACTGAACGGCCTTCGCAGCGAGGGCCACTCGGTCAGTCGGCGAGCTCGCTCAACATGCACGTGCAGGTCACCAGCGCACCGCCCTCCTCGCGGTTCGCGATCGTGACCTCGCCGCCGATCGCGTGCGCGCGGTACCTCATGAGCCTGAGACCGAGCCCCTCGCCGTCGTCCGCGCGCTGCTGCAATCCGGAGCCGTCGTCGGCGACGCGCAGCACGAGCGAGGACTCGTTGCACCGACAGGAGAGCTCGATGACGGTGGCGTGACCGTGACGTACCGCGTTCGTGATCGCCTCCTGTGCGATCCGATAGAGGTGCGCGATGGCCGCCTCGCCAAGCTGCGGCGGCCGGCAGCTCAACGACGTGCGGCACACCACTCCGAGATACTTCGCCGACTGCGTCGCGAGCAGATCGAGCGCCTGCGGCAGCGTCGTGCCCTGCGGAATCGGGCTCAAGCCGCGAACGAGCTCGCGCGCCTGCGTAATCGTGCTGTTGATGAGCTCGGTCGCCTGGCTCGCGTCGCGCGTGTGGCGCGAATGCTCCTCCGCGAGCCGCTTTTGGAGGTGCTCGAGCAGGAGCTTGACGCCTGTGAGCATCTGCGCGAGCCCGTCGTGGATCTCCCGCCCGAGCCGATTGCGCTCGCGCTCGCCGAGCACGGTGAGCATGCGCTCGAGCTCCGCGCGGTCGGACACGTCGCGAACGCTCACGACGACCTCGTCGTCGCCCGAGCGCGCGACGCGCGACTCGAGATTCATGACGGTGTCTACGAGCGCCAGCCGATACTGGAAGACCTCGAGGGACCCCGTCGCGATCGCCTTGCGGTTGCGCCGTACCTGCTCCTGATGAGCCTCCTCGCCGTAGAACTCGGCGACGGTGCGGCCGAGCAGCTGCTCGCGCGTCCACGGAAAATAGTTCGGTTCGGGCACGTGCAGATCGAGGAAGCGCGCGTCGGCGTCCATTCGGAACACCACGTCGGGATGGGACGCGAACAGCGCGCGCATCCGCGCTTCCGACTGCTCGACGGCGCGCGCCGACGCGCGCCGCTCCGTGACGTCATCGATGTGCGCGACCACGAGATCCGACGTGAGCGGCACCACCGTGACCACCATCTCGACGACTCTGCCCGAAAGGAAGCGGAAGGTGGCCTCGCGGTGCACGACGTCGCCGCGCTCCGCGCAGAAACGCAGGTCCGCCAGGATGTCCGGGCGCTCCGGGTACAGCTCCGAGGCCCGGCTGCCGAGATGCGATCCCATCCGGTCCTCGGCGATTTGCGCGCCCGCGCGGTTATGCGCGATCAAACGGAAATCGTCGCCTTCGCGCTGCCAGATGAAAGCCGGCCCCGGTAGGTTCTCGAAGTGCAAGCGAAACAGCCGGTCGTCGAGCTCGGCTGCGGGTGCGGCGCGCGCGGTCAATAGGGTCTCGTGAGACACGAACCACTCCCCCGGAGCGGCGCGCGGCCAAGACGCCGACGCACTGCACCCCGAAGTCCTCTCGCGTGAATTCTGAACGATTCTAAGCGATGCTCCAGGAAGAACGGCTACAATCAGTGGGCGTGCTAGAGTGCTGTTGCCCGGCCCGGGCGGGCACGGAAATGGTCGAAGGGGGAACGATGGCCGTACTCAGGACCTTGACAGTGTTCGTGGCGGCACTCGCCGTTGCAAGCGTCGCGCTCGGTCAAACCGCGGCCGAGCGGCGCGAGAAACTGAAGGGCATGATCCCGAAGCACGAGGGCTACCTCGGAGCTCTCGCGCCGGAAAACCTCAAGAAAGAGCGACCCAAAGCGCCGTTCGACCTCACGGGCACCTGGTTCGTCGACTTGAGCGAAGCATTCGGCAACTTCCGCTACGGCGTGCCGTCGTACCCCGAGTTTATCGGTCAAGCGAAGCTCGACTTCGAGGAAGGTCAGCGACTCGCGAAGGAGCGAAAGACGTATCGCGACGCCATCGGCCAGTGCTTCCCCGCCGGCATCCCGATGCTCATGACGCGCGTCTGGCCCATCGCGATGGTGCAGATCCCAACGGCGATCTACATGGTCTCGAACTTCAACAACGGCTTCCGCCAAATCTTTCTGGACGGCCGCGATTACACCGACGAGAACACGGTCATCTTCACGTACAACGGCGAGTCGATCGGCCACTGGGAAGGCGACACGCTCGTCGTGAACACCAAGTACATGGAAACCTACAACCACTTCATCGACACCGGCATCCCCATCTCCGAGCAGTTCCGCATGCAGGAGCGCATCAAGCTGCTCGAGAACGGCGAGGTGCTCGAGATCGAGCACATCATGACCGACCCCAAGGGCTGGAAGGGCGAATGGCGCAGCACCAAGCGCTGGCTGCGGGTCGACCACACCGACATCGGCGAGGTGGAATGCCTGCCGGACTTGAACGACAACTTGCCGAGCACTCAGTCGGGAAAAACCGGGCTGCAGAAATAGGAACCGCACCATGAATACGATGCAGAAAATCGCGCTTTCGGCCGTCGTGGCCACGGCGGGCGCGCTTACCGTCCTGCCCGCCACCGCGCATCACTCCACCGCCGCGTTCGATGGGGACAAGGTGGTGAAAATCGAGGGCACGGTAAGGCAATTCCGCTGGATCAACCCGCACGCGTCCTTCAAGGTTGAAGGGGTGAGCGAAGGGAACTTGCCCGACGGCCTCTGGACCGTCGAGATGACCGCGCCGAACGTGTTGATCAACCAGGGCTGGACTCGCACCGCGCTCCAGGAAGGCGACAAGATCACGGTGTTCGTCAACCCGCTGCGCAACGCGATCACGCTGAACGACGGCAGCCAGGGCGGTCTTTACGTCGGCGTGGTGCTCGCGAGCGGCAAGAAGCTCGGCGTAACCAACGGCACGGGCCGCGGCTCGAGCCAATAGCGCCGGTGATCTAGCTACTCGCCAGCTGCGCGAAAACGCGCTGCATCGCGGTCACCCGTCCGAGATAGAGGCGCGCGTCGTGCGCGCCGCAGCGTTCCCCGGGCGTGAACGAGAATCCGCGGCGCACGTAGGCCGCCGCCGCACCCGCGCCGCATAGGTGCATCAGCGCCGCGAGATTCTGCTTCTGCCGAAGCGTAGCCCCCGTGATCCGTTGGCGCTCCAAGACATCCGCCACGTTCCTATCGAGGTACGCGGCCGTGAGCTCCACCGCGTGCGACGGCACCGTGCGCGTGTACAGGAAGTTGAACCAGCACGACTTGACGTCGTACCACGGTCCCTGCTCGACGACGACGTGCCGGTGCACACAGTAGCGGCGCGCCTCTTCGAACGTGCCGTCAGTGATCTGATACATCCCGACTGCACTCGACGCCGGCCGATAGATCTCGAACGGCTCGTTCGTGAGCGACCACCGCCAATAGGTGCGCACCACCGGGTTGCCCGAGCCTTCGACCTGGGCGAGCGCCGCGAGCAGGTCGGGCGTGAGCACCGCGGTCGAGTGGCGGCGAAACAGTCCGCCGTACGCGCCCCAAGTTTCCCTCGGCGCCTTGTAGAACGCGCCGCTCACGGGGAACAGGAGCTCCGACGGCTTGCGGGCCACCTGGTAGGTCCAGTTCACGGCGAAGAACAGAACCGCGCCGAGAGCGAGCACGAGCGTCGCCTGCACCGACCGCGGCGCACTCCGGAAGGCGCGCCACCACCGCCGGCGCGCAGCCTTGCGCGGCAGCCATCGGCCGAGGCTCAAGCGACCGCGCTTCGTCTTTCTCCGTCGGGCCATGCTACCTTTCGAAAAATAGGGACATGTTGCCTTTTCGCCTACGCCGCACCGAGACCCTCGGCCGACCCGACGAAAACGTAGCATGTCCGCAATTCTTCCGTGGCGCGCGACCGAGAGACGCACGAATGGCGGCGACGACCCCACCGAGCATGACCGTTGGCGACCTCCCCGAGCGGCGGGGCTCGCGTTATCCACCGCCGTTCGACAAGCCTTGCCTCGCAAGGTCGAACCGCAACTTGGGCGACCCCTTCGGTCTCAAGGACTTCGGCGTGCATTTGCTCACGCTCGAGCCCGGGGGCTGGTCGTCGCAGCGCCATTGGCACACGCACGAGGACGAGCTCGTCTACGTGATCGAAGGCACGCCCACGCTCGTCACCGACGAGGGCGAAACGGCCCTCGCGCCGGGCAGCGTCGCGGGATTTCCGGCGGGCACCGGCAACGGGCACCATATCGTGAACAATAGCGGCGCCGTGGCGCGACTCATCGTCGTCGGTAGCCGCAAGAAAGAGGACGACTGCTACTACTCCGACATCGACATGCAGCTCCTGCAGCATGCGGCCGGTGGGGTCTTCGCGCACAAGAACGGCGAGCCGTACTAGCGATCCACGTCCGTAAGTAAAATCATACGGTTATAGATTCTTTCGAAGGTAGACACTGAAGGCTGTCGATCCGCCCGCCCCTGGTTCGTCGTGTGCATAGAGCGAGGCTCGACGACGCCGGATCGGCGGCGGCCAAGCTCGAAGCGTCACCACTAACTTTCGGGAGAACTGTCATGGCCACCGTCCTTCGACCCCCGTCGGTCTCGACCTCGCGGCTCTGGACCGGGCGCGTCTTGAGCGCCCTGCCCGTGCTGTTCCTGCTCCTCGACGCCGGGCTCAAGCTGGTCAAGATCCAGGCCGTCGTCGACTCGCAAGTGGAGCTCGGCTATCCCGACATCGCGCGGCCGCTCGGCGTGCTCATACTCCTGTGTACCCTGCTCTACGCCTGGCCCCGCACTGCAGTGCTCGGCGCGATCCTCTTGACCGGCCTATTCGGCGGCGCGATCGCCACCCACGTGAGAGTCGGCGATCCGTGGCTCACGCACGTGCTCTTCTCACTCTATTTAGCGATCCCGATGTGGGTCGGCCTCGTGCTCCGCGATCCACGGCTCGAGCCGCTGCTGTTGCCGTTCGGTCGACGCTGAGCGTCGTAGATAACTTCAACGATTTCTTACTGATGAAGGATACTCCTCATGAGATTCCTGTTGACCACCAAGTCGCTCGACGCACCCACGGGTCCGCCGAATCCAAAGCTGATCAGGGCGCTCGCCAAGCTCGGCGAGGAGATGACCAAAGCAGGCGTCATAGTCGCGACCGGCGGCATGGCGCTCAGCGGGCCGCGCGTCACGCTCGAAGACGGCGAGATCGGCGTCACCGACGGACCGTTCGCCGAGGCCAAGGAAGTCATCGGCGGCTTCGCGATCGTCGAAGTCGCCTCGCGCGAGGAAGCGATCGCGCACGCTCGACGCTTCCTCGACATCCACCGCGAGATCCTCGGCAAGTCCTACCGCGCCGAAAACGAAGTCCGACGCCTTTACGGCCCCTGGGACGCGCCGCGGCCACGGCACGGCTGACTCGCGTCGGTCGCGTCTCCCTTTGGCCGTTGACCCTCGACGGTGGCGGCGGTCGCACCTCGCAGGGTCCTCCCCGAGACACGATGGATGCGCGCGCGACACTTGCCGACGTAGCGCGGGATTTGGTGTGATCGGTGGCCATGACAACGACCACCGACACCCATCGCGCGATAGACGCGGTCTGGCGAATCGAAGCCCCGCGTCTCATCGCAGGCCTCGCCCGCATCGTTCGCGACGTCGGCCTCGCCGAGGAGCTCGCCCAGGACGCGCTCGTCACCGCGTTGAATGAGTGGCCGGGGGCCGGCATCCCCGACAATCCCGGCGCGTGGCTCATGGCCGCGGCGAAGAACCGCGCGATCGACGCACTACGCCGCAACAAGATGCTCGCGCGCAAGCATGCCGAGATCGCGCGCGAGATCGAGGACGAGCCGGCCACGCACGAGGAGGATCTCGTGGAGGCACTCGACGACGAGATCGGCGACGACATGCTGCGGCTCATCTTCACCGCCTGCCATCCCGTTCTCTCGGTGGAGGCGCGCGTCGCCCTCACGCTGCGCCTGGTCGGCGGCCTCACGACGGACGAAATCGCGCGCGCGTTCCTCGTGCCGGAGCCCACGATCGCGCAGCGGATCGTGCGCGCCAAGCGCACGCTCGCGGACGCGAAGGTGCCGTACGAGGTGCCGCGCGGCGAGGAGCTCTCCGAGCGGCTCGCGTCCGTGCTCGGTGTGATCTACCTGATCTTCAACGAAGGCTATGCGGCGACCGCCGGCGACGACTGGCTGCGCCCCGGTCTCTGCGAGGACGCGCTGCGGCTCGCCCGAATCCTGACGGAGCTCGCGCCGCTCGAGCCCGAGGTTCAGGGCCTCGCCGCGCTGCTCGAGATCCAGGCGTCGCGCTTCGCGGCGCGGACCAACGCGAGGGGCGAGCCCGTGCTTCTGCTCGATCAGGACCGCAGCCGCTGGAACGGCCTACTGATCCGGCGGGGGCTCGAGGCGCTCACGCGGGCGGCGCGGCTCGGCGGTGCGCGCGGCCCGTACGTGCTGCAGGCTGAGATCGCCGCGTGCCACGCGCGCGCCGTCGTGGCCGCGGATACCGATTGGCGGCGGATCGCCGAGCTCTATGCCGAGCTCGCAGCGGCGGCGCCGTCGCCGATCGTGGAGCTCAACCGCGCCGTGGCCGTCGCGATGGCGCTCGGCCCGGCCGCAGGGCTCGAGGTGGTGGACACGATTGCCGGCGAGCCGGCGCTCAAGGGCTACCACCTGCTGCCTAGCGTGCGCGGCGACCTGCTCGCAAAGCTCGGCCGCTCGGCCGAGGCGCGCGCTGAGTTCGAGCGCGCGGCGGAGCTCACGCGCAACGCACGCGAGCGCGAGCTCTTGCTCGACCGCGCCCGCAACTTAAATTAGGGACATGTTACCTTTTCGGGCGTGTCTCACTCCGGCCGTGCTGACGTCGCGGTGGCTGCGCGCGGCCGAAGAGAGGCACACCCGAAGACCTAAGCTGTCCCCATGAGCGTCGCGCGCGGGTTCATTCTGCAGGCCACGTACCGCGTCGCGGCGGGAGCCGACGGCGAGCGCCGCCCGGTGGTGCAGCTCTACGGACGGCTCGAGGACGGCGCCACGTTCCTGGTCCGCGACGACCGGCAGCGCCCGCACTTCTTCATTCGCGCGGACGACGCGGAGCGCGCGTCTGCGCTCGGCGCGTCGCGCCTGCAACCGACCGCGAAACGCACATTCGCGGGTGCGTCCGTCGACCGCGTCGAGACGGCTGCGCCGCCCGACGTGCCGCCGCTGCGCGACCGGCTGCACAAGGCCGGGATCGACACGTTCGAGGCCGACGTCCGCTTCGCGTCGCGCTACTTGATCGAGCGCGGCATCAAGGGCGGCTGCGAGATCGTCGGCGACGCCGCACGGGGCGCCGGCGGCATCGCCTGCAGGTTCGACAACCCCACGTTGCGGCCGGCGGCCGTGACGCTCGAGCCGCGCGTGCTGTCGTTCGACATCGAGACCGACGCGCAAGCCACCCGCCTCCTCGCGATCTCGCTCTACGCGCCCGGCGTCGACGAGGTGCTGATCGTGGACCCCGCGGGCCGCACGATGCCCGACCGCGCGACGCGCTGCGCCGACGAGAAGGCCGCGCTCGACGCGTTCTGCGGGCGCGTCGCGAGTTTCGATCCCGACGTGCTCACGGGATGGAACACGATCGACTTCGACTTGACCGTGCTACAGAGGATCGCGGCGCGGCTGCGCCATCCGTTCGAGCTCGGCCGCGAGCCCGGTGCGCTGCGGCTGCGCAAGGCCGAGGGCTACTTCGGCAGCGGCCAGGCGTCGATCCCGGGGAGGCTCGCGCTCGACGGCATCGATCTCCTGCGCGGCGCGTTCGTACGGATGGACGATTACTCGCTCGACGCCGTCGCACGCGAGGTGCTCGGCGAGGGCAAAGCGGTGGCGGGCGACGCGCGCGACCGCGTCGCCGAGATCCAGCACAACTACGAGCACGACCTCGCCGCGTTCGCGCTCTACGCGCGCACCGACGCGCGGCTCGCGTTCGACATCGTGATGAAGCTCGACCTCGTGCGGCTCGCGTTCGCGCGCAGCGCGCTCACCGGCATGACGCCCGACCGCGTGGCCGCGAGCATCGCGTCGTTCGATTTCCTGTATCTCTCCGAGCTCGAGCGGCTCGACGTGGTCGCGCCCACGGTGCGCGGCGACGACTCGCGCGTCTACGCGGCGCAGCAAGGCGGCCACGTGCTCGAGCCGGTCACGGGCCTCCACCCGAACGTCTGGGTGTTCGACTTCAAGAGCCTGTATCCGTCGATCATCCGCACGTTCAACATCGACCCGCTCGCCTACGTGCCCGAGCCCGTCTTAAGCGACGACTTGATCCGCACGGTCGAGGGCGCGTTCCGTCGCGAGCCCGCAATCCTGCCGGGGATGCTCGACGAGCTCTTCCCGCGGCGCGAGGCGGCGAAGAAGCGCGGCGACGCCGTCGCGTCGCAAGCCATCAAGATCCTGATGAACTCTTTCTACGGCGTGCTCGGCACGCCCGCGTGCCGGTTCTACAACCCGGCGCTCGCGAACTCGATCACCGGCATGGGGCGCGAGATGCTGCTCTGGTCGAAGCGCTGGTTCGAGGCCGCGGGCTTCGACGTCCTGTACGGCGACACCGACAGCCTGTTCGTCCGCTCCGGCCGCGACGACGGCGACGAAGCGCAGCGGCTCGCGCGCCGGCTCGTCGACGAGCTCAACGCGGACTTGGAGCGGCACATCGCCGACCGCTGGCAGCGCGAGAGCCGGCTCGAGCTCGAGTTCGAGAAGCTCTACGCGAAGCTGTTTCTGCCGCACGCGCGCGGGAGCGCACGCGGGGCGAGCAAGCGCTACGCCGGCCTCGTCCACGGCGGCGAAGTTGAATTCGTGGGCCTCGAGGTCGTGCGCCGCGACTGGACCGCGCTCGCGAAGCGTGTGCAGCGCGAGCTCTACACGCGGCTCTTCACCGACCGGCCCGTCGACGGCTATCTCGCCGACGTCGTACGCCAGGTGCGAGCGGGCAAGCTCGACGACGAGCTCGTCTACCGCAAGAACCTGCGCAAGGCGGCCGACGACTACACGGCGAGCACGCCGCCGCACGTAGCTGCCGCCCGCAAGTCCGGCAAGCCGCAGGGCCGCACCGTGAGCTACGTCGTGACGAGCGCCGGCCCCGAGCCGCTCGACAACCGCAAGCACCCGCTCGACCGCGAGCACTACGTCGAAAAGCAGGTGCGGCCGGTCGCGGAACCCGTGCTCGAAGCGCTCCGGCTCGACTTCGAGCGCGTGATCGGGGACCGGCGACAGGCCGACCTATTCTGACGCCGCGGGCGCGCCGAGGATCCCGCAAAGAGAGATGCCGCATGGCTTGCGCCATGCGGCATCGGTTTCAGACGCGGCGAAAACGCCGCTCGAATTTGCGGCCGATCAGAAGTCCATCCGTATCCCGACGCGGTAGGTCCGTCCGAGCGTATCGAAGAACGCGGCATTGACGCCGCCGACGCCGAATCCGTTGTTGCCGGAGAACGGCGGGTCCTTGTCGAACAAGTTGGTGATCGAACCGAATAGCTCGGTACGCTTCATGCTCCCGAGCTTGAGGTCGTACGAGCCCGACAAGTTCATAGTCACGTGGCTCGGCACGTCGCTGTTGCTCACGCTTCCGGTGAGCCCCGGGTTGTAGCCGGGATCGCTGGGACCGAGGTAGGGATCCAGCAAGTCCAGTTTCCCCCCGCCCGTGTACCGCGCCTGACCCGTGATCGAGAACTTATCGCGGAAGTAGCTCACGATGAGGTTACCGATCCATTCCGGCGCCGGCGCAACGTCGGGCAAGAAGCCGAAGCCGCCGCCCGATTGCCCGGCGACGTCTTTGATGGCGAGCGAGATCGTGTCCTGGAACAACAGGTTCCTGGCCTGCGTGGCGGTGAGGTTGAAGGAGATCGTCCCGTTTGCGAGGTGCAGCGGGTAATCGAACGAGTAGTCGATGCCCCTCGCCGTGTACGGCGACGCGTTGATGTACGGAACGTGGACCTCGAGGATGTTGCTCGTCGGGTTGCCCGCGACCGTAGGCGGCCCGAACACGATCCGATCGCATTGGAACTGCTGGTGCAGGTTGAAGCACCCGTTGGTCACGGTGGGCGCGCCGTCGAGCCTCTGGCCGCCCTTGATCGTGATCTCGTAGTAGTCCGCCGAGAAATGCAGCCCCTCGGCGCCGCCGCCCGGCGACAGCACGAAGCCGTAAGTCTCCGTGAGCGACTCCTCGGGCTGCAACTGCGGATTACCCGACAAGATCAGCCACGACGGGTCTCCGAAGAAGCCATACGTCCCCGCGGGCACCGTCGGATTCTGCACGTAGCCGAAAAAGCCGCCCGGCGGAATGCTCTGCGAGTAATACAGCTCGCGGAAGCTCGCCGCGCGCAAGTCTTGCGATCGACTGCCGCGGAAGCGGAGCCAGTCCACGGGGTCGTACACGAAGGCGAACTTCCACGTGTTGAACGATTGCGTGCCGGTCTCACCGGACGTCCCGACGCCGCCGACGTTCTCGTACTCGGAGCGCCGGCCCGCGACATTGACCGTGAGCAGTTTCGCGCCCGGCAGATCGCGCAGGAACGGCATCTCGAGCTCCACGAAGGCTTCCTTCACGGTCGTGTCGCCGGCGAACGAATCGCCGTACTGCAAGGGGAAGTCCGTGCGCTGCGGCCGCGGCAGGTTGCCCGCGTTGTTGACGAGGTCCTCGGTGCGGTACTCGATGCCGCCGGCGCCCCGCAGAGGCCCGGCGCTCCAGCCCTTCCAGAGCTCGCCGGAGATCGTGCCCGCGTACACGTCCTGGTTAATGATGTTGGACTCGGTCAGATCGCCGAAGGAATAGCCTAGCGCGGCCTGCGAAGCAGACGCGGTGCCGAACGGGTTCAGTGGCTGGCAGCCATTGATCAGCGAGGGATCGACGTTCGGGTCCGGCACACCAGCGATGACCGCGCGGCAAATCGGCTTGCCTAGCGTGGACGAACCCGCACGCGTATCGATGATCGCGTCCGCCGCCATGTAGTAGCGCCAATTCGTCGTGTACCCGTGACCGATCTGATCTCGTGTGGTCTTGCCGTTCTGGTAGTAGACGTCCCAGCCCCACTTGTCGTTGATTTCACCATCCAGCCCGACGACGAAACGGGTGACCTCCGTGTCGGTGGTCACCGTCTGGTCGTTTTGAGCCGACCAATCCTTGCTGACGATCGTGCCACCCGGGTCGAGCGGGATCGGTCCAAAGCCGAGGTTAATGGTGAAGCCGCAGGTGACGTTGGTGGAGAACGGCGAGTTGCCGGCGCGCGCCGTGAGCGCGGCTTGCGCATTCGCCGACAAGGTGCCCAGAAACGCGTTGTCGGGCCGAATGCAAGTGTTGACGGTGTTCTGGCCCGGCGCCCATTGATGATTGATGCCTACGACGTTACCCCAGGAGAGATCGGCAAAGCCCTTGAGCTTGTCGCTGAAGTCCCAGTCCGCGTGGCCATAGACGGTCTTGCGCTCGATTTCCGGATACAGGGACTCATTTTTGTACGTCGACTCGCCATCGCCGCCGACGACACTGCCGCCCACGCCGCGCCAGCCTTCCGGCCCGACGGCAAACGGCACGATGTCGGTGCCCGCCGCATTGAACTGCGACGTCGTCGTCGCGCCCTGCGCGTTGTTGAAAATCACGCCGTTGCGGCTGAGCTGATTCTGGCGCAGGTTGGATACGATGATGTTGGCCGGCTGGCCCGGAATCTTCTGGGCATACGGAGCGCCCACCCCAAATGCGAAGCCGGTGTTGTTGCTGAACATTCCCCTGCCCGCGCCGCACCAGCTGCGCGCGTCGGAGCAACTTTGAATGGCGTCCGCCTTTTGATATTCGCCGCCGACGACGAAGTGGCCTTTGTCGTTGGCGAAACCGCTGCCGCCCGCGACGCCCAAGTGATAGTTGTCGCCGTCGCCCGCACCCGTGGTGCCGTAGTCGAGGTCGAGCTTCACTCCCTGCAACGTCTTGTCGAGAAGAATGTTGACCACGCCCGAGACGGCGCCGGAGCCGTACGCCGCCGAAGCGCCGCCGGTCACGACTTCCGTCCGCGAGATCAGGATGGATGGGATGAAGTTCAGATCGACGCTATCGCCCTGGGTCGTAGGAATGAACCGGCGCGAATCGACGAGCGTGAGCGTGCGAGTGCCGAAGAACGGGTTGAGGCCGCGCAGGTTGGCGAGCGTCGAACCGACGAAGAATGCGCCGCCGCCCGTGGTCGAAGCCTGAAATTGCGACACGTTCTGCGGCACCTGCGTTATGACGTCGGCGACGTTGACGAGGCCGAGGCTCTCCATCTTCGCCGCGTCGAACGTGCTCACCGGGTTCGGCGAGACGTAGTCGTTGCGCTGGATGCGCGAGCCGGTCACGACGATCTCTTCCAAGGTGCGTTGTTGGTCGCTGGTTTTTTCTTGCGCCAACGATGTCTGCAGCGGTGCGCCTAACGAAAACGCAATGGCGGCGGCGAGCGCGCTAAGTTGGAGCGGCTTCCCGGACGCGGTGCGGGTGCTGGTCTGATTCACGGTGTTGTCTCCCCTCCCACCTGTTGCCGGTGGTGTGGGGCGATCATACCGTACCGTCTAGTTCTTGTGTCGCTTTCGCGCCGGGCCATTGATCGAACGTGGCAACTCCTCCGCATAAGGCGTTGTTTTCTCACGACAGTCGCGGGCATGGGATCGATCGGGCGAACCTCGAGAACGTGCCCGTGCTGGTCGCCGGGCTCGCGGCCGGTGCAGAATCTGCGCCGTTCCGTCGCGCGCATACGCACCATGATGACCCTCCCGCCGCGCATCGCGGCATCTGCTTCCGTCGCGCCGCGGCGCCGGCTCGGCGTTTGGCACGCCGTGTCAGTGTGCGTCGGCATGGTCGTCGGCGCCGGCATCTTCAAGTCGGCGCCGCTCGCCGCCGGGAGCATTCCGAGCGACTTCGCGTTGCTCGCGGCCTGGGCGTTCGGCGGCGCGATGTCGCTCGCGGGCGCGCTGTGCTTCGCCGAGCTCGCGGGCGCGTTCCCCGATCCGGGCGGCGACTACTTTTTCCTGCGCAAGGCCTACGGCGACGGCGTCGGCTTCCTGTTCGCGTGGTCGCGCTTCGCGGTGATCCACACGGGGTCGATGGCGATGCTCGCGTTCTCGTTCGGCGACTACCTCGCCGAGATCGTCGACCTCGGCGCGAACGGCAGCGCGCTCATCGGCGCGGCGACGATCGTCTCCCTCGCCGGCCTGAACCTCGCGGGCTTGCGCTTCGGCATCGGCATCCAGGCGCTGCTCGTGGTCGGCGTGATCGCCGGGCTGCTGCTCGTCGGCGCCGCGGGCGCGCTGCATGCGCACATGCCGACCGCAACCGCGACGGCGGCGCACGGCCCGCTCGCGATCGGCGCGGGGCTCGTCTACGTGTTCCTCGCATACGGCGGCTGGAGCGACACGGCCACGCTGTCAGCGGAGATGCGCGACGGCGATCATGGGATCAAGCGCGCGCTCGTGATCGGGATGTCGCTCGTGACGGCGCTCTACCTGCTCGCGAACTGGGCCTATGTGCGCGGGCTGTCGCTCGACGGGCTCGCGGCGAGCAACGCGCCGGCTGCCGACCTCGCGCTGCTCGCGTTCGGCAAGCCGGGGCAGCTCGCGATCGTGGCGGTGGTGGCCGTGACGTCGATCACGTCAATGAACGCGATTCTGATCGCCGGCGCGCGGACGACGTATGCGGCCGCGCGCGATACCGCGTCGCTCGACGCGCTGCGGCGCTGGCACCTCGATCGCGGCACTCCGTCGCGGGCGATCGTGGCGATCACGCTCGTGTCGCTCGGGCTCGTGGCGTTCGGCGCGCTCACGCGCGGCGGCTTCGCGACGATGGTCGACTATTTGTCGCCCGTCTACTGGCTGTTCCTCACGCTCTCCGGCGCGGCGCTCATGGTTTTGCGGCGCCGCGAGCCCGGCGCGCGCCGGCCGTTCCGCGTGCCCGGCTATCCGGTCGTGCCGCTCGCGTTCATCGCGAGCAGCGTCTACGTGTTCTGGTCGAGCATCGCCTACGTCCGCGTCGGCGCCGTGGTCGGCGTGGCGGTGCTGGCGGTGGGCGCGCTGCTGCTCGCGGCCCTCCGCTGGTCGGCGGCCCGCCGGCCGCGCGGTTGAGCTTCGCTCGTATTTGTCAGAATCCGGCCCGGGCACGTCGAAATACCTGCCATGCGTTCGAGGGGGCGGGCGCGGTCACCGCGTAGGCCGTTGATTCGCCTCACGGGGTCCGCGCTGGCTCGCTTATTGCCCCTTCGAACCCAGCTGCTTAGCCCCTGAAACAACAACGAATTCACGCTGGGAAGTTCAAGGAAGAATATGTTCAAGAGACTCATCACCGTCGGCATCGCCGGTCTGCTCGGCTCGGCCGCGCACGCCAATCTGATTACCAACGGCAGTTTCGAAAGCGGACTCACCGGCTGGACGGCCGGCGGAACGCAGCTCATCTATCCGCCGGCGGTCGTAGTGACCGACGGCGCGAGCGGCTGTTGCTTCGGCGAGGCCGTGCCGGCAGACACCGTCGTCGGCGGCAGCGACGAGGCCGCGGGCACTCACGGCGTCTACTTCGTGGACGATGGCGCGAACCAGACGCTGAGCCAAACGCTGGCCCTCGCCGCCGGCGCGTACGAGATCGGCTTCGACGCCTACGCGCCGCAGAACGGCTTCAACAACCCGTTCGACGCGTCGTTCAACGGCACGATCGCGAACATCGTGCTCGCGGATTACACGGTTCACGGGCAGAACGCACCGAAGCAGTGGCTCCACTATTCCGGTATCGCCAACGTTCTGGCGGCGGGCAACTACGACGTGCTGTTCCGCTACGTCACGCCCGGAACCGGTGCGGCGGCGGACGTGGTCATCGACCGCGTCTACGTCCTCGCGAGCACCCAAGGCGGCGGCACGCCGATCGGCCCGAGCCCAGTCCCCGAGCCCACGACGCTCGCGCTCCTCGCGGCCGGCTTGCTCGGGTTCGGCGCGGTGCGCCGCAACAAGCGCTCCTGATCTCGCGCCGGGCGGACGACACCCGTCGTCCGCCCGCGCGGCACCGCAAGCCGATTCTCCCCCCTGCGCCCCGCGGCGCCGGTAGCTTCGAGTCCGCTCGTCCCTCCGCCGCCACGCCGCGATCGCTGCTACCCTCAAAACAGAATATCTGTTCTCATAAGCGCTCGGTGGACTCCGGAGGCTATCGAATGGCGCGCGAGCGAATTTCTCGAAAGGATTTCCTGAAACAGGCGGGGCTCGGGCTCGGCGGGCTCGCGCTCGGTTCGACGCTGCTCGGCCGCAAAGCGGCGCGTGCTCAGAGCTCGAGCCGGCCGAACATCCTGTTCGTCTGCATGGACCAGCTGCGCTCGTGGCTCGACATTCCGGAGGCGCTGCCGTTGCCCACGTTCCGCCGGCTGCTGCGCGAAGGCCGCGGGTTCCGCAACTATCACGTGCACCAAGCGCCGTGCGGACCGTCGCGCGCAACGTTCTACACGGGTCAGCACGTCCAGAAGACCGGCATGTACACGAATCCGCCGGGCGAGTTCGCGGAGTGGTCGGAGAGCGCGCCGCGCGGAGTGCACCTCGAGCCCGGCTTCCCGACCATCGGCACGATGCTGCGCGAGCAGGGTTACTACACGGCGTACAAGGGCAAGTGGCACCTGTCCGTCGTGAACCAGAAAGTCGGCGCGGGGAAATTCCCCGACTCCACGAAGCTGCTCGAAGAATACGGCTTCTCCGACTACAACTACGACGGCGAGCATACGGGGCTCACGTGGGCAGGCTTCGGCCACGACGGCGTGATCACGGCCGAGTCGATCAACCTGCTCGAGCGTTTCTCGAAGGGCTACGCACAGGGCAAGCCGTGGTTCCTCGCGGTGAACCTGATCAATCCGCACGACATCATGTTCTTCGACTCCGAAGGCGACGGCGGCGGCCTCGCCGGCACGCCCACGCTCGGCGCGCCGGGCACGCCGCTCTACGAGAAGGACTGGGGCTTCGACCTGCCGAAGAGCTACTACAAGGACGACCTCTCGACGAAGCCCGCGGTGCAGCGGCCGTTCAGCCGGATGGACGCAGCGCAGCTCAAGGTCTATCAGAACTACTACTTCAACTGCATCCGCGACGTCGACACGCATTTGGGCGCTCTGCTCGACGCGCTCGACCGGCTCGACCTCGCGCGCAACACCGTCGTGGTCACCACCGCGGATCACGGCGAGCGCGGCGGGGCGCACGGCGGCATGATCGGCAAGGGAGCCGACATCTACAAGGAGACGGTGCGCGTGCCGCTGATCGTGCGGCATCCGGACGTTCGCAGCGGCGGCCTCACGGACGCGCTCGCGGGCAGCGTCGACCTCGTCCCCACCCTGCTCGGCTTCGCGGGTCTCGACGACGCGGCGCGCGCCGCGCGCTACCCGAGCCTGCACGGGGTCGATCTGCGCCCGGCGATCGCGAGCGCGCGCGGCCGCACGGCGCGCGACGAGCGCGGCATCCTCTTCAACTACACCACGCCGGGCGGCGGGCTCACCGCCGACGGGCCCGCCACCACCGGGCCCGGCAGCCAGGTGCGCGGCGTGATCCGCGGCGTTTACGACGGCCGCTACAAGTTCGGCCGCTACTTCAAGATCAGCGAGCATCATGAGCCGCGCGACTGGGACACGCTCGTCGCGCACAACGACCTCGAGCTCTACGACACTTCGAACGATCCCGACGAGATCGTGAACCTCGCGTTCGACAAGCCCGAAGCGCAGAAGGCGAAGATTCTCGAGCTCAACGCCAAGGTGAATGCGCTCGTCGACGGCGAAGTCGGCGCCGACGACGGCGCGATGTATCCGGGCGAGACGTCGCGCTACGTGCTGTCCCTCTGAGCCGCCGGCCGCTCCGCGCGACGCCGGACCACCGCGTGGCGCAACTGGGAACGTCCGAGATCGAGCAAGCCGCTGTCCGGCGCAGCGTTACGGCCCCGGCGGCCAGGGCTGCACGACGACGTGGTTGACGCCCGCCATGAAGAGCGTCGCGCCGTCAGGGCTGATCGTCATTTGCACGTTGCTGAGCGGGAAGAAATCGGCCGGCGGCGGATCTATGCCCGGATCCTCGACGTCGATCTCCGGCCCATCCGTTACGCACGGACCGCCGTTCGCGCTCGCGGTCGAGTAGGCCTGGAGCTTGCTCGCGGCGCTGAGCGCGAACGCGCGGTTGCCCGCCGGGCCGATCGTGTACGCGCGCACACCCGCGGGTAGCCTGCACAACAACGTATAGTCGCCCGCGTAAACGCTCGTGTCCGTTCCGTTGCCGATGACGATGTGCGCCCCGGTGGTGTCGATCGCGGGCCGATAGTCGTTGGCGTGCGTGAACGCGAGCGCCGACGCTTTCGAGAGGAGACCGTTCCCGGTCTTGTATTGGAAGTGGCGGCTGCCCGAGGCGACGAGCCCCAAAGAGCCATCGCCGCTCGCGGCGACGACGCCGCTTCCCACGTTATCGATGAACTCCGTCGTACCGGCAAGCTGCGATCCTACGCGGACGTTGAGCCTCGTAAAGGTCCTCGTCTTGAGCGAGTAGAGCGCGAGCGAGCCGCTGCTGCCGCCCCCGTACGACCCGTCCGAGATCAGCGCGTAACCGTCGTTCATCGGCGCAATGAAGCGCATGAACTCGAGGCTCGGGCCGTTCACCTGCAGATCGAGATTCACGCCCTGCGCGAGGAACGCGAACGACACGGGGTCGAGCTCCATGAGATCGCCCTCTCTCAGCACGAGCAGGCGATCGCCGCGCGGCGACATCGCCAAGTCCCGTAGCTGAGCCGTGAGGCGAAACGCATCGTTCGGCGAGATCGTGGGTGTCCCCCAGGTCGCACCGGCGAACGCATAGCGCAGAATCCGATGATCCAGAAGGTGCGAGGGGTCAGTGCGGTCCGCGTACCGCTCACCGACGAACAGCGCGCGCCGCTCCGCGTCGTAAACGAGCGCGGGGATGTCTACCGGCGCATCGCCGGCCGGATAGCCGAGCTTCGCGTGTGCAAACGACGGCGGATCGACCGCGACGAGCGAGCCAGTGAACGGAACCGCGCCGCCGTTCAGCGTCACCGCGTACGTGCCGGCGGCCGTCATCGGGGGATATTTCACCGAGATCTCGGTCGAGCTCCGAACGGTGACATCGTTGCCGAGTGAGGAGCCGAAGCTCACCGACGTGACACCGGCGAATCCCGATCCGCGTAGGACGACGGTGCCCGCCGCCAAGCGATCCACGACGTGCGGCATCACGAGATCCGCCTGGACGGCAGAGCCGACGGCGTAGGTCACGGCGATCGTGCGCGGGCTCCCGGGCAGCTCGCCGCTCGCGCAGGTCGCGCTGTCCATGCAGGCGCGAACGGTCAGAGTGGCGCTCGACCCGCCCGTCCCCAACGACATCGGGGCGACGGGCGCCACCAGCACGCTCCCGGTGTTGCCCGAGATCGACGGGGGCGAGATCGTGTCAACGATGTTGCTGCCCGCGACGGTGACCAGAATATAGAGCGTCGTGCCGGTGACCGTGCCCGTCACTGTGCCGTCCACCTGCTGGGCGGCGGGTACGGCCGATTTGGGCTCTGCCGCGCTGAAGTTGAGCACCGTTGGCGAGACGGAGAATTGTGCCTGCGGCGTGGGTGTCGGAGTCGGCGCGGGCGCGGGTGCCGGAGAGCTGCCGCCACCCCCGCCTCCGCATGCGCCCAGACCACCCGCGGACACCGCAATGACGAGCAGCATGTAGCTACGCATCGTTTTAGCTCTCTCTCTTCGTTGAAGTGACGATCGCCGCTTTTTGGTCGCGTTTTTTTGTCGTGTCGCGTCGACGGCGTTCAAAGGCTATATAGCAGACGGGGCGGATCGTGAGCAAACCGATTCGCTGTCGCTGAACATAACGAACCCTCGGGACGTGTACCGATCGTGGGTCAGCAGTGCGCGGAGATCCCGCCTGCTCTGAACCGCCGGCCGCTTGGCGCGGCGCCGGACGGTGGCGTGGCGCGGCTGGATTGGGCCACCGTCCCGGAAGCGCCACCGCGCTCGCGAAACTGGGATGGTTCGAGCCGACGAGTCACTAACCCTACGCCCCCGAACCGGCGGTCCGAGCCCGCCATCGCCGCTGGCATGGTCGTTGCTTCGGCGCTCAAGCAATCTCAGGAGAAGCGCATGAACCGATCCCACCGCGCGAGCGTCGCACGTGCTGCCTCGTGGCTCGACAGCGCGTGGCAAGACCTGCGCTACGCGGCGCGTTCGCTCGCCGCGCAGCCGTCGTTTACGGCGATGGCGATGCTCGCGCTCGTGCTCGGCATCGGGCTGAACACGAGCGTGTTCACGGTGATCAACTCGCTGCTCACGCGGCCATGGGACGTGCCGGAGCCGAGCCGTGTCGTGAATATTCACGACACTCGGTGGTTCGGCTTGGCACTGACCGCCGCGCGCTACCTCGACGACAACAGCCGCACGGTCGAAGGCGTGCTCGCAACCCGCACGTATCGCGCCGAGCTCGGCGGGGACGACGCGAACGCCGTAGCGCGTGCCGCGTTCGTCACAGCCAATTTCTTCGACGTGCTCCACGTGGGCATGGCGCTCGGCCGCGGCTTTCTCCCGGAGGACGACCTCGTGGGGTCGGCCGTGACGGTGGGCGTCATCAGCCACGCGCTGTGGGTCCGCGACTACGCGGCGAGCCCGGATGTGCTCGGCGCGACGGTCCGGCTCGAGGGCGTGCCGTTCACGGTGATCGGCGTGGCAGCCGAATCGTTCGGCGGTGTCGACACCGAGCGCACCGATCTTTGGGTGCCGCTCGCCACTTATCCCGTCGTGCGTGCGACCGATCCGGCAGCGTCCGGACTGCTCACGGATCCGAACCGCTGTTGCGTCGACGTCTCGGCGCGGCTCGCGCCCGGCGTTTCGCGCGCCGAGGCGCAGGCGGAGCTCGGAGCCCTGTTCCTGCAGTACTCGACCGCAATCCCACGCGAAGGCGCCTTCGCACGCCCGCCCGGCGAGATCCTGTTGACCGGCACGGCAGTGCTGGATCACCCGACGCGGCGGCAGCTGCTCGCGCCGACGCTGGCCATCGTCGTCACCGCGTTCGGCTCGATACTGCTGCTCGCGTGCGCGAACGTCAGCAATCTGCTGCTGGCGCGCGGCACGTTGCGCCGACGCGAGATCGCGGTGCGCGCGGCGCTCGGCGCGGGACGCGGGCGCGTGATGCGCCAGCTGCTTACGGAGAGCCTAGTGCTCGCGGGGCTCGCAAGCGCCGCCGGCCTCGCGCTCGCGGCAACGTTGCCCGGCGTTGTGCTGCGGTTCGCCGGCAAGCTGATCCCCGACAACGTGCACCTGTCACCGGACCTGCGCGTGCTCGGGTACGCGATCGTGGTAGCGCTCGTGAGCGCAGCGGCTTTTGGGTTGGTCCCCGCTCTGCGCGCCACGGGAACGAGCGTCAACGATGCGCTGAAGCAGCAAAACGGACAGGTGAATCCGCGCGCGCGGCTGCGCGGCGTGCTGCTCGGCACGCAAGTTGCGATCAGCGTGCTGCTGCTCCTCGCCGCGGCGCTGCTCGTGCGCGGCGTGGATCGCGCGCGATCGCTCGAGTTGGGTTTCGATACGAGCGGAGTCACGGCGCTGCGCGTGACACTGCCGCCGAATGCCTACGATCCCGCGCGCGAAGCCGCGTTCTACGACGAGCTCGTCGCAAGCCTCCGAGCGGGCGGCACGCCGGCCGCCGTGAGCATGCTGCTGCCTCTGGGCGAGCGCTGGGAGAGCACGGGGTTCGGCGCGCGGTGCAACACCGACCGGATCGTGACGCAGCGAGTGTCGCCCGCTTTCTTCGACGTGCTGCGCATTCCGATCGTGGCCGGCAGCACGGTGCGCGCGGGGGGCGCGAGCCCGGAATCGATGGTGGTGGACGAGTCGCTCGCCCGCGCGTGCTGGGGAGACGCAAACCCGATCGGCCGGAACGTGATCATCTTGGGCCGCGTGCACGAGGTGGTCGGCGTCGTGCGCGACGCACAACTGCAGCGCATCGGCATGATTCAGCCAACGTACTACGCACCGTTCGTTCCCGACGGCAACCTCGTGAGCGGGCCGGCGTTCGTGCTCGTGCCGTCGGCGTTCGCTGCCGGCGCCGCCGCGAGGGTCCGCCAGCTGGAGCCGCGCGCGGCGGCGGAGCCGATCCCGCTGCACGAGCAAGTGGAGCGGTCGCTCGGGACGAGCGCGAACGTGGCTCGAATCGCGGGCGCGCTGGGCTTACTCGCGCTGGTGCTCGCCACCGTCGGAGTCTACGGTGTGATCTCCTACTCCGTGGAGCGGCAGCGCCGTGAGATCGGCGTGCGCATGGCGCTCGGTGCTCGGCCACATGAGATCACGGCGATGGTGCTGCGCGTCAACGGCCGCGCGGTGGCGGTCGGCTCGATCGTCGGCGTCGTGCTGGCCGCCGTCGCCTCGCAAGTCCTACGCAGCCGGTTATACGGCCTGAGCCCGCTCGATCCGGTCGCCTATCTCGCGGTGGTGGGATTGCTCGCGCTCGCGGCGCTCGCGGCAAGCGTGTTGCCGGCGCGCCGTGCGTCACGCACCGATCCTGCAACGGTATTGCACCAAGACTAGCTCGTCTGCGGCCGCGGCGCCGCGGCCGGCCGGGGGCCTCCCGACTCGAGCCGGTTTGCGCGGCTGCGGCCCGTTCCTTTAGAGTCCAGCTGTCAAGTCGAGAGGAATACACCGTGGTCTCGTGGGTCAAGCCGATTGCCATAGTTGCCGCCGCCGCGGGTCTCGCCGGCTGCGGACCGCGTGCCGGTTCGGACGAGGAGCGCGCGGCCGCGAAATCGGCGCCCGCCTCTCTGCCGGCCGCCGAGCGCCTGCCCGTGTTCGACGTGGCGGAGCTCGACGATTCCATCGCCGCATGCACCGACTTCAACGGCTTCGTCAACTCGCGCTGGATCGCGGCGAATCCGATTCCGCCCGATCGCACGCGCTGGGGCGCGTTCGACGCGCTCGCCGAGCAAAGCCTCGAGAACCAACACACGCTCGTCGAGCGCGCAGCGCGCAATGCCGCGCAAACCGCGGCGGGGTCGATCGAGCGACAGATCGGCTACCTCTATCGCTCCGGCATGGATGAGGCGGCGATCGACGCCGCGGGCTTCGATCCGATCAAGCCGAAGCTCGCCGAGATCGCCGCGCTGAAGACGCCCGACGACGTGACGGCATGGCTCAGGCTCTCGTTCAGCCGCGGCGACCAGCAGCTGTTCTTTTTCTCGAGCGGCGCCGACTACAAGAACGCGGCGCGGCAGATCGCGTACGTGAACCAGGGCGGCTTGGGACTGCCGAGCCCGGACTACTACTCCAAGGACGAATACCGCGAGATCCGCACTGCCTACGTCGCTCACATGGCCCGGTTTTTCGAGCTGGCGGGTGTGCCAGCGGACCCGGCGGCACGCAGCGCCGCGTCCGTGCTCGAGCTCGAGACGAAGCTCGCGGGCTACTCGCTACAGCCCGTCGAGCTGCGCGACCCGCAAAACCAGTACCACTTCGTCAGCCTCGACGAGGCTCTCCGAACGACGCCGCGCTTCGACTGGCGGACGTTCTTCGTGGCGCAGGGCGTCGCGGTCGACGGATTCTCACTGTCGCAGCCGAAGTTCTTTGCGGGGTTGAACGAGCTGCTCGCGAGCGCGCCGGTCGAGCGGTGGCGCGACTATCTCGCGCTGCACGTCATCGCCGACGCGGCGCCCTATTTGTCCGAGCCGTTCCAGCAGGAAGACTTCGAGTTCTCCGGCAAGACGCTCAACGGTCAGCCGGAGCAGCGCGCGCGTTGGAAACGTGTGCTCGGCGCGGTCAACGGCGGGATGGGGCAGGCTCTGGGACAACTGTACGTCGCGGAGTACTTCCCGCCCGACGCAAAGGCGCGCGCCGAAGAGCTCGTCGCGAACGTTCGCGCCGCACTCAAGGCCCGGATCGCGAATCTCGAGTGGATGAGCGACGCGACCAAGCAGAAGGCGCTCGCGAAGTGGGAGAAGTTTCTGCCGAAGATCGGCTATCCGGACACGTGGCGCGATTGGTCGGGCTTGAGCGTCACTCCCGATCGCTACTACGACAACGTGATGGCCGCGGGCAAGTTCAACTACCAATACGACATCGCGAAGATCGGCACGCCGACCGACCGCAAAGAATGGTCGATGACGCCGCAGACGGTGAACGCGTACTACAACCCCACCGACAACACGATCAACTTCCCCGCCGCGATCCTGCAGCCCCCGTTCTTCTACGCCAAGGGCGACGACGCGATCAACTACGGCGGCATCGGCGGCACGATCGGGCACGAGTCCTCGCACGGCTTCGACGACGAGGGCAGTCAGTTCGACGGCGACGGCAACAACCTGGACTGGTGGACGAAGGAAGACCGCGCCGAGTTCGACGCTCGAGCGGCGAAGCTCGTCGAGCAGTTCGACGCCTACGCCCCGATCGCCGACCAGCCCGACAAGCACGTGAACGGCCGGCTCACACTCGGCGAGAACATCGCGGACCTCGGGGGCTTGAGCGTCGCGTACGACGCGTTGCGCACTGCGCTCGAGGGCCATCCGGCGGAGGCCGGAAGCAAGATCGACGGCTACACTCAGGACCAGCGCTTGTTCATGAACTGGGCTCGCATCTGGCGAAGCAACATCCGCGACAAGCGCCAGCTCGTGCTGCTCAACGTGGATCCGCACGCGCCCGCGAAGCTCCGAGCGATCGGGCCGCCCTCGAACATGCCGTCGTTCGCCGCGGCGTTCGGCTGTTCGGCCGGCGACGCGATGGTGCGTTCCGGCGAGGCGCAGGTGAAGATCTGGTAGCCACACTGTCCATCGCCGGGCCGCTGCAAAGATTGAACGACCGGCGCCTCGAGCCGATACTCGCGCATCGGAATTCTCGATCGGTGATCAACCCATGAACAGTCGCGTCGCCCGTCCTCGCGCAACGCCGATCGGCCGGCTCTGCGCGATGCTCCTCGCCGCCTCCGGCCTCTCGCTCGCCGGACTACCGGCCGCAACCGGTGCGGCCGAGCCGACGAAGATCGGGATCGTCGGCGCGGGGAAGATGGGGGCCGGGCTCGCCGAGCTCTGGGCGAAGGCCGGCCACGAGGTCATGATCTCTTCCCGCCATCCCGACGAGCTCAAGGCACAGGCGCAGGCGATCGGGCCGAACGTGCACGTCGGCACGGCGCGCGAGGCCGCGGCCTTCGGCCCCGTCGTGGTCATCGCGATGCCCTACGGCCAATGGCCGCAGGTAGGCGAAGAGATCAAGTCGGCCACCGTCGGCAAGACCGTGATAGATCTGACGAATCCCTACCCGGACCGCGACGGTCCGATGGCCGAGCAAGCCCGCAAAGAGGGCGCCGGCGTCGCCGATCCGAAATACCTGCCGGGCGCCCGTCTGGTGCGTGCGTTCAACTCCATCATCTATACCAATCTGAGCAGCCTCGCGCACCGCACGGGGGAGCTCGCCGCGATCCCGGTGGCCGGCGACGACGAGCACGCGGTTGCCGTCACGAGTCAGCTCGTGCGCGACGCGGGCTTCGAGCCAGTGATGGTCGGGCCGCTCTCGAGCGCGCGACTTTTCGACGTCGGCTCGCCCGTCTACGTGAAGGTCATGACGGCGCCCGAGCTACGCAAGCAGCTCGGCCTGCCCGCGCGCTGAACCGAAGCGCTCGCTCGGTGACAGCACGCGGGGTTGGCGCAGTATCGGCCTGAGCGAAACCAACGAGAAAGACTCATGCGACAACGAACGCTCGCCCTCGGCGTGCTCCTGGTGCTGTTCGTCCCGTCGCTAGCAGGCGCCCACCACAGCCCGGCGGCCTACGATCAGCAAGCAGTCGTGAGCATCGAGGGCACGCTCATCGACTACGACTGGGCCAATCCGCACGTGTACCTCACCATCCGCGAGACCTCCGCCGGCGGCGAACGCGTCTGGCAGGTGGAGGCGTTTCCGCCGAGCACGCTCAAGGCCATGGGCTGGTCGCACGACGCGCTGGCCGTCGGCGACCGCGTGAGCATGACCGCGAACCCCGGACGCAATCGGGCACGCAACATCGCCTCCTTGCTCACGCTGCAGAAAGCCGGCGTGACCGTGTACGACGGCACCCGCGTGTTCGCGGGCGGGAATCCGCCAGCTCGAGCGGCCGCGTCCGACGGCGGCGCCGCGCCGCAAGCCGCGGGACCTGCTACGCGCGAGTCGGTGTCCGGCACCTGGGCCACGGTGGCCGAGCCCGTGCTCGGGCAGTTCTTCAGTCCGGCGGCGGCGCAGCTACCCGTCACGCCCAAGGGCGCGGCCGCGATGCGCGAGTTCACGGACTCCGTGAATCCCGGCGCGGATTGCGTCTCCTTCAGCTCTCCCGCGTACATGATGCTGCCGGGGTTCAAGAACATCGAGCTGCGCGACGCCACGGTGCTCATCCGCGGCGAGCTCGACGGCGTCGAGCGCGTGGTCCACGTGGGGCTCGGAACGCACGACGGCGCGCCGACCACCGTGCAGGGGCACTCGATCGGCGCATGGGAGGGCAACACGCTCGTCGTCGACACGGCGCGATTCTCGGAGCATCGCTTGGGCCTCGCAGCGGGATTGCCGTCGAGCGGCGCCAAGCATCTCGTCGAGCGCTTCGAGCCCGACCCCGGCGGGCGCACGCTGACGTATCGCTTCAAGGTCGAAGACCCCGAGTACCTCACACAAGCGGTCGAAGGCACGATGCACTGGGCCGCGCGGCCCGACGTCGACTTCATGCCGATGGGGTGCGATCTCGATACCGCTCGCAGATTCTTGCGGGAGTAGCCGTACCTATGCGCTGGAGCTTCCGGAGAGACCTTCGATTGGCCGCGCGCTCTCCGAGTCGCACGCCGGTGTTCTTCGCCGCGGGGATCGTGACGCTCGCGTTCGGCGTCGGCGCGGCGCTCGAGGCGCAAGCGGCCGGCGTCGCGGACCGGCTCGTGAGCTCGTGGACCCTCGTGTCGGTCGACAAACAGGCCGGCAGCGATACTCCGGTGCGCGCGCGCGCGCCACACGGGCTCCTCGTTCTCGACCGCGCGGGCAACGTGTTCGAGTTCTTCAACGCGACACCGGCCCGCGTGCAAGGCGCGGCAATTCCCACCGGCGCACTGTCGACTTTGGAGGAATACGGCGGCTTCTGGGGGCGATACACCGTGGATGAGCCTGCCGGTCGCATGCGGTTCACCGCCGAGGCGGGCGTGAGTCCGAGCGTGCAGGGCCTCGCCTTCTCCCGGTCGTTCGAGCTGGAGGGCGACCGACTCGTGGTCACGTCGACGAAAGAACCGCAGGCGCAGGGCGACACGCGCTGGACCTGGCAACGATTTCCGACGGTGGAAAATCTGAGTCCCGCCTACCGCCAGGTCGTCGGCTTCTGGCGCAATGTCGGAGAGCGACAAGTCAATCCGGCCACCGGCGAGATCGAGCGCGAGAGTCAGCGCGGGCCGAGCGTGATCGTCTACACGCCCGCCGGCTTCGTCGGCGTGCACTTCCCGCCGCGGGTGCGCGAGCCATTCGCCGGCGAAACCGCGACGGCCGAAGAAGCGCAAGCGGCGCTGCGCGGCTACATCGGCTATTTCGGAAGCCTCGGCGTCTATCCCGGCGAGGTGTCGCACAACATTCTTTCCGGAGTCGCGCCGACGAGCGGCTCGATCCTGCGGCGCTACGCGAAGATCACGGGTGACGAGCTCGTCGTGCGGCTGCAGAGCGGCGCGGCGCGAACGTCGGACGACGATCAGCCGCGCGTC
>DASQOL010000182.1:0-35297 GCA_035644475.1 Gammaproteobacteria bacterium | reverse complement strand
TTCGCCTTCACCTCCTTCTCGTAGTAGTTCACGCCCATCAGCGGCTGGAGGATCGTGTCGGCCCAGCCGTAGGTCATGATCAGCTTGCCGCCGCGTGCGCGGAAGTCCTTCAGGTTCGTGTCGGTCGCGTTCGCGAGCTTGCCCCAGCGCTTGAGCAACGGCGGATCGCGGTCGAAATCGAACGTCTTGTAGTCGTATTCGGGCTGCGGCGGCTGGAACACGAGATAGCGCATCGTGCCTTCCGCGAGGTTGAAGTCGGCCGGCTTCGCGCCCGCTTGAGCCGGCAGGATCAAGTTGGACCAGCTGCTGTTCGACGCGCCATTCGGCCCGGCCACGAGCGCCTCGCTGCCCACCATGAAGCCCGGGAAGATCTGCTTGCCGCCGCTCTTCGGGCCGTCGTAGACCTTCTGGATCGCGGCCGCCTGCGCGGACGTGAGGCACGTGCCGGCGTCGCCGCCCGCGGGACAGCTCGCCACGTCCTTCGCAACGTCGAACGAGCAACGCCGCGGGTCGTCGATCAGACCGTCCGACAACCCGTCGAC
Source organism: Gammaproteobacteria bacterium (assembly GCA_035644475.1). GTDB lineage: Bacteria > Pseudomonadota > Gammaproteobacteria > Steroidobacterales > Rariloculaceae > FEN-1219. The sequence continues at coordinate 34,755 of DASQOL010000182.1, read as the reverse complement.
GGCGTCGCACTTCTTCATCGCGGCGCTCGCAACGAGCGCGATCTTGTCGGCCGACACCTGCGCGTCGGCGAGCGCGCGCTGATTCCACATCGCGCCGATCGTGAAGCCGGTTTGGTCCACCCACGGCGCGTTCGCGACGATGCCGTCGAAGTCCGCGGGATAGCGCTGCGCCTCGAGAAGCCCCTGGCGGCCGCCATTCGAGCACGAGCTCCAATACGAGTGCGCCACCGGTTTGCCGTAGTAGCGGTTCGCGATCTCCTTGGTCGTGGTCGCCGTGACGTGCACCGCGCGATACGCGTAGTCAATTGCCTTCTGCGGATTGCTCAGCACGAAGGTGCCGCCCGGCTCCTTGGTCGCGTCGTGGCCCGTGTTCGTCTGCGCCATCGCGAAGCCGTGCTTCAGAGCGTCGTTGCGCTGCGACACGCGATTCCCCGCGTCGAGCGCCTCACCCGCGTGGCCGCCGTTGCCGATCATGTAGTAGCGGCCGTTCCAGGTCGCCGGCAGATTCACCTCGAACGCGACCTCGGGCTCGATGACCCCGCTAACCCGGCAATGCGCGGGCGCCGCAGCGTCCGCCGCGATCACGCGCGCGGCGATTTGAACGACCTCCGGCAGCTTGAGCTCGGCGAGCTTCTCGCACGCACCGGCCGGAACGAGACTTCCACCCGAGTAGCCCGCCTTCGAGCTGTTCGCGTCCGCGAACGCCTGCGCGTGGGCCGTGCCCGCCAACGCACACAGAATCGCGCCGGCGAGAGTTAAAGGAAGAGCCGCGCGCTCGAGTTGGAATCGCTGCATCGTTGTGTTCCTCGTTCGTTCTTCAGGTTATTGCCAAGCGGTGCGCACCGCGTCCCGGTCGACGGCTGCGCCGCGAAGATACACCGCGGCGATCCGCCGCGTGTTCGTGATGTCGTCGAGCGGGTTGGCGTCGAGCACGAGGAAGTCCGCGCTCTTGCCCGCCGCGACCGTGCCCGCGTCGAGCCGCAGGAACTCGGCTGAGTTGCGCGTCGCGGCCGTGAGCACCTGCGCGGGCGTCATGCCGGCCGCGACCATGTCCTCCATCTCGAGATGCGGACCCCACGGCGTGTTGCCGTCGGTACCGAGCACGATGCGCATGCCCTGCGCGCTCAGGCGCGCGAGGTTGCGCGCCTGGATGCCGAAGAACGCCTGCGCGTCGGGTCGGTCGGTGGCCGCGGCTTGCAGCGGGTCGAGCACCGCGGGCGGGACGATGCCGCGGAGCCAGCCGAGATCGGTCACGACGCCGCGGTCCGGCAGGTTCGGTCCGAGCACGAGATTCGGGCGCTCCTTGACGAGCGCCGCGTACTCGTCGTCGATGTCCTTGTCGCGTACGCCGTGCGCGAATGCGTCGATGCCGGCGCGCACGAGGCCCTTCGCGTCCTCGAGCGTGTACACGTGTGCGATCGCGCGCAGCCCGTTCTTGTGCGCTTCGTCGATCACGGCGCCGTAGAGCTCCGGGCCGAGCTTCGGGTACGTGCCGTTGCGGTCGTCCACCCACACCTTGATGATCTCGACGCCGAGCGCCGCCTGCTCGCGCACGCCGGCCCGGCCCTCGTCCGCGGTCTTGATCCAGTATGGGACTTCGTTGCGGCCCGGCTCGGGAGCGGTGATGCCGCGGCCCGCGGTGCGGTAGAGCGCGGCGCCGGGGAGCTGCTCGCGCTGCATCGCGTACACGACGTCGCCGTTGTCCTGACCCAGGCTCAATGCAGCACTCACGCCGAAGTACGCGCGCCGCTGCAAGTCGAGCACGAGCGCGTCGCGCTCGCGGTTGAGATGCGTGTGCGTGTCGACGATCGCCGGCATCACGGTCTTGCCGCTCAAGCTCACACGCTTCGCGCCCGGCGGAATCGCGACCTCACCCGCCTTGCCTACCGCGACGAAGCGCGCGCCGTCCACGACGAGCACGGCGTTCTCGATCGGCGCGCTCTCGTCGCCGACGATGACGCGCGCACCTTCGAAGGCGACGGCCGTGCTCTGCGCCGGCGCGGCGGCGTTCTCCGCAGCCTGCTGCGTGCACGCGGCCGCCGCGAGCAAGCCGAGCCAGGCGCTCGCGATGGCGACACGGCGAAACGACGGATTCTGCATGACACCCCCCTTTCCCGTACCCGCCAACGATACTCTGGCGGGAGGGGGGTGGGCTACAACAGCGCGCGCGGCGGCACGCCGTCCGTTATTCGAGCTCCGCGACCCGCTGCTCGAGCCGCCGGAAGAACGGTTCGGCGTCGAGCCGGTGCCCCGTAGCGGCCTCGATCAGATCCTCGGCGTCGAGCTTCGCGCCGTGCGCGTAGACGTGCTCGGCGAGCCACGAGCGCAGCGACCCCAGGTCGCCGCGCCCGAGCTCGGCATCCAAGTCGTGCGAGCGCGCGTAAGCGTCGACGAGCTGCGCCGCGTACAGATTGCCGATCGTGTAGGTGGGGAAGTAGCCGAATTCGCCGAGCGCCCAGTGCACGTCCTGGAGGCAGCCGTCGCGCGGCGCGGCCGCGGTCACCCCGAGATAGTGCCGGTAGCGCTCGTTCCACGCGCCGGGCAGGTCCCCGACCGCGAGGTCACCGGCGAGCAGCGCGATCTCGAGCTCGTAGCGTACGAGCACGTGCAAGTTGTACGTGGCCTCGTCGGCCGCCACTCGATTGAGCCCCGGTGCGATCACGTTCATCGCGCGATGGAATTGGCGCGCGTCGACCTTCGCGAGCGCCGCGGGGAACGCGTGCTCGAGCCGCGCGAAGTAGCGCGCCCAGAACGCCGCGCTGCGGCCGACGTGATTCTCCCAGAGCCGGGCCTGCGACTCGTGCAGCCCCATGCTCGGCGCATCGGCGAGCAGCGTGCCGTGCAGCTCGGCGGGCAATCCCTGGTCGTAGAGCGCGTGCCCGCCCTCGTGGAGCGTGGCGAAGATCGCCGGCAGCGGGTCGTGGGCGTTGGAGCGAATCGTGAGCCGCACGTCGTCCTCGCCCGCCATCATCGTGAACGGGTGGGTTGAGCGGTCCAGCCGGCCGCGGCCGAAGTCGAAGCCCATCTCCTCGAGCAGCGCGGCGCAGAAGTCGCGCTGCCGGTCTTCCGCGTATGCGGCCTTCGGCAGCGTGCCGGCCCAGCGGCGCGTGCGCTCGGCCCATGCAGGCACGAGCGTGCGCAGCCGATCGCCGGTGGCCTTGAGCAGCGGCTCGAGCCGCGCGCACCGCATGCCGGGCTCGTGGTCGTCGAGCAGCCCGTCGTAGAGGTCGTCGCCGATCTTGAGCGCATCGGCGCGCTCGCGCAGCAGCCTGAGCAGCAGGTCGAACGGCTTTGCGAACACCTGGAAGTCGTTCGAGTGTCGGGCGTGCTCCCACGCGTGCAGGCAATGCGAGCGCGCTTCGGTGAACGCGGCGACAAGCGTCTGCGGCAGCGCCACCGCCGTCCTGCGCACTCGCGCGAGCCGCTTGAGCTCGGCGCGGTCGACGACCGGCAGCTCCGCGCGCGCGTCCACGGACGCGAGCAGGTCGCCCAGGCGGTCGCTCACGAGCAACTCGTGCCGCAACGCACCGAGCACCGCGAGCTGCGACGCGCGGCTCTGCGCGGCGCCGGGCGGCCGATACGTCTCCTCGTCCCACTCGAGCACCTGGATCACCGCGTCGAGATCGCGGAGCTTGTAGATCGCTGCCCGCAGCTCCTGCAGCGCGTGGTCCGCGCGCACGGGCAGCCGCGTGGGGCTCGCGAGCTCGGCGGGCCGGTGGCCGACGAGCACCGCCGCGAGGCCGCCGTGCTGAGCCACGTTGACCACCTGCTTCTGCGAGACGCGCGCGATGATGCTCAGGCCGTGATCGGTGGGCGCGAAGCCCATCACGGCGTAGAACGGCTCGTCGCGCGCGCGTCCCGAGCCGTCGAGCACGGGGAACATGTGCACCGGCAGCGTCGCCGCCGCCTGCACCACCCAACTGCGCTCGGCGTCGTCCGCCCCGCGCAGCGCGTGCTCGATGAGCCCGTCCCATTGCGCCTCCGTCTGCGCGGCGCCCAAGTGCACGCCGGTGCCGCCATAGGCGCGGTTCGGCTTGAGCACGAGCTCCTCGCGGTGCGCGCGGATGTACTCCGGCAGGTCTTCCTCGCCGTCGGGCGTCTCGACGCGGCGCTCGCTCACCACGCGCGTCCACAGGATGTGGCGGCGGAACAGCTGCCGCTCGGCGACGCTGAAGTAGCGCGCGGCGAGCCGCTCGCTCGTGAGCACCTCCCAGCAGCTCTTGTGGTCGAGGTCGCCGCCGATCGAGGAGACCATGCGATTCTGCCGGAACAGCGTGCGAATCGGCTCGAGCGGCCGGCCTTGGTCGCGCTCGAGCGCCAGCAGGTCGCGGATCTCGTAGTCGCGGTACGCGACGTCGACGCAAGTGTCCTCGCAATAGACCTCGTCTCCCTCGACGCGGAGCTCGCGCGGATCCGCGTGCCGCAGCACGATGCCGTGCTCCGCGCCGTAGTACTCGACGAGGTGCGATTGCTCGTTCGGCCCCTCGGTCACGTACTTGGGCTCGATCAAGCAGATGTTGTTGCCGGCGCGCCCGGCGGCGCGCGCCTGATCGAGTAGCACCTGCAGAAACAAGTCGCGCTGATCGCGCGGCGGCTCGATCTCGAGGGTCGGGTCGTAGCTTACGAGCGTCGGCACCACGTCACGCATCACGAGCGTCTCGGCGAGCGGCCCCAAGTGAATGCCGCCGACGCCGGAGAGATTCGGCTCCATGAAGCGCAGTGAATCCTGCCAGCGCGCGCTCGTGAAGTCGCACACCGCATCGAGCCGGCCGTAGAGAGGGTTCGACGCGTGGCGGATCTCCGGCCACACTGCCTCGAGCCAGCCGTGCTCGTCGGCCGCGAGTGGCAGGATCCGGCGCACCTCGGCGTCGGTGAAGTAGAGCTCCGGCATCCGCGCGAGCGCGCTCATGATCCGTGTGCACACGTGATGCAGATACGCGAGCTGCTCCGGCATCACGAGCAGCGGCCGCAGCATTACGCGCACCGTCTCGACCACGCCGTCGCGCGCGTAGACGACCTCGTTCGCGCGCGCGTCCTCGGCGAGACGCCGCGCCACGTGCACGAGCGCCGAATCGGGGACGTGGTTGACGGCCTGGCGCACGCGCGCGTCGAGGGCGGCTCCGGCCAAGCCGAGCTGCTCCGCCGGCGTCAGCATGCGGATCGGTCGTTGCGCACTGCGGTGAAGTATGCCGCAGGACGGGGCGCCGCGGCGCCCGCTTTCAGGGGCTCGAGCGCGAGTCGAGCAGCGGGAACGCGCTCAGCAAGCCGGGCGGGCCCACGGGCGACGTCGGCTGCAGGTAGGTGCCGTCGAGCTCCGCCACCGTGTTCACGCCCAGCAGCTTCATCGTGACCGCGAGCTCGGCTTCGACGAGCTCGAGCATCCGCACGATGCCGCGCTCGCCGCCGGCCCCGAGCGCGAGCGCCTGCAAGCGCCCGAGCCCGACCATCGCCGCACCCTTCGCCACGGCCTTCACGACGTCGGTGCCGCGGAGGAAGCCGCCGTCGATCACGATCTGCGCCTTGCCGCGCGCCGTGCTCGCGATCTCGGGCAAGAGGTCGATCGCGGCGCGGCAGTGGTCTAGCTGGCGGCCGCCGTGATTCGACACGTAGATGATGTCCACGCCGTGCTGCAGCGCGAGCTCGGCGTCCTCGGCGGTCTGGATGCCCTTTACCATCAGCGGCACGTCGAGCGCGGCTTTGAGCTTCGCGACGAGCTTCCAGTCCGCGCGCGCGCGATGCTCCTCGCCGGCGCGCAATGCGCCGAACGGCCGGCCCGCGATCGTTTGGCGGCGATGCATGCCGCGCTCGCGGCGGCCGAACGCGGGCACGTCCACCGTGAGGCACAGGGCGCGGGCGCCGGCCGCCGCCGCGCGCTTCGCGAGATCGAGCACCCAGCGCTCGTCGCCGTCGGCGTAGAGCTGGAAGACGAAGCGCTCGCCCGCGGCGCGCGCGATGAGGTCAAGGTCCTGTTGCGCGACGCTGCTGAGCAGCATCAGGCAGCCGAACTCCTTCGCGGCGCGCGCGATCGACAGCGCGCCGTCCGGATGGATGTCGGCAAGGCTCGCGAGCGGCGCCAGCAAGACGGGCAGGCGCTGCTTGGATTTGAGGAAAGTGACCGAGAGGTCGGTGCCGTCGACGTCGCGCAGCACCCGCGGGCGAAACGCGATCGCGTCGAGCGCCTGGCGGTTGCGCAGGCTCGTCGTCTCGGTCTCGGCGCCGCCGACGATGAAGTCCCACGCCCCCGTGGACAAGCGAGCCTTCGCGAGAGCGACGAGCTCGGTCGTGGTGGCGAGATCTGCGATGTCGCGGGTCTCGACGGACTCCGCTTGGGGGGCCTTCGTCATGCGGACGAGGCGATGGCGGCCGCACGGCGCGCGCGCCGTGCGGCCAACCGCAACGATTCAACGATCAGTGATGACCGGCGTGCTGCAAGCCCTGCACCGCCGCAAGCGCCTTCTCGACATTCTCCGCCGGCATCACGCCGCCGATCGTAGCCGAGACCTTGCCGTCCGGGGTCACGATGAAGGTCGTGCGCTCGGCGAAGCCGTGCTCGACCTTGACTCCGCGCGTGTCCGGAAAGCCGCCGGCGGGCGCTTCGCGCACCATGAGACTGTACGACTTCGCGATCGCGCCGTCCTTGTCAGACGCGACGGCGAGCTTGCCCGCGCAATAGGCCGGGTCGGCCGAGAACTCGTTGAGGCGGTCGATGCTGTCGAGCGACACGCCGACCACGGTCGCGCCGGCCGCGTTGAACTTCTCCATGTTCTCCGCGAACGTGTGCGCCTGGATGTTGCAGCCCTGCGTATACGCCGACGGATAGAAGTACACGACCACCGGACCTTTCTTCAGCGCGTCGGCCAACGAGTAGTCGAACGCCTTGCCGGCGAGCGATGCCTTGGCCTTGAACTGCGGCGCCGGATCGCCCGAATTGAGCGCGGCGAGCGCGGGCAGCGCGACGGCGGTGGAAAGCAAGCAACCGAGCAGGAGGTTTTTCATAGCATTACCCGTTGTAGGTTGATTTGGTGTATGGAGGCATTACGCCCGTGCGCATGGTGACAAGGGCCGCGGGCGAGCACAAGTCCGCCCCCCCCTGCCCCGGGACGCCGCCCGAGCAAAGTTAAGGGCGCGTGAACTGAACCCCTGGTCCGAAAATAGGGACAGGTTGCTTTTTCGCGGAAACCTTGCAGAAGGTCCGTCGGAGCCGCGGGCGAAAAAGTAACCAGTCCCTATTTTCGTCAGCGCTGCCTGGCGCCGCCGGCCTGCTGCGAGAGGCCCTGGTAACGGACGCCGACCAGCACCGCGTTGGAGGTCGCGTCGCCCGTAGCCGCGGTGAACTCCTCCATCACGTGATCGACGCCGGTGGTGAGCAGCCACCGTGGCGTCATTTGCCAGTCGACCTCGAACGACGCGCGCCAGTAGTCGCGCTCGAAGCCTCCGCCGACCGTCTCGGCCGGCGTATCGACGCGCGACCCGCGCACGCCGAAGGACGCCGAGAGCCGCGTCCTGAACTGATGGGCCACGCGCACACGGAGGTCGTCGCGGGCGGCCAGGAAGCCGTTGCTGTTCGGGTCGATGGCCCTGCCAACCTGGATCGTCCAGTTCGTTAGCTCCGAGCGTTTGCGGAATCCGGCGTCGAACGTGAAGTTGTTGGCCGCGTTGTCGACGATGCCGCCGGTCACGGTTCTGAACGTGTAGTCGGTGCGCGCGACGCCCGCCGAAAACTCTACCGACCAGGTCTCCGACACGGGCCGCGAGAACGCGCCCTGGACGCCGAACGCGTCGGAGTTGTTGTCGTTGCGCACCGCGTGAAAGTCGGAGAAATAGGCCCTCGCCGTGACTTGGTTGCGCTGGTCCACTTGGCGGATCAGCGCGATGCCGAGCGTGTTGTCGTCGAACGGCGAGCGGACGAGGCTCGTCTGGTTCGGGTAGCCGACGTCGATACGGCTGAGCTCGAGCCGCATGTTCGTGCGCTGCGACAAGACGAAGCCCACGTTCAAGCCCACATCGAGACGCTTGCGCTCGTCGGTGAACGTGCCGAGCGTGCCGGCGCCGGTGTCGACGGCGCCCGGACCGCTGTCGACCTCCGGCAGCGCGGCGTCGATCTCCGAGCGCAGCACGCTCTCGCGCCGGTAGTCCGTCTGGAACTCGATGCTCGAACGCTCGAAGTTGTAGGCTGCGTTGGTGAGCAGGAACAGGTCGTTGCTCTCGAGCGGCGCGTCGCGCTGGTCGGCGTACGAGTCGGTGACGAACCGCGGCTCGATGAACGCTTCGCCGCGATCGCCGAAGCTGCGCATCCGCAGCCGGGCGTCGAGCGCCGTGCGCGTCGACGACGGCTGGTCGATGGGCACGAGCCGCGCGTTGTCGTCCACCTCCGTGGTCAAGCCGACCGCCGGCACCACGTCCCACGCTGCGCGAGCCCCGCGCGTCGCGAACAGGGCCGCGAGGCCCAGGAGCGCGACGCCCACCGCCGCCAAGCGATCCTCGTTCAAGAATTGCTTTCTCATGGCATTCACCCTCCGCGCTAGCGGCCGCCCACGTGCAGCTCGCCGAAACCGAAACGCAGCGACAACGCCAACGAGTTCACGTCGCCGCTTCGATAGTCGACACCGAGCCCCAAGTCCTCGAAGAAATAGAACCGCAAGCCGGCGGAGACCTCCGTGCCCGAGTCGAAGCGCCGCCTCGTGAGGTCCACCTGACCCACGTCGGAGCCGCGCGCGGCGACGAACAGCTCGAGCCCCTTGGTGGCGTGAAAGCGCAGGCCCAGCTCGGCGGCCAAGGCCGTGTCCTCGACGTCGAAGCTCTCTCCCGCGAAGCTGCCGAAGTCGTACTCGGCCTTGTCGCGGCCGAGCTCGACGACGAAATCGAGGCGTTGGCCGATCGGCTGCACGTAGCCGAACCCGAACCGCGTCAGCAGCAAGTCGAAGTTGCCGCTCGTGGCCGCGGTCGCGAGCCGGCTCGTCACGACCGCGTTGACGTCCATCACCGCGCTCCGGTACGACCCCGCGAGGTAGAAGCGCTTTCCCAGCGCCAGCGACCCGGCGACGCCGAGCCCGTCGCCCTTCTGCGTCGTCACACTCACGGTCTGGCCGGGAGCCGGCGACTGCTGGCCGGTGAGGCTGCTGTCGACGCCCAACGCGCCGAAGTCAACGAAGGTGTAGCTCAGGTCGGACGCGCGGACGCGTGTCGCCGTGAGCGCAAGCGCCAGCGCGAGCGTGAAGACGAGGACCTGCGTCCAGTGGAGTCTATCGACGGGTCTGTTTCGCATGGCGTGAACCCTCCCCGCGCGTGGCGCGCAGTCGTAGCAGCGAGGCCGCGAGCAACAGCGTGAACAGCGGCACGTCCGCCGCGCCGCCGCCCCCGCCCGTGGCCGCCTCGTGCGCGTTGACGCGCACGGTGCGGCTGACGGGCGCGGCGGCGTTGCCGGCGCTGTCCATCGCGGTATAGGTAACTTTGTAGGTGCCGATCACGTTGGGATCGACGTTGCTCGTCATGGCAGGCTTGAGCGCGCCGTCGACGTTGTCGGTGACCGTCGCACCCTGATCCTGATACGTGCCGCCGACGTCGAGCATCACGTCGGTCGTGCCGACGAGCGTGATGACGGGCGGCGCCGTGTCGCCCAAGCCGAGCGCACCGCGGCCGTCGTTGAAGAACACGTCCACCGACGAACGGCCGCCGGTCACGAGGTCGACGCGCTTGAGCTTGCCCACCGGACCGAGCGCGGCCCGCGTGGCGCCCGGGCTCGTGAAAATCTGCGAATACAGCCGAAAGTTGCCGTTGCCGTCGCCCAAGAACAGCTGCTCGACGCCCGTCGCATTGATCGCGACGACGTCGTTCGTTCCGTCTCCGTCCACGTCGCCGGTGACCACGGCCGTGGTCGGCGAAGCGCCGAGCGCCCCGACCGCGACGAAGCCGCCGGAGCCGTTGTTGAGGTACACCGGGTCCGCGGGCAGCGCATTGCCCGGCGCGCTTGCGCGCGCGAGCACCAGGTCGACGCGCCCGTCGCGGTTGAAGTCCGCCGCCGCCACGCCCACCGACGGGCCGGCGTCGATCGTGACGGCCGGGCCGAACTTGCCGCCGCCCAAGTTCTCGTGGCGCACGGTCGCCCCGCCCGCGTTGACGAAGATCAAGTCGGGAAGCGTGCTGCCGACGATATCGACGAGCACGACGTCCACCGCGCCGCCGCTCGCCGCCGGTAAAGCCGACTGCGTGAAGCTCGCCCCGTTCGCGCTCGTATAAAGAGAGTTGCCGCCGGCGCTCGCGATGACGACGTCGGCGAAGCCGTCGCCGTTCAAATCGGCGATCGCGACCGCGCGGTCGTCGCGCGCCGGCGGCCCGAGCGGCGCGAGCTGCGTGAGCACGCCGTGGCCGTCGTTCAGGAACGCGGTGCTCGGGCTGCCGGGGCCGTTCGCGACGACGGCGTCGAGGTCGCCGTCGTTGTCGAGATCGGCGAGCGCGACGTCCGCGCCGGCACCCGCGACGCCGAAGTTGAGCGGGATGCTCGCCAGGCCGCGGCGCTCGGCGCCGCTTTGCGCGAGGCCCGCGTCGAGCGCCGCCGGGTTCGCGATGTCGAGCAGCACGAACGGCTCGTCGCCGGCGGCGGCCGCCACGAGATCGGCGAAGCCGTCGCCGTCGAGGTCTCCGACCGCGATCGCCGTAGACGCGAGCCCGATGCGTTGCGCGGGCGCAGTCACGATCGTCTCGCCCACGTTCAAGGTGAGCGCCCCACGGTTGTTGCTCGGGTCGGAGTCGGCCGGTACCGTCGCGGCAGCGGGGATCGTGGCCGTCATGAACACGTCGCCCGGCTGCGCGGCGGCGCCCGCGAGCTTGACGGTCGCCGTGGCGCCGCTCGCGATCGGACCGACGTTGCACGCGAGCTGCTGCCGGTCCGCGGCCGCCGTCAGCGTGCAGGGATTCGACGAGAAGGTGAACGGGTTGCCGGCGAATTCGAGATTTACGGCGACCGCTCCGCTCGGGCTCGGCCCGTGGTTGCCCACGGTCACAGCCCATTCGACAGCGCCGGCGCGCAGCGCGGGCGCCGGCGTGGCCGCGAGCGCGCTCAAGTACACGTCGGCGCGAGCGAGCGGCACGATCGTTATCACGAACGTGTCCGCGACGCTGCCGCCGCGGCCGTCGGTGGCCGTCACGGTCACCTGATACGGCGATCCGGCGCCGGCGCCCGCGGCCGGCGTCCCTGCGATCACCGAGCCCGCAAGCTGAATGCCCGGCGGCAATCCCACTGCGTTGAACGCCAGCACGTCGCCGTCCGCGTCGCTGAACAGCGGCGCGACGTCGACGCTGAGCTGCGCGTTCTCGACGACGCTCTGATCGGGGATGCCTTGCCCGACGACGGCCGGCGGCGTGTCGGCCGAGACCGTGAGCACGAACTGCGCGGTGGCGGTACCGCCGCGGCCGTCGTTCGCGGTCACGGTGACCGCGAACGGCGAGAGCTGAACGTCCGCCGGTGCCGGCGTGCCCGAGATCACGCCACGGTCGAACGGCAGCGACGCCGGAAGCCCCGAGGCCGCGAACACGAGCGCGTCGCCGTCGGGGTCCGTGATCGCCGTCGTGAGATCGAGCGTGAACGGCCTCGCGACCGCAGCCGTCTGCGGGGCGATGCCCGGCGGGACGACGGCGGGCGGGTGATTCGGCAGACCTACGCTGATCACGAACATCTGCTCCTCGCACAGGTGGCCGAGGAACGGCGCGCGGCAAAAGTCGTCGTCGGCGCGCAGCGTGATCGGCCAGGCGGTGTTCGGGTCGGGTGGCGTGCCCGCCAGCGTCGCGGTGCCGTTACCCGCGTCGGCGAGGGTAAGCCACAGCGGCACGCCGTTCGGCGCGGTGATCGCGATGTTGCCGGTGCCGGTGGCCGTGATCGCGTAGACGTACGGCTGACCCGCCGCGACGCTCTTGACGGGCGTGCTGGTGAAGTGGGTCTGCGCGGCCGCGTCCGCTGCCGCCAGCAGTGCGGCCAGCACCAGTGGCCACCGCCACAGGAGCAAGCGCGCCGCAACCCGCCTGCGCCGCGCCAGCGCCGCGCGCCGCGGCGCCGCAAGCAGATGGCCGCGCCGCTTCCGGCTGCTGCGCCTTTGAGTCCAAGCCGCTCGATGCACGGTCCCCGTCGCCGTTCTCCCGCGTGAACGGGATGCCTTTTGCAATCGGCGTGCCACGGCCGGCGGGACCCCGCGGAATTCGCATCGGCGCGACGCCTGCCTGTGGCCGCGTAGCGGCGAATTGCAAACTTGGTAACCGCTTTCGCGTAACGAGGAAGACCGACGCGCCTGCACGCGGCGTACCGGGCGGAACGGCGGGTGGTGCAACTAATAGTAGTTTGACGCCAACTACCGCTCGTGCTAAACGTGAGAGCGTCTCACGCACGTCGTTGCAGACTTACAACAACAGTTTACGGGAGGGGAACACCGTGGCTCAGCAGCGCATTCTCGCGTCTCGACGCGATCGATTCTCGCAAGCCTTCGCACTCTCGGCCGTCGCCGCCGCCGTCGGGCTCGCACTGAGCGGCCCCGCGTACTCGCAGGACTCGCAGAACGACGAGATTCTCGTCACCGGCACGCGCATCGCACGCACGAGCGGCTTCACGACGGCCGTGCCCGTTACCGCCGTCACGGCGGACGACCTCACCGGTTTCCAGCCCGGTAGAACGATCGCCGACCAGCTCGACCAGCTGCCGCAGTTCTTCGCGACGCAGAGCGCGCAGCGGGGCGGTGGCGCGCTATTCGGCCAAGCGGGCATCAGCACGATCAACATGCGCGCGATGGGCCCGCAGCGCACGCTCGTGCTGCTCGACGGCGCGCGCGTGTCGCCCGCCGACCGCGACGGCAGCGTGAACGTGGACAACTTCCCCACCGCGCTGCTGCAGCAGGTGGAAGTCGTGACGGGCGGCGCCTCGGCGGCTTACGGCGCCGACGCACTCGCGGGCGTCGCGAACTTTAGGATCAATCACAACTACGAAGGCTTCGACCTCAACGTCGGTGCCGGCCGGACCTCCGCGGGCTTCGGCGATCAACAGGATTTGTCGGCCGCGTTCGGCACGAAGTTCGGCGAGCGTTGGCATTTCGTGGGCTCGCTCGAAACGCAGAACATCGACCCGATCGACCCCGATCCGAGCGAGCTCGGCGGCTGGTTCAGGCGCTACGGCATCGTCGCCAATCCGGCGTCGACGGCCGCGAACGGCGCGACTCAGCCGCAGCGGCTCGTGCTGCCGGACGTAAACACGACGCTGCATTCGCCGACCGGCAGAATCGGCGCCGCCGCCAACGCCGCCGGCGGGGCCGCGACGCTCACGCTCGCCAACGGCCCGAGCCTCGGCCAGAACTTCAATTACCAGGGCACGGCGCTCGTGCCGTTCGTGGCCGGTAACGTCGTCGGTACCGCGACCTCGAATCAGTCGGGCGGTCCCGAAGCGGCGATCGCGAACCTCGCGTTCAACACGCCGATCTACGGCGCCGAGGTGCGGCGCCGTAACGTGTTCGCGGGTCTCACGTTCGACGCCAACGACACGACGCGATTCATGATGAACCTGTTCGCGGGCGAGACCGAATCGAACGATCACCACGTGCGCGGCATCCCACACCTGTCGGGCATCTGGAACGGCAGGCTCTACGTCACGAATCCGTACCTGCCGGCGAGCGTGCGCACCGCGATGACCGCCCAGGGCGTCGACTCGTTCGTGTTCCAGAAACAGGGCACGGTCGAGGGTCAGCCCGGCAATTGGAACGAGGACGAGGAGCGGCACAACGAGTTCGACAGCTGGACGTTGCAGCTCGGCCTCGACAAGGAGATCGGCAGCAACTGGACGATGCAGGCTCGCGTCCAGCGCGGCGAGACGGACCGCTATTCCACCGTCTACAACGAGGTCCGCGTGGACCGCGAGTTCCTCGCGATCGACGCCGTCGAGGTGTTCAACGACCGCCGCGACCTCACCGGCGACAACGGCGCCGGCGGGCCGGACGGACGCCCGGATCTAGTCCCCATCGCGCAAACAGGCACCGGTACGATCATCTGCAACGTGCAGCGCTACAACCCGACGGCCGCGCAGCTCCAGGCGTCGGTGTCGACCATACGCGTGCCGGCGCCCCAAGGCGACGACTCGCTCGGCGGGCCCACCGACCTCGTGCCGATCCCGGGCCCCGTGGGACCCGACGCGATCCCGAACTGCGTGCCGATGAACGTCCTGGGTCAAGGCAACGTGAGCCCGGCCGCGCACAACTACGCGCAGTCGCAGAAGGAAGGCGTCGGCACGGTGACGCAAGAGTTCGCCGAGGTCGTGTTCTCCGGCGACATCTGGAAGGGCTTCGGTCCCGGCGCGTTCTCGATGGCGGGCGGGATGACGTACCGCGACCAGTCGTTCTGGCAGCGCGGGCTGCCGCAGTCCTTGATGGCTTACGGTCCGCCGCAAAACGCGCCGACCCTCGGCATCCGCGGCTTCCCCGCCGGCTTCACAGGCGGCAGCCCGAACCTGCACGAGTTCTCCACGGTGCCCGTCATCACCGGCAGCTACCACGTCTGGGAGGCGTTCACGGAGTTCAACCTGCCGCTGTGGCAGGCGAAGTCCGGCAAGCAACGCCTCGAGCTCGACGTCGCCGGACGCAACTCCGACTACTCGACGAGCGGCACGATCATCTCGTACAAGACCGGCATCAACTTCCAGATGGCGGAAGCGTGGCGCCTGCGCGCGACCGCTTCGCGCGACGTGCGCGAGCCGACCTTCGCCGAGCGGTTCAACCTCCAGGGCGGCGGCGGCCAGGTCTTCGATCCTCTGCTGCCGGCGAACAGCCCTGCCACGCAGATCACGACGACGACGGGCGGCAATCCGCTGCTCGATCCGGAGCGGGCCGACACGCAGACGATCGGCATCGTGTTTGCGCCTTCGAGCATTGGCTTGCAGGTGTCGGTGGACTACTACGACATCGACATGAGCGGCGCGATCGGCACGGTCGGCGTGCAGAACATCGCGAACGCCTGCTACAACCTCGGGCGGCAGAGCCAGTGCCAGTACATCACGCGCGATCCCAACACGCAGGTCATTACCCAGATCCGCGACGTCCAGCAGAACATCAACGCGGCCAAGGTCAGGGGCATCGACTATGAGCTCGTCTTCAACACCGAGCCCAACTTTGCGCCCAACAAGAACGAGTCGTTGACGTTCAGATTCCTCGCGGGCCGGCTGCTCGAGGACAGCAACACGCTCTTGGGCGGCGCCGCTCCCGACTATCGCAATATCGCCGGGCGCTGGTTCGAGCCGGACGTGAAGCTGCTCGCGAACGTTCGCTACGGCATCGGGCCGTGGGGCATCAACCTGCAGGAACGGTACATTCCGGAGACGCGTCTCGACGGCGGCTTCGCGCCCGTGCAGTCGGCCGGCGTGGACAATCCGAACTGGGTGCAGTGGGAGCCCGGCATGAACGTGGGCACGCTGCCGACCGGCACGTTCACGATCGACGACAACACCGTGCAGTCGAAGGCGTATACCGACCTGATCCTGTCGTACACGGCGGAAATGCGCACCGGCCACAATTGGGAGGCGTCGCTGTCCGTTTCCAACGCGTTCGACGTGGATCCGCCGATCATTCCGTCGTTCGACACGCGGTTCAGCTCGCAAACCGTGTCGCCGAACAACTTCGACTTGTACGGACGCCGCTACCTGCTGAACTTCAAGTACAGCTTCTAGCGAGAACCGCAGCGGGAGGTCCCGAGGTTCGACTCGTAACTCGAGGCCCCGGCTGTAGCAACGGCCGGGGCCTTCTCTTTTCGGTCAGACCCCCGAGCACGTAGCGGATCAGGTGCTCGGGGCCGAGCTGCGGCGCTACGCGGACGTCTCGACGGGGAAGCCGCCGTCGCGCCACGCCTTCATGCCGCCATCGAGCGCGGCCGTGCGCAAGAAGCCGAGCTCGCGGAGCGTCGCGGCGGCGAGCGTCGAGATCTTGCCGAACTCGCAGACGGTGACGATCCGCGCGGTCGGGTCCTTGAGCTCGTCGTTGATCCTGAGCTCGAGCTGGCCGCGCGGCAGGTGGCGCGCGCCCGGCACGTGGCCGGCGGCGTACGAGTCCTTCTCGCGCACGTCGAGCACGACGAGGCCGCCGTCGGGCTTCGCGAGCCGCGCATTGAGCTCGGCGAGCGCCACGAACGGCGTCTTGGCGGCCGCTTCGGCGAGGAGCTGCGCCACGGTCTTGCCGCCCGTCATGTTGGTCCGCAGCGCCTCGGTCAAATGCGTCGGCGCCGTCAGGTTCAGCTGCTGCATCATCGCGACGAACTCGGCCCGGTCGCGCTTCTGCAAACGCGGATTGGTCTCGAGCTCCGCGCCGAGCGTGCTCGAGCCGCGGTTCTTGTAGTCGTGCGCGGGAAACACTCGCAGCGCCGGGTCGAGCTTCAGCAGGCGATTGAACAGGCTGTCGTAGAGCGCCTCCGGATCGCCGGTCGGCAAGTCGGTGCGGCCGGTGGCGCCGATCAACAACGTGTCGCCGGTGAAGACGCGATCGTCGACGTGCAGGCACATCGAGTCGCGCGTGTGACCCGGCGTGTGCAGCGCCTGCAAGCGCAGGTTGCCGACGAGCAGCATGTCGCCGTCCTGCAGCCGCAAATCGGCGAACGGCGCCGGGCTGTCGCGGTGCATCACCACCGGCACGTCGAGCAGCTCGGCGAGCCGATGCGCCGCCGAGAAGTGGTCCGCGTGCGTGTGCGTGTCGACGATGTAGTGAATCCTCAAGCCCTCGCGCGCCGCGCTCGCCTGGTAGCGGTCGATTTGCCGCAGCTCGGGGTCGATCAGCGCGGCGGCGCAGGTGTCGGCGCAGCCGATCAGATACGACTGGCAGCCTCCGGTCGCGATTTGCTCGAAGATCATCGTCGTGGATCCTTTGCCTGCCCGGTTCGGCGAGGCCAACCGCATTGTACAATTCGAGAAGTTTGGATTCCGTCTGTCTCAGGAATCCCCGATTCTGTCTAGTGAATTGTCATACGCCGCGCCGCATCGTCGCCGCGAGCTTGCAATGTAAGGCGTAACTCGAACGTTACCAAGTCGAGGAAGCAGCATGAAATACTGGGCGGTTGCAGCGGTAGTCGCGCTGGCGTCATTCCTCATGCCGGCGCCGTCATGGTCCAAAGGCCCCATCTCCAAAATCACCGTGCAGCCTTTGGGCATCGGCCGCACGGTCGAAATCAGTGACAAGGAGACACTCGGAAACTTCGCCATTTGGAGCGGACCCGGTGTGGGAGGTTGGGACATGGTTACGACGATTCCAAGACCTGGCGAGGCCGCGTTTATCATTGATTGGACGAGGGGGCAGTTGCGAGACGGACCCAACGCTCTGACGCGATATCAAGTCGTGATGCAAGTCGAAGAGTACGCTCCTCCTTGCAACAAGTATGAAGTCATATATGGGGTCAGTGAGGCGGGCGAGGGTTACGTCTATCTTCCGAACTGGGATGAAACGCCTGGTCGCTGCAATTCGTCGCTCATCTATCGCGGTGTAGAGGGGAATTGGTTCCATTCCTCACCCAAGTGGGACCAGATCGTGATGCCGCTGTTACGCACGGACCGATGACAGCGGAACGCCATGAGAAAGCTCATCGCACTGGTTTTGCTAGTCGCGCTATCTGCGCAAGTGTGTGGGCAGATAGCGTGGAGTCCGAGCGATACTGATAAAGGCCGCGCAGAACAGACTGTCCGCGACTTCTTAAAGGCTCTGCGGGAGTCTCGCTTCGAGGACGCGTACGGCCTGCTCGCGCCAGGGATGCAGAGTGTCGTGTCATTGGACCAGTGGCGTGATTCGGAGAAGGAGTTCTCGCGAGTATCCGGTGGGTCACCTAGGTACGCGAATGAGGCAGCGATCCCGGAGCGCGAGCGGAGCGCGCAGCCGCAGTGAGCCGCCACCTGACATCGACTTTGAGCCGCAACACTGACTAGATTTCAGTGAAGCACTCCTGAAGGGCTTTACGGCATGCTCCAGGGTTCATGTCTTTGTGGATCGGTTCATTGGCAGTTCCAAGGCTTGCCTGAGTCGGCGACCGCGTGCAACTGCACGGCGTGTCGCCGGTATGGTGGGTTGTGGGCATACGGATACGAGGGCGAAGGCGTCGACGTTTCGGGCCCCACCAAGGCATACGTGCGCGGCGACTCGCTCGGGTTTCACTTCTGTCCGGAGTGCGGCTGCGTCGCCTACTGGCGCGCCCTCACGGCGAATGCGCAAGGCCGCCGCCGGATCGCAGTCAACCTGCGCCTGACCGAGCCGGGGCCGATCGCCCATCTCCCCATCGACCACTTCGACGGATTGGACAAGTGGGAAGATCTTCCGCGGGACGGGCGTTGCATTCGCGACCTGTGGTTCTAGCCGGCTGCGGGGACCGCTAGGCGCTACTTCGCGAACAGCTCCTTGATGCCGCCCGCGATCAGCGCGGACACGTCGAGCAGAATCCGCGGCAGCGCGATGCCGCCCGGCGCCACGAGGTAGCGCGGCTCCCACACCGGCTTGAACTTCTGCTTGTAGTGGCGCAGCCCTTCGAAGTTGTAGAAGTGCTCGCCGTAGCGGAACACGAAGTTGCCGACGCGGTGCCAGGCGGGCGCGAGCGGATGCTCCTCGAGACCCGCGAGCGGCGCCATCCCCAGGTTGAACCACTGGTAGCCCTGCGCACGGCCCCAGAGCATGAGCTCGACGAATAGGAAGTCCATCGCGCTGCGCGGCGCATCGGGGCCGAACCGCATCAGGTCGACGGACAGCTCGCGCTTGGTGCCCGCCTCCCACAGGTTAGCGAACGCCACGGGCACCCCTTCGCGGCGCACCAGCGCGACGTCGAAGCGCCGCACGTATTCGGACGTGAACGCGCCGACCGAGAAGTGCTTCTCCGCCGTGGCCTTCTCGTTGAGCCACTGGTCCGAGATCCGTTGGAGCTGCGGCAACAGCGCCGGCACGGCCGCCGCGGGCACGACCTCGAACGTGGCGCCGTCGCGGACGGCGCGGCGGTGATCCTGGCGCGGCTCGACGCGCGCCCTGCCCTCGAGCGAGAAGTCCGTGAGCGGCACGCGCGCCTCCTCGCCGAGCTTGAAGGCCGCGAGACCGAGGTCCACGTACTGCGCGAGCCGCTCGCGGCTGGCCTGATAGAACACTGTCCTCCCGCCGTGCCGGTCCGACAGCTCGCGAAACCGCCACACGAGCTCCTCGGTGCGCGCCTCCGGCCCCACCGGGTCGCCGAGCGCGATCCAGCTGCGCCCTGCAACCTGATACATCACGAACGCGCTCGAATCCTCGTTGAAGAGCAGTCGCTTGTCGCCGGTGAGCGCGGCGTTCGCGAGGGTCTGGTCGGAGTGCTCGATCGCCGCGCGCGCCTTGTCGAGCTCCTCCGGCGTGGCGATCACGGGCTCGGGACGCGCCGGCCGAAGCAAATTCGTGAGCAGCAGCGTGGCGCCGCACACCGAAACGACGAGCGCCGCGCGCAGCATGCGCGGCGCGTCCGCGTCGAACGCGAAGGTCCACCAGAGGTCGTCGGAGTAGTCCACGTTGCGATAGGCGACGAAGCCCACCCACACCGTCGCGGCGATCACGCCGACGATGCTCACCACCCACACGGGCGTGAACCGCTCGGCGAAAATCGACGCAGGCCGGTAGAACGCGCTGCGACCGAGCCACAGCACCGCCGCGACGAGCGTGAGCAGCAGCGCTTCCTCGATGTCGAGGCCCTTGAGCAGCGAGGCCGCGACGCCCGCGAGCAGCAGGCCGAGCGTGATGTGATAGGCCTCGTAGACACGGCCGCGCAACGCGCTCGCGAGCACGACCAGACCCAAGCCGACGAGGCTGCCGATCAGGTGCGACACCTCGAGGATCGGCAGAGGCAGAAGCCCGCGCAGCGCTTCCATGCGAGCGTCGATGCCCGGCGTGGCGCCCGACAGGAGCAGCACGCCGCCCGCGACGAACGTGAGCGTGGCCGCGGCCTGGGGCACGATCGGGGCGATGTAAGCGGACGCGATCGCTTCCGCACGCGCCAGGTGCGCACTCTGCGCGCGCAGCTCCTCGGCGCCGAACAACAGCGCCGCGACCACGAGCGGAGCGATGTAATACACGGCGCGATAGGCGAGCAGCGATCCCAGCAACAGGTTGGGCGGCACTTGCGGAAGCAGCAGCACGATCACCGCCTCGAACACTCCGAGGCCGCCGGGCACATGGCTCACGAGGCCCGCGGTGATCGCCGCGGCGTAAAGGCCCGCGAACGCCGGGAAGCTGATGCCGGCCTCCGGCGGCAGCAGCGTCCAGAGCACCGAGCCCGCGAGCGCGAAATCGGCGGCGCCGAGCACGATCTGCGTGACGGCGATCGCGGCACCGGGCTCGCGCAACGCCCAGCCGCGGATCTCGAGCGGACGGCGGCCGAACGACGCCCAACCGACGTAGGCTGCGACCACACCGAGCAGCACCACACCCAAGAGCAGCGGCACCTCGTCCTCGAGATGGAGCTTGTCGGCGATCTGGCCGGGCTCGAGCAGCAGCGACACGCCGGCGAGCGCGGCGAGCCCGAGCAGCGCGGTGATCGAGCAGAAGCCCGAAACGGTGGCGATCTCGATCGCGGTCAAGCCCGTGGAGGCATAGAGACGCAGCCGAACGGCCGCGCCGGTGAATCCCGCGAGCGTGAGGTTGTGGCCGAACGCGTAGGCGATGAACGCGGTGAACATCGCGCGGGGGTAAGAGACCGCCTTGCGCGCGTAGCGCAGCGCGAGCAAGTCGTAGCAACCGAGCAGCCAGTAGCTCGCGCAGGTGAGCAGCAGCGCGCGGCCCACGACCCAGCCCGGGATGCTGCCAAAGTACGCGAAGATCTCGCGCATGTGGAACTGCTCGAGCTCGCGGTGCAACACGAGCGCCGCGACGGCGAACACGAGCAGCGCGGCGAGCGGGCGGAGCCACCTGAGCTTGTCGGTGAGCGCGATCGCCATGACGGTTAGCGCTCGATCCCGAGCGCGCGGAGCACGACGGCGATCGAGCCGTCGTCGCTCGTAGCGCGGTGGGCTCCCGAGTGCGTCGCGACCCGCATGCCCGCGACCGGGTTCTCGCAGAACGAGTCGTGCTCGCGCTCGCCGTGGACGCACACGAGCGCGATGTCCGCGAGCTTCTCGAGCTCCGGGCGCGTCGGCACGTCCGTGGTCCGCCGGACTTCGTGCAGCAGATCGTCGAAGTGGAACTCGAAGCTCGCGTATTCGCTGAGACCGATGAACGCGATGCCGCGGACGCGCGCGCGCAGGTCAGCGGGCCAGCGGTTGACCACGAAGGGCGCCATGTCCGCGCCGCGCGAATAGCCCACGATCACGAGCTCGCTTCGATGCCAGTCCGCGAGCGCGCCGCGCACGGCCTGCTCGAGAGCCGCCGCAGCGTCGGCGGGCTTGCGCGGCTCCGAGAGATAGCTCCGCGACTTCAATCCGAGCACCGGCGACCCGGCAGCGGCGGCTGCGGCGGCGAGGTCGCTCATGATGTCTACCCAGTCGCCGTCGCCGCTCAGGAGCAGGAGCAGCGGGCCGTCGGTGCCCGGCGCCGGATCCACGCGGACGAGCGGAAGGTCCCGGGCGTCGGCCCGGGGTTCGCCGGCCGGGGCGGCGAGCAGCCCGGCGCAAACCAACCATGGAAGCAGTGAGGTACGCATCGACCGTGCGAGCAGACAGACCCGGAACCGTTTCGTTCCTTATTATTGTCGCAAGTTCACGGGTCCGGCGCGCGGTCTACCGCAGCCTCGGCGCGGCCGGAACGGAAGTGTAGCGTCGTGATCGGCCGGGCATACCCAGAGCACGTGGACCCGCCCCGAGGTATGCTCTCGCGCCATGCGTATGCCATCCCGTTGCCCTACCCGTTACTTTATTGCCGCGGCGATGCTTCTCGGCGCCTTGCCGGCCTTCGCCCAGGGTTCGTCCGCCGATTGGGCCGCGCGCGCGGCGAACAACTACCAGATCGCGGCCAACGTGACCTATCTCACCGCGAGCAACTACGAGTCGAAGCTCGACGTCTATTCGCGCCGGGGCGCGACGACCCCGCAACCCACCGTCGTCTACTTCCACGGCGGGTTCTGGGCCGCGGGCTCGAAGGAAGGGGCGCTGCTGTCGCTGCTCCCGTGGCTCGAGATGGGCTGGAACGTGGTGAACGTCGAGTACCGGCTCGCGCGGATCGCACCCGCCCCCGCCGCCGTCGAGGATGCCCTCTGCGCGCTGCGCTTCCTCGCCGCGCAGGCGAAGACCTACAACATCGATCTCGCGCGGCTCGTCGTGACCGGCGAGTCGGCGGGCGGGCATCTCACACTCACGAGCGCGATGATCCCCGAGAGCGCCGGCCTCGACCGGCAATGCGCGGGCAACGTGCCGGTGCCGAGGGTCGCGGCCGCCATCAACTGGTTCGGCATCACCGACGTCGGGGACGTGATCGACGGCCCGCACAAGGCGAACCTCGCCGTCACCTGGTTCGGTAGCCTGCCGAACAAGGACGAGGTCGCGAAGCGCGTGTCGCCGCTCACCTACGTGCGCAAGGACCTGCCGCCGATCCTCACGATCCACGGCGACAAGGACCCGCTCGTTCCCTACGACCACGCCGTGCGGCTCCACGAGGCCCTCACCAAGGCAGGCGCGCCGAACAAGCTGCTCACGATCCCGGGCGGCGGCCACGGCGGGTTCACGCCGGAGCAGCGCGCGATGATCTTCCGCACGATTCGCGAGTTCCTGGCCGCGAACGACATTCCGCCGATGAACCCATAAGCCCGTAGCCGTCCGTCGCGGCGAACTGCGAAACTGAGCACGCATGGGAAGAATCTTCGAAGTCCGCAAGCACACGATGTTCGCGCGCTGGGACCGCATGTCCAAGGCGTTCTCGCGCATCAACAAGGAAATCGTCGTGGCCGTGAAGGCCGGCGGCACGGACCCGCACGCGAACCCGGCGCTACGCCGCGTGATCCAGAACGCGCGCCAGGTCAACATGCCGAAGGACAAGGTCGAGGCGGCGATCAAGCGCGCCTCCGGCAAGGACGCGACCAACTACGAGCAGATCATCTACGAGGGCTACGCGCCGCACGGCGTCGCCGTCATCGTCGAATGCGCGACCGACAACCCCACGCGCACGGTCGCGTCGGTGCGCGCGATCTTCTCGAAGCACGGCGGCAACCTCGGCACTACCGGCAGCGTCGCGTTCCAGTTCCGCAAGATGGGCGTGTTCCGCTTGAAGCCCGATGGAATCGATCAGGACGACCTCGAGCTCTATCTCATCGACCACGGGCTCGACGAGATGGGCGAAAGCACGGGCGAAAAGGGCGAGCCCCAGATCGTTGCGCGCTGTCTCTTCGCCGACTTCGGCCAGATGCAGGAGGCGCTCGAGAAGCGCGGCATCGTGCCGATCTCCGCGACGCACGAGTACGTCTGCACCGCGCCCACCGAGCTTCCGGAAGCGCAAGCGACCGAAGCGCTCGCGATGATCGACAAGCTCGAGCAGGACGAGGACGTGCAGACCGTCTACCACTCGCTGCTCTAGATGCGCCCTGCCCCGGCCACCTGTGCGCCGGTGGCATGAGTCTTGCCTCCTTACTTCGGCGAGCCCGCACGGCGCGGCGCTCGTTTTTCCATACCAGGAAAGGAAGCGAGGTGAATGATGAACAAGCTAGCAGCAACGCTCTTGGCCGTCGGATTCACGACGGTGGCGATCGCACAGCAACCGGAGCCGCCTGCTCCGCCGGCGCCGCCGCCGCCGCGCGGGCTGGAGCAACAGCCGCTGCCGCGGCAAGAACGCCAGATCGCTCAGCCGAGCTTTCCGTCGTTCCAAGTGGCCGACAAGAACAAAGACGGCCAGATCAGCCGGCAGGAGGCGAGCGGGATCCAAGGTTTGGATTTCGCGGCGGCCGACACCAACAACAGCTCGTTCCTCGACCTGAACGAGTACATGGTGGCCATTTCGAAGCTCTCCGCGACGCCGCGCGGCTAGCGACCGAAAGACGCGGGGCACGCCCGTGCCCCGCGCCCCGTTCCCTCAGAAAGTCGAACCCCCGAAGTCGAAAGAGAAGCCGAGCGCGTAGCGGCGCCCGCGCAGATCGCCCACGTAGCCGTTGGTCGCCGCGCCATCGAGGCCGCCCAAGATCGCGTAGTTCGCCTGCGGATCCGCGTCGAGCAAATTGTTGATGTTGGTGTAGAACCGCATGCTGTTGCCGCCGCGCAGATTGAAGTTGTAGCCGAAGTTCGCGTCGACGAGCGCGCTGCTCGAGATCGTGTTGACCCAGTCGGGGACGTCGTACTGCACGCGGCCGAGGTTCGCTCGATACGTGTTGTTGACGAGGTTCTGCACGGTGGCGTCGGTGTAGCGCGCCTGTAGCGCGAGCGACAGCGGTCCCTTGCTCCACGTGCCGGACACCTGGAACTGCCACTCCGGCAAGCCGAAGCCACCTTCCGTCAGAGTCTTGGTGCCCTTGCTGTCGGTTCTCGAGTTCTCGTCGAGGTAGCTGCCGAGCAGACGCACGCCGAGCTCGCCGCCGGCGAGCGGTTGGCCGTAAATCACCTCGAAGTCCACGCCGTTCGCTTTCACCGAGTTCACGTTGATGAAGACGTCGTTGACGATCGAGATTCGGTTGAGCCCGGGCTTGATCGTGCTCGGCACGCCGTTGCGTTCGATCTGCGCGCACGCGTCGGCGTCGTTGTTCTGATGGCAGTTGTTGATGACGTTCTGCACGCCGAACTGGTTGATGTTGTCCTTGATCTCGATGTCGTACCAGTCGACCGAGAAGTTCCACTTGTCAGCTTTGCCCGGACGGAACACGAATCCGGCCGTCTGCGTCTTGCCCTGTTCGGGCTTCACGTTGGGATTGCCGCCCTGCACGATCGTGACGTCGTAACGCGACGCGGTGCCGCCGGCGGGATCCTCGCCGAAGTCGGTGACGTTCGCGAGCCCGCCGGTTCGGTCGTAGCGCTCGCCGAGCGTGGCCGCGCGGACGTCCTGGGAGACCGTGCCGCGGAAGCGGACGAGATCGTTGATCGCCCACTCGAGCCCGCCCTTCCACGATTGAACCTGGCCCGAGCCCGAGTAGTCCGCCCAGCGGGCGGCGAGCCCGAGATCCATTCGCTTGGCCCAGCCCTTGTCCGCCACCAGCGGGAGGCGGAACTCCGTGAAGGCTTCCTTGACGTCGAAGTCGCCAATGCCGAACGGCACCTTGGAGAATTGAATCTCGACCGAGTTTGCCGAGTCGGCTGCGGGGACGCCGCGAATGCCGAGCGCCGCGTTGTTCGCCTGGACGGGGCGCACCGAGGGATCCGTGGTGGGATTGCCCTGCGGCGCCTGCACGTGTTGAACGAACCCCTCGTCGCGATACGCGACACCGGCCGCCATCGCGATCGGGCCGGCGCCCCAGCCCTTCGCGATGTCGCCGTTGGCGGCAACCTCGAAGACGTTCTGCTCGAGCTCGATGATGCGCGCCTTGTTCGTCGTGGAGGTGTAGCTATAGGGGATCGTGCCGCCGCCGGGCAGCCAACCGTTGACGCTCACGGGTTGACCCGCCTCGAATCCCGTCACCCAATCGACAGCCGCGGGGGAAGCGCGGCCGCGGCCGAACAGGTTGATCGGCGTGCACGGCTGGCCCGAAATGAGCGTGACCCTGCAAACGGTGTTGCCGCTCGGGTCGCGGACGGCGTCGGCGGCAAGGTAGATGCGATCGAGCCGGATGCCGCCGCGCTGGATCGCGTCGACGTCCGTGGTCCCGTGCTGGTAGTAGCCGTTGAGCGCCCAGCCCTTGAAGAAGCCGTCGGTATCGATGTTCAAGTCGAAGCCGCCGGTGATCGACGTGGTCTCCGTGTCCTGCTGCGTGTACGAGTCGAACCCGAGGTCCGACGAGTGACCGATGCGGCCCAACGTGACGGAGGGGAACTGGGGGTTCGCGGCGGTCCCGGTTCCGATCATCTTCTGCTGAATGTCCGTGGGCAGGAACGGATTGCCGCTGAAGATCGTGAAGGCGCGCGCCCCGAGGAAAGCGCCGCTGGTGTTCTTGTTCGTGAACGACGACTTGCCGTACAGAACCTGGCCGTAAACGGTGAGGTTGTCGCCGAAGTCGTGATCCAGGTAGAGGAAGAAGTTGTCGCGCGACGTCTCCGGCTGCAGCTGCGCCCCGACTTCGCCGTTGTCCGAGCCGCTGCCGCCGTTCGCGATCGACTGGCCGTTGGCGTCGAACGCGCTGCCCACCACGAACGGGCCAGCGACGCCGTTCGCGTCGAGCTGCCACACCGCGCCGCCCGTTGGCGCCGGTCTCGTCGGATTCGTCAACGGGAACGTGAGCACGCCGTCATAGTTCCCTTGGCGTGAGACCACGCGCGAATAGGGCAGAGATATCGGATTGTCCGCCGTCTGGCCTCTCGTGGCGGACGGGTTTTGCAGGAGCGCCCAACCCTGATACCAATCGTAGCCGTCGCGGCTCCAGATCGCGTCTTGGTCGAACGTTTCGCCGGAGACCAGGAGGTGCGTCTTCTCGGACAAGCGGAACCCGGCGGAGATCGATGCCTTCGAGTTGTTGTTGTCGCCGCGTTCGGTTTGACCCATCTGCACGTCGCCGCGAATGCCGGTGAAGTCGGTATCGAGGATGAAGTTGACGACGCCGGCCACCGCGTCGGTGCCGTAGGTCGCCGTGGCGCCGCTCGTCACGGTCTCGACGGTGCGCAGCATCTTCTCCGGGAATAGATTGATGTCCGGTCCGCCGTAGATCGTCGACGACACGACGCGCCTGCCGCTCAGCAGCGTCAACGTTCGCTTGCCCTGTAGCCCGCGGAGGTTCAGCGTGCCTGCGCCGGGCGTCGTGAAGAATCCGCCCGTGTTGGTCGTCGTGTTCGACATGTAGAACTGCGGAAGCTCCGCCATGCCTTCGATGAGCGTGGTTGGCGCGGTCAGCGCCAGCTGCTGCGGCGTCACGACGGTGACGGGATTGGAGGTCTCCATGCCGTCGAGGCGAATCCGCGATCCCGTGATGACGATTTCTTCGGGCTGACCCTGCTGCTCCGTCGACGGCGATTGCGCGTAGGCGACGCCCTGCGCCGTGGCAATCGCGACCGCCAGCACCGACCAACGAAACGTGCTCGGCAGGCGAAACGCCGCCTCACGTGACCCCGTGATTCTCATTGCTTCCTCCCCGGCCCTCTTCTGCGGTGGGCTAGTTGTTCGAATCCGCGCAATTTACAGAATTCAGGTTCTGTATTTCTTTGGCATGCAGAATAGCGATTCTGTATTCTTAGTCAAGCGCAATGAGGATCGTGTGGCATGCCTGCGACGCCCAACGCTCGCCCTGACCTCGCTTTGAATTCGTCGGCGACCGTGCGACGATTCGACGATCTCGTCGATGCGCCTCCGATCGCTGCCGCGGTCCCGCTCGAAGCGCTTCGCAGCGACAGCAGGACGCCGATCCAGATGAACGACACGGTTTCAGCCTCGAGCCCGGGGCGCAAGATCAAGCAGGCACGCGGCCGCAAGACCTACGACGCGTTGATCGCGACGGGTTTCAAGCTGCTCGAGAATCAGGAGCTCGAGGCGATCTCGATCGCCGAGCTGGCCAAGGCCGCGGGCTATTCCGTAGGGGCCTTCTACGCGCGGTTTCGCAGCAAGAACGAGTTCTTCGACGCGATGATCGCTCAGCACTTGGAGTACCGGACCAAGGCGCGCGGCCGCCTGTTCTCCAAGGAGCCGGACGAGACGCTCGTCGACACGATGATCGGGGAGCTCGTCCGCTACTACTGGAGGCGCCGCAGATTCTGGCGCGCCGCCTTGATCCGCAGCGTGCGCAGCCCCGATTTTTGGGAACCGCTGCGCCAACACGGCCGGATGTACGCCGACATGCTGATCGCGCGCATGAGCACGAAGGCGCAGCGTCCGCTCACCGAGACCGAGCAGACCAACGTCCGGTTCGCATTCCAGATCGCGCTCGGCACGATCAACAACGCGATCATCAACCGGCCGGGCCCGATCATGCTCGGACAAACGTTGTTCGTCGCGAATCTTGCGCGCGCGTTTCGGCTCGTGTCCGGCTACGACAGTCTCATGGGGATCGCGCCGCAAGTCTGAGCGCTCACTGGCATGGTTGTTGCAGCCTTACGCGGAGAGACACCGCACAAGGAGACAGCCATGCGAACAGGACTCGCACTTTGCGCATTCGTCGCGACGCTCGCCGGATGCGCCACGACCACCACCAGCGACACCACCGGCGCGCGCTTGCCAACCGGCGTCACGCTACTCAAATCCGAGAAGGATTCCTGCGCGGGCGTCGTCCACGTGGATCAGGGCACGAGCGGCTCGCGCGAGGTCACCGTGCGCGCCGGGCAGAACGCGTCGTTCAAAGTCGACGCCGAGCCGGTCGGGTGGACCTGCATCGGCGAGACGAGAGCGCAGAACGACCGGCTCACCTGCCCGTCCCGAACGTCGTACGTGCGGATCACCAGGGCGGCCGGCGACGACTTCCTCGTGGAGTGCTACGGCCGAACGAGCACGGGCTAGCGCTTCAGGAACTCGGCGAGCGCCTTCGAGCTCATCGCGCGATCGACGAACGTGAACGTCCCGCGCTCGCGGATCTCGTTGGCAGCGTCCACGAGCCCCGCGAGCGCGGCGCGATAGAGCGAAGTCGCCAGGCTGATTCGCCGGACGCCCGCGTCGACGAGCTCCGCCACGCTGAACGACTTGCCCGGGATCCCGACCATGAAGTTCACAGGCTTGGCGAGCGCTTTGCAGACGGCGCGCACGGACGCGAGGTCGGGCAAGCCCGGCGCGAACAGCACGTCGGCGCCCGCGCGCTCGAACGCCTGGAGCCTCGCGATCGTGTCGTCGAGGTCGAGCTTGCCGCGCAAGAAATTCTCGCTGCGGGCCGTCAGCGTGAACGGCACTGCGCCGGCGCGCGCGGCTTCAGCCGCGGCCGCCACGCGCTCGACGGCCTGACCGAGCTCGAACAGCGGTCGCGCCGGATCGCCCGTCGCGTCCTCGATCGAGCCGCCGACGAGGCCGGCCGCGGCGGCTTGCCGAATCGTCTCCGCGGCGTCCTCCGGCGCGTCGCCGAAACCCTTCTCGAGATCGGCGGACACGGGCAGGTCGACCGCGGCGACGATCACGCGCGCGTGCGCGAGCGCTTCGTCGCGCGCGACACGGCCGTCGAGCCGGCCGAGCGTGGCCGCTTGCGCGCCGCTCGACGTCGCGAGCGCCGCGAAGCCCAGGCCCGAGAGGATGCGTGCCGACGCGCCGTCCCACGCGTTCGCGATGACGAACGCGCCGGGCGAGCGGTGCAGCGCCTGAAACGCCTGTCCCTTGGCGATCTGTTCCATAACGAGCCTGCGATCAGTCCCGGAAAAATGGGGACATGTTGCCTTTATCGACGGAGCGCAGGGTCTGACCCCGGCGTCGCTGCGCGCCGAGTCAAGACGCGATCCGACGCCGGGGTCTGACCCTAATTTCTCAGTTCGTAGCGAAGCAGTAGAACAGGCCGACGCCGCCGGTCGGCTGGAGCTTCGCCAGCGAGCAGCCCTGCGACGGATGTACCGCGGTGAACGAGTTGACCCCCGCGTTCAAGCCCTTGCGGTCCGCGTGACCCAACGTAGCTTTTTGCTCGTCGCCGCCGTCCGTCCAGTTGTTGCAGGTCATGCCGGACGACGTGCCGTCGTCGTTCGTGCCGGTGAGGATGTCGTGCTCGAGGTCCGGGCGGCGCTGCGGGGGATCGCCCTCGAGGAACTTCGCCGCCGTGCCTTTCTCGTTGAGCGCGGTGTCAGCCGAGATCTTGTTCGCGTCCGCCGTGAGCAGATCGGCGACGTTCTGCGCGATCAGCACACCCTTGAAGTTGTGCCACGGACCCTTGCCGATCCGGTCCTTCGCGTTCTCCTTGTCGGTGGACAGGAAGGCGTGCCACGTCTTGCTCCCCGCGCCGGCGGCCGCCGCCAACGACTGACAGTACGCATCGGCGCCCTTGAGACCGCCGAGATCCCCACCCTTGCCCGGGTTCTTGCTGGTCACGAAGAAGCTCATATTCGACGCCGGCGCCTGGGCAAGCGCGGAACCGCACAATGTGAACGCTGCGAGCACGCCGAGTGCCTTGATCCTGTTCATTGCTGTTCTCCCTTCGGGGTAGTCGATCTCAAGGCAGATGACCGTATCGAAGCCGGCCAACCAGGTCAATCCGCGCCGTGCCCGGGTCGCGCCTCACTTTGGCCGCACGATTCGCGCGACGGCTGTGGCCGTACGTCGAACGGTCCTCCCGAGACGGGCGAAAAATGGGGACATGTTGCATTTTTCGTTCACGCCAGCTGGCGGAAGCTCGTCGAAAAACCAACATGTCCCTATTTATCGCTCAACGCTCGCGGCTCGCGAGGAATGCCGCGAGGTGCTTGGCGGTGTGCGAGCCGCGCGGCTTGCGCACGAGCTGCTCCGGCGTGCCCTGCGCCACGATCCTTCCGCCGCCGTCGCCGCCCTCGGGTCCCAGGTCGACGATCCAGTCGGCTTCCGCGAGCACGTCCAGGTTGTGCTCGACGACGAGCACGCTGTTGCCGGCGTCCACGAGCCGGTGCAGCACGCGCACGAGCTTCTCGACGTCCGCGATGTGCAGGCCGATCGTCGGCTCGTCGAGCACGTAGAGCGTGGGCTCGGACGGCCGCGCGCGCAGCGCCTCGGGGCGCACCTTCGCGAGCTCGGTCACGAGCTTCACGCGCTGCGCCTCGCCGCCGGACAGAGTCGGGCTCTGCTGGCCGAGCGTGAGATAGCCCAAGCCGACGTCGCGGAGCAGCGCGAGCGTGTGGCTGATCTTGGGATGCGCGGCGAAGAACACGGCGGCCTCGTCGACGGTCATCATGAGCACGTCGCCGACGCTCTTGCCGCGATACTCGATCGCGAGCGTCTCCGAGTTGAAGCGCTTACCGCCGCAACGCTCGCAGTGCACACGCACGTCGGGCAGGAAGCTCATCTCGATCCTCTTCAGCCCCTGCCCTTCGCAACCCTCGCAACGGCCGCCCGCGACGTTGAACGAGAAGCGGCTCGACTCGTAACCGCGCAGCCGCGCCTCGGTGGTGTCGGTGTAGAGCTTGCGAACGTCGTCCCAGATTCCGACGTAAGTCGCGGGGCAGGAGCGCGGCGTCTTGCCGATCGGCGTCTGATCGACCTCGAGCACGCGGCCGATGCCCTGCCAGCCGCCCACGCTTCGCACGCCCGCGAGCTTCGGCGCCTTGCCGCGGCGCGCGGCGCCGAGCCGGGCTCCCGCAACAAGGCGAACCAAGTTGTCGTGCAGCACGTCGCGCGCGAGCGTGCTCTTGCCGCTGCCGCTCACGCCGGTGACGCACACGAGCCGCGCCAGCGGCAGCGCGACATCGAGCTTCTTGAGATTGTGGCGCGTGACGCCCGTAAGCTCGAGCCACACCGTGTCCGCTGCCGCGCCGTTCGACGCGCCGTTGCCCTTTGGCGCGGCGCCGCGCCTGCCGAGCGCCCGCACGGCGCGGCGCGGTTGCAGGGGATGCCGCGGCGGCGACGCGAGCACGCGGCCCGTGATCGAGCGCTCCGCGGCGAGCAAGTCCGCGAGCGTGCCGTTCACGACCACTTCACCGCCGCTGCGCCCGGCACCCGGGCCGAGATCGACGACGTGCTCCGCGCGCCGGATCGTGTCTTCGTCGTGCTCGACGACGACGATCGTGTTGCCCTTCGCCGCGAGCCGCGTGATCGTGTCGAGCAGCAGCGCATTGTCGCGCGGATGCAGGCCGATCGTCGGCTCGTCCAAGATGTAGCAGACCCCGCGCAGATTCGAGCCCAGCTGCGCCGCGAGCCTGATGCGCTGCGCTTCGCCGCCCGACAGCGTCGGCGCCGCACGATCGAGCGTGAGATATCCGAGCCCGACTTGATCGAGAAAACCGAGCCTGCTCTGAAGCTCCGGCAGCACGTCGCGCGCTATCTCCAGCTCGCGACCCTCGAGATCGAGCTTCTCGAAGTAGCCGACCGCCTGGCGCACCGGCAGCGCCGCGAGCTCGCCGATGTTCCGGTCGTGAAGAGTTACCGCCAGCGCTTCGGGCTTCAAGCGTTGCCCGCCGCACGCCGCGCACGTCTCCGGGTCGGCTTCGGCCTCGGCCCACCACGCCTCCTCGCCGGTCTGTTCTGCATCGAAGCCCGCGAGCTCGACGCCCGTGCCGTAGCAGCTCGGGCACCAGCCGTAGCGCGAGTTGTAGGAGAACAGCCGCGGGTCGAGCGGCTCGAAGCTACGGCTGCAGCTCGGGCACGCGCGCTCCGTCGAGTAGAGATCGCCCGCGGGCGGCGTGCTCCCAATCTTGCCGCCGCGCATCTTCGCGACGGCGATCGCGACCTTGCGCGCCGGCCGCTCCGGGCCGGGGATCTCCACGACGCGCACCATGTTGCGGCCGAGATCGAGCGCTTGCTTCAAGCCCGCCATGAGCTCGCGGCCCGCCGCCGGCGTGACGTCGAGCTCGGCGACGGGGAGCTCGATGTCGTGCTCCTTGAAGCGGTCGAGGCGCGGCCAGCGGTCGGTCGGCGTCGCGACGCCGTCGACGCGCAACTTCGCGTAGCCGCGGCTCGACGCCCACTCGGCGAGCTCCGTGTAGTAACCCTTGCGGCCGATCACGAGCGGCGACAGCAACGCCACCCGCTTGCCGCGGTAGCGCTTCATGACCTTCGCGTGGATCGACTCCACGCTCTGCGCGTCGATCGCGACGCCGCAATCGGGACAGTGCTGGAGCCCGAGCTTCACGAACAAGAGCCGCAGAAAGTGATAGATCTCGGTGAGCGTCGCGACAGTGCTCTTGCGGCCGCCGCGGCTCGTGCGCTGCTCGATCGCGACGGTCGGCGGGATGCCGTAGACCGCGTCGACGTCGGCACGGCCGGCGGGCTCGACGAATTGCCGCGCGTAGGCGTTCAGCGACTCGAGGTAGCGGCGCTGGCCTTCTGCGAACAGGATGTCGAACGCGACGGTGCTCTTGCCGCTGCCGCTCACACCCGTGACGACCACGAGCTTGTCGCGCGGGATCGTGAGGTCGATGTTGCGCAGGTTGTGCTCGCGCGCGCGGACGATCTCGATCGAGTTGTTGCGGCGCGGTGCGTCGGCCACCGCCCCTTCGTTCGGCGGCACCGCCGACGAACGCGAGGGCGGAGCGCTGGAGGAGGAAGCGAGGGCGGCGTCGTAGGCGAGCAGCGCGCGGCCCGTGTGCGAAGCCGCGCAGGCGCGGATCGCGTCGGGCGTGCCGGACGCGACCACGAAGCCGCCGGCGTCGCCGCCTTCGGGACCGAGGTCGACGACCCAATCGGCCGCGGCGATCACGTCGAGATTGTGCTCGATCACGGCGACGCTGTGGCCCGCGGCGACGAGGCGCTCGAGGGCAGTCACGAGCTTCTCCACGTCGGCGAAGTGCAGGCCGGTGGTCGGCTCGTCGAAGAGGTAGAGCGTCGGACCTTTCGTGCCCGACTCGGCGAGCTCGCCCGCGAGCTTGAGGCGCTGCGCTTCGCCGCCTGACAGCGTCGGCACGGCCTGGCCGAGCGCGACGTACTCGAGGCCTACGTCGACGAGCGGCTGCAGGCGCGCGCGCACCTCGCCGTAGCCGGCGAAGTACGCGAGCGCATCGCTCACGGTCATGTCGAGCACGTCGGCGATCGACCTCGCGGCGCCGTGCAGCGCGAGCTTCACGTCGAGCACCTCGGTGCGATAACGGCGCCCGTTGCAGTCGGGACAGCGCAGGTACACGTCGCTCAAGAATTGCATCTCGACGTGCTCGAAGCCGTTGCCCGAGCACGCCGGACAGCGGCCGTTGCCGCTGTTGAAGCTGAAGGTGCCGGCCGTGTACTTGCGCTCGCGCGCGAGCGGCTCGGCGGCGAACAGCTTGCGGATCGGCTCGAGCACGCCGACGAAGCTCGCGGGATTCGAGCGCGTGGTGCGGCCGATAGGCGACTGGTCCACGAGCACCACGTCGGCGATCTCCTCCGTGCCTTCGATCACCTCGTGCGCGCCGGGCGCGTCCTTCGGGCGGCCGAAGACGCTCCTGAGGCCGTTGTAGAGCACGTCCTGCACGAGCGTGGACTTGCCCGAGCCGCTCACGCCGGTGATCGCAACGAGCCGGCGCAACGGGAGCTCGACGTCGATGTTCTTCAAGTTGTGCTCGGTGGCGCCGCGCACCGCGAGCCGCGCGTCGCCGTCGGTGATCTTGCGGCGCGCGCGCTTCGCGCCGACGCGCAGGTCGCCGCGCAGATATCTCGCCGTGAGCGAGTCGCCCCGCTCCAGCAAATCGGCGCCCGAGCCGTTGAACACGATCTGCCCGCCTTCGCGCCCCGGACCCGGCCCCATGTCGATGATTCGATCGGCCGCGAGCATCACTTGCGCGTCGTGCTCCACCACCAGCAACGTGTTGCCTGCGTCGCGCAGCTTGCCGAGCACGTCCACGACCCGCCCGAGGTCGCGCGGATGCAGGCCGATGCTCGGCTCGTCGAGCACGAACAGCGTGTTCACGAGCGAGGTGCCCAGCGCCGTCGTGAGATTGATCCGCTGCACCTCACCCCCCGAAAGCGTGCGCGACTGCCGGTCGAGAGTGAGATAGCTCAAGCCAACGTCGCGCAAATAGCGCAGCCGCGTGCGGATCTCGCCGAGCAGGAGCGCGGCCGCGTCGTCGAGCGGCGGCGGCAGGTCCACGCGCTCGAAGAACTCGAGCGTGCGGCCCACGGGCAGCATCATCACGTCGTGAATCGACAGGCCCGGTAGCGCCATGAGCGCCGCGGCGTCGAGCCCTCGTAGGTGCGGGCGAAACCGCTGCTCGGGCGCGATCGCGGCTCG
>DASQOL010000181.1:0-41069 GCA_035644475.1 Gammaproteobacteria bacterium | reverse complement strand
GGCTTCGGCGAGGCCGAAGTCGGTCCAGAAACGGCGGCAGCTCTCGACGTCGGCGACGCCGAACGTCACGGTCTCTAGGTTGGTTACCTGCATGCGCATGATTTTAGAGCAGCGGCGCGGCTAAGTGTTGTCGGGAGCGTCGCCGGTTGGTCGCGATCGGACAGTCTGGCGCATTGGTCTGATCCTTGGGTCTGACCCTGGGGACAGTCGGCCCCGGGGGCAGTCAGCCGAGCAGCGTGCTCTCGAGCGCCACGCTCTTGATCAGCGCGTAGACCTGCTGGCCCGTTTTGAGCCTGAGCTCGTCGAGCGCATCGCGTGTGATCCGAGCGCGGAGGTGCTGGCCGTCGATGCCGAGCAGCAGCTCGGCATAGATGCTCGCGTCGAGGTCGATGCGCAGGACTTCGGCGCCGAGCACGTTGCGGATGCTGATCTCGCGCGGCCGCACGGTTGCAACGGCAACGTCGCGTGCATGGATCCGAATTCGCAGAGTCCTCCCGAGCGGCGGCTCGGCCATCGGCACGTGCAGCGCGTGCTCGCGCAGGCGCAGGGTTGCGATGCCGTCTCGTTCGCTCTCGACGCGCACTTCGAGCACGGCGCCCGCCTCGCGGCCTCCGGTGTAGGACCAGAGATCGATGCGTTCGAGGATCTCGGCCACGTCGCCCTGGGCGATGACGCGGCCCGCGTTCAGCAGCACGACGCGGGACGCGAGCCGCGCGACCTCGTCGACGTTGTGCGTGACGTAAAGCACGGGCACGTGAAACGCGGCCGGCAGCTTCTCGATTAGCGGCACGATCTCCCGTTTGCGGCCGACGTCGAGGGACGACAGCGGCTCGTCCATCAACAGCAGCCGCGGGCTCGTGAGCAGCGCGCGGCCGATCGCGACGCGCTGTTGCTCGCCGCCCGATAGCGACGCCGGCCGGCGGCGGAGCAGCGCCTTCAAGTCGAGGGCGGCGATGACGTCTGCGAGCCCGATCGGCCTGCTCGGTCGACCATGGGCGCGCTCGAGCGCGAAGCGCAGGTTCCGCTCCACGTCGAGATGCGGAAACAGGCGCCCGTCCTGGAACACGTAGCCGATGCCGCGGCGGTGCGGGGGCACGCGCGCGCCGTCGTGCTGCCAGCGCTCGCCGTCGAAAGCCACGGTGCCGCGCGCGCCGTCCTCGAGACCGGCGATCACGCGCAGGAGCGTGGTCTTGCCGGAGCCGCTCGGGCCGAACAGCGCCGTGATGCCGTCCAGCGCCAACGTCTCGCTGACCGCGAGCGCGAACTCGCCGCGCTCGAGCCGCACGTCGAGCGCGAGCTTAACCATGGTCGCGGGTCCGGCGACTCACACGCGTACCAACGGCATCCGGCGATTGAGCGTGTAGACGGAGAGCAGCACGGCGAACGAGAACACGAGCAACCCGGCCGCGAGCACGTGCGCCTGCGCATACTCGATCGTCTCCACGTGCTCGTAGAGGGCGATCGAGATCACGCGCGTACGGTCCGGGATGTTGCCGCCGACCATGAGCACGACGCCGAACTCTCCGAGCGTATGCGCGAACGTGAGCACGATCGCGGACACGTAGCCGCGGATCGCGAGCGGCGACGCGACGCGCGCGAACGCGTCGAACCTGCTCGCGCCGAGCGTCGCGGCGGCCTCGAGCGGCGCGCGGCCGACGCTCTCGAATGCCGCCTGGAGCGGCTGCACGGCGAACGGAAAGGAATAGATCACCGACGCGACGACGAGCCCGGCGAACGAGAACGTCAGCGTGCTATCGGTGAGCTGTACCCAGAGCCGGCCGATCGTACCCGCGGGGCCGAGCAGGATCAGCAGATAGAAGCCGAGCACCGTGGGCGGGAGTACGAGCGGCAGCGCGACGACGGCTTCGACGACCGTGCGAATCCGGCGACGCGTGAACGCGAGCCACCACGCTAGCGGCGTCGCGATCAGCAGCAGCGCGATGACGGTGACGCCGGCAAGCTTCAGGCTGAGCCATACCGGTCCGAGCTCGAGGTCCGCCATCTGCCGTGTCCGCCGACGTTCCAATCATGTAGCCACGCGCCAGAGGGCCTGTCAATTCAAGACGACCGCGACGTCGTGTACGTTGATGGCGCGATGCGCGCAGCCACCTCAACGCGAGAGTCGGCCAAGGTGAGGCCACGCCGGAGCGAGTTGATCGGGGAAGGCGCGCCGACGCGCGCGCGGGTTAGGTCCGGTCGGCGTAGACGACGGGGATTTTCTTGCGCTCGGCGTAGCGTCTGGCAAGGCCGAGCGCCTCATCCGGCGACATCGGTTGACGCATGATCAGCGTCTTGATGCGCTTGCGGACCGGCGCGTCCTCCTCGACGTTGGTCTTGTCGACGATCCGTTCGATCGTCGCCAACGTCACCGTGTCGTCCGCGGGGTCGGCGCAGGTATGCACCCGGACGTAGTCTTGCTCCGGATAGCTCAAGGGCGGCAGCGCGCACACGATTCGAACGTCCATCTCGACTCCTAGCACTCGAGCGCACGTCGTTAGCATGTCAAAGTAGAGCAAGAGCCGTGCCACTGAGCGCCGACGCGGGTTCCGGGGCTTTTCGTCGCGTTATGTTGAGCGCAGCTGACGCGCGGCGTCAGTTGCTGGCGCGGGTGCGGCAGTCCTTGCGCCGGCTTTATGTCGAACCGTTTATGTCGAAACGCGCGGCACGGAGCCGATTTCCGGGGCGAGCGATAGCAGCGTGGCGTTGCCGCCGACGGCCGCCGTATTTGTCGTAACGGTCTGCTCCACGGCGAACCGCGGCACGTAGTGCGGCCCACCCGCCTTCGGCCCGGTGCCCGACAGGCCCATCCCGCCGAACGGCTGCACGCCCACCTGCGCGCCGATCATGTTGCGGTTGACGTAGACGTTGCCCGCCCGCGCGCCTGCGGCGACGCGCCGCGCGAACGAGTCGATGCGCGTATGCACGCCGAGCGTCAAGCCGTAGCCCAATCCGTTGATCTCGTCGACGAGCTGCTCCGTGTGGCGCGCGCGATAACGAACGACGTGCAGCACCGGCCCGAACACCTCGCGCGTGAGGTCTGCCACGCGATCGAGCGCGATCACGGTCGGCGGAAAGAAGATGCCGCGCTCGTGCTCCGCGCCGAGGCGGCAGCGATGCAGCACGGCCGCGCGATGCGCGTCCACCCAGTCGGCCAGCAGCGCACGCGCGTCGGAGTCGATCACCGGGCCCACGTCGGTCGCCAGCACGGCAGGGTTGCCGATCACGAGCTCGTCCATCCACCCGGTGAGCAGCCGCAGCACATCGTCCGCGGTGTCCTCTTGCAGGCAGAGCAGGCGCAGGGCCGAGCAGCGCTGGCCCGCGCTGTTGAACGCCGACTGCGCGGCGTCGCGCACCACCTGCTCGGGCAGCGCGGAGCTGTCGACGATCATGGCGTTGATGCCGCCGGTCTCGGCGATGAACGTCGCGAGCGGGCCGGGCCGGTTCGCGAGCGTCCGTGAGATCGACTGCGCGGTCTCGACGGAGCCCGTGAACACCACGCCCGCCACGCGCGGGTTGTGCAGCAAGACTTCGCCAATCGCACGGCCGTCGCCCGGGAGGAACTGGAGCGCGCCGTCCGGTATGCCCGCACGCCCGAGCAGGCGCACCGCGTGCGCCGCGACGAGCGACCCTTGCTCCGCCGGTTTCGCGATCACCGTGTTGCCGGCCGCGAGCGCGGCGGCGATCTGGCCGCTGAAGATCGCCAGCGGGAAGTTCCACGGGCTGATGCAGACGAACACGCCGCGGCCCACGAGCCGGAGCTCGTTGCGCTCCCCCGTGGGGCCGGGTAGCACCGTCGGCACGGCGAGGTGGCGGAC
Source organism: Gammaproteobacteria bacterium (assembly GCA_035644475.1). Taxonomy (GTDB): domain Bacteria; phylum Pseudomonadota; class Gammaproteobacteria; order Steroidobacterales; family Rariloculaceae; genus FEN-1219. The sequence goes on along the minus strand of DASQOL010000181.1, from coordinate 37,254 downwards.
GGCTTGCGCCGCGTAGTAGCGCAACAAGTCCACCGCTTCGCGCACCTCGGCGAGCGCGTCGGGTACCGTGCGGCCCGTCTCGACGATGCAGCGCGCCGCGAGCTCCGCCGCGTCGGCCTCGAAGAGATCCGCGGCCGCGCGCAGCGTCTGCGCGCGTTGCTCCACCGGCACGGCGTTCCAAGCGGGCTGGAAGGCGCTCGCGGCTTCGAGGGCTGCGCGGGCCGTCGCGGCGTCGGAGTAGCGCACCGTGCCGACGACGCGGCTCACGTCCGCGGGGTCGCGGCTGGGCCTTGCGTCACCGTCGCGGTCGCGGCCCGCGACGCGCGGCGCCGCGACCCACGCGCCCGGCGTCGTGGCGCGGAGCGCGTGCGAGAGCGCGCGCTGCTCGCGGGCGTCCGCAAGGTTGTACCCGCGCGAGTTCGCGCGCTCGGGCGCGAACAGCGCGCGCGGCGGCGGGATCCGTGGGTGCGACAGGTCGTCCGCCGCGCTCGCCTGCGCGAGCGGATCGGCGACGATCGAGTCAGGCGGCGAGTCCGCGTGCACGAGTCGATTGACGAACGACGTGTTGGCGCCGTTCTCCAACAGCCGTCGAACGAGGTAGGGCAAGAGATGCGCGTGGCTCCCCACCGGCGCGTAGACGCGGCAGCGCCGCCCGAAGCTCGCACGCCCGAGCAGCTCGCCGTAGAGCTCCTCGCCCATGCCGTGCAGGCGCTGGAACTCGAACGTGCGCTGCGCGCCCACCTCGAGAATCCACGCGACGGTGTGCGCGTTGTGGGTCGCGAATTGCGGCCGTAGGTGCGTGTGCTCGGAGAGCAACGCCTTCGCGCACGCGAGGTAGGACACGTCGGTGTTGCTCTTGCGAGTGAACACCGGGTAGCCGTCGAGGCCGAGCTCCTGCGCGTGTTTGACCTCGCTGTCCCAATACGCGCCCTTCACGAGTCGCACGGGGATGACGAGCAGATTGCCGGCGCGGCCGGCCCGCGCCAGCCGCTCGAGCCAGGCGAGCACGGGCAGCGCGCGCTTCTGATACGCCTGCACGGCGAGACCGAGCCCTTCGTAGCCGCCGAGGCGCGGGTCGGCGAGCACCCGGCCGAAGATCGCGAGCGAGAGTTCGAGCCGGTCGGCTTCCTCCGCGTCGACCGTGAGCTCGACGTTCACCGCGGCGGCCCGCGTCGCGAGCTCGAGCAAGCGCGCGGCGAGCTCGCGCGACGCGCGCGCGCCCTGCGCGGGCTCGTATCGTGGGCAGAGCGCGGAGAGCTTCACCGAAATGCTCGCCGCCGCCCCGTCCCCCCGCAGCAAGCTGCGCCCGACGGCGTCGATGGCGGCGGCATACGCCGCGAGATAGCGCTCGGCGTCGGCCGCGGTGAGGGCTGCCTCGCCGAGCATGTCGAACGAATAGTCGAATTGCGGAGCGGCGGCGGCGCGCGCCAACGCCGCGTCGATCGTTTCGCCCATGACGAACTGCTGCCCCAGGATCCGCATCGCTTGCTTGAGCGCCGCGCGGACCACGGGCTCACCGAGCCGCTCGACGAGCCGCGCGAAGAACGGGCCGGGCGGCTCGGCAACGTCGGCGGCCCCCACTATCCGGCCGGTCAGGAGCAGCGCCCAGGTCGACGCGTTGACGAACAGCGACTCGCTCGCGCCGAGGTGGGCCTCCCAATCGGCCGATCCGAGCTTGTCGGCGATCAGCCGGTCGGCCGTCGCGGCGTCGGGAATCCTGAGCAGCGCCTCGGCGAGGCACATGAGCACGATGCCCTCGGCCGACGACAGATCGTACTCGCCGAGCAGCGCGTCCACGCCGCCGGCGCGCCGCTGCCTCGCCCGGATCGCCGCGACGAGCGACGCCGACTGCTCTCGGACGCGCGCGTTCCGCTCGGGGTCGAGCGCCGCACGCGCGGCGAGCTCGCGCACCGTTGCCGTCTCATCCGCGAGCCACCTCGCCGCAATCGCCGCGTCGACCTCCGGCACCGCCGGATGCCCCTCATCGAACAACCAAGGCCGATCGCGAGCCATGTCCTAGTGTAGAGCCTGGAAAAAAGTGGGGACATGTTGGATTTTCGGGGCGTGTCTCCACTTGGGCCGTGCGATGTGGGTAGCGGCGGCGGACGTACCTCGAACGGGCTTCCCGAGACCGTCGCGGCACAGGGCCGCAATTTGCATCCTGCAATTGCGGCACTCCCGCCATCCATGGCGGTCGGATGTGCCGCGAGGAGCCGCAGGGGCTCTTCCGGCGTGTCTCGGGAATACCCTTCGAGGTGCGGCCGCCGCCCCGTTGACGCTAGCGGCCCAAGGGAGACACGCCCCGAAAATCCAACATGTCCCTATTTAATGCGGGCCGCCGGGGCGGCCGATCATCGTGAGGAATTCCGCGCGCGTGCGGGGGTCGGAACGGAAGTGCCCGAGGAGTTGGCTCGTGATCATCGCCACGCCCGCCTTGTGCACGCCGCGCGTGGTCATGCACTGGTGCACGCCTTCCACGACGACGCCCACGCCGCGCGGCTTGAGCACGCCTTGGATGCAATGCGCGATTTGCGCGGTGAGCGTCTCCTGCACCTGGAGCCGTCGCGCGAACGTCTCGACCACGCGCGCGAGCTTGCTGATGCCGACGACCTTGCGATCCGGCAGGTAGCCGATGTGCACCTTGCCGATGATCGGCGCCATGTGATGCTCGCAGTGCGACTCGAAGCTGATGTCGCGCAGCACGACCATCTCGTCATAGCCGTCGACCTCGTGAAAGGTGCGGCGCAGGAACTCGACCGGGTCGTCTGCGTAGCCGCTGAACCAGTCTTCGTAGGCGCGGACGACGCGTCCCGGCGTGCCGACGAGCCCTTCGCGGTCGGGATCGTCGCCCACCCAGCGCAGCAGCACGCGCACGGCGGCCTCGGCTTCCTCCCGGCTAGGCTTGTCGATTGCGCGCTTCCCTCGCGCTCGAGATTTGCTCGATGGGCTCACGGGTTTTCCTTCCAACACTCGGCGGGGCCGCCGTTCGCGTCGAGGCTCGGCAGTCTATGACTTACCTGCGAGGTGGTGCAACCGAGCGGCGGCTGGCATATTTAGCGCCGATCGGCCGAGGCCCCCGAATGAGCGTCCGACAGATTCTCGAATACTTCGACACTTGGCGCGCGCGCGGCGAGCCGCTCGTGCTCGCGACGGTTTACGACACGCTAGGCTCGACGTACAGCAAGGCGGGCCATCGGATCCTGATCGCGGGCAACGGCGACTATCGCGGGCTCGTGAGCGGCGGCTGCCTCGAAGGTGACCTCGCCGAGCGCTCGCGCGCGGTACTGGCGAGCGACGCCGCCGCGGCCGTGACCTACGACTTGCGCGACGAGGTCGACGAGGTCTGGGGCTTGGGCGTCGGCTGCAACGGTCTCTTGCGCGTGTTCCTCCAGCCGCTGCGGCGCGAGCGCGACTACCAACCCTTCGCGGCGATCGCGGGCTGCCTGGCCGGCGGTGAGCGCGCCGGAATCGCGACGGTGGTCGAGAGCTCGAACGCGCAGATCTCCGCGGGAGCGACGGTGATCAGCCGCGCCGCGTCCCACGAGGCCTGGGGCTTCGCGCCGCGCGACGCCGAGCGCCTTGCGGAGCGCACGCGTTCGGTGCTCGCGGCGGGCAGTGCGCGAGTCGTGGTGGAGGAGGGCGCGAGCATCCTCTGCGCGCCGCTCCGGCCGATCCCGAAGCTGCTAGTGCTCGGTGCGGGTCTCGACGCCGTGCCCCTCGTCGCGATGGCGGCCGAGCTCGGCTGGTTCGTCACGGTTGCGGATCACCGCCCGGCCTACCTCGCGCGCGGCGGCTTTCCGCGCGCGGACCGCGCGCTGCTCGTCGATCCCGCCGCGCTCGCGAGCTCGGTTATGGTCGACGACTTCGACGCGATCGTCGTGATGAGCCACCATCTCGCGACCGACCGCAAATACCTCGCGCAGCTCGCGGCTACGCGCGCGCGCTATCTCGGCGTTCTCGGGCCGCGCGCGCGGCGCGAGCGTTTGGTCGCCGAGCTCGACGACGTCGCGCCGCAATTGCGCGCGCGGCTCAGGGGGCCGGTGGGCATCGACATCGGCGCCGACTCGCCGGAGTCGATCGCGTTGTCGATTCTCGCCGAGCTGCAGGTGACCCTCGCGGCGAGCAAGCGCTGACGCCCCCGGGGGGGCGACCGATAAAGCGAAGACTTGCCGTCTCACAACGCGTATTGTCCGTCCGGATCGACTGGTAGACGAAACACCTGCGCTCCGGGCATTCACACGGGGGAAAAACTTCATGAAGACGTGCGTACTTGTCGGCGCCGCGCTCGCGGCCGCCGTGTCGCTGGGCTCGCCTGGCGCCGCGCAGGCTCAGACCTTCAAAGTCAGCAAAGTCAGCGTCGGCGGCGAGGGCGGCCACGACTACATAGTGGCGGAGCCGGGCGGTAACCGGGTGTTCGTCTCGCGGGAAACGCACTTCATGGTCGTCGACGGAGCCACCGGCAAAGTCTTGGGCGACATCCCCGACACGCAGGGGGTCCACGGCGTTGCGCTGGTCCCCAAGTGGGATCACGGGTTCACGACGAATCGAGGCGATTCGACGTTGACCATGTTCGATCTCAAGACCCTCGCCCCGATCAAGAAGATCCCGATCGCCGCCGGGGGGCTGGATGGAATCATGTACGACGACTCCATCGATCGCGTGATCCTGACGAATCACAGCCGCCCCGTAGGCACCGCCGTGGCCGTCGACCCCAACACCGGCAACATCACCGGCACCGCGGAGCTCGAGGATGATGCTCCCGAAGGCGCGGCAAGCGACGGGGCCGGCCGGCTGTTCGTCAACAACGAGAGCAAGAACACGATTCAAGTGATCGACGCGAAGACCATGAAGGTGCTCGCTTCGTGGCCGATCGCGCCGTGCGAGGGTCCCACGGGAATCGCCTACGACAAGGCGTCGAAGCGGATCTTTTCCGGCTGCAGCGGCACGTCGGTGGTCGTCGACGCGGTGGCGGGAAAGGTCGTGGCGAAGATCGCGAACGGCGAGGGCGTGGACGCGCTCGGCTGGGACGCGGCGGAGAAGCTGATCTACATTCCCGCCGGCCGCGACGGCAACGTGACCGTGGTGCATCAAGATTCCGCCGACAAATACACGGTGGTCGCCACTGTTGCGACGATGGCGGGCGGAAAGACCATAGCGGTCGATCCCGCGAAGCACGTGGCGTATGTGTTCGCCCCGGAATACGCTCCTGCTCCGGCGCCGGCGCCGGGCGCGGCTCCGCCGGCGAACGGGCGTCGGCCGCGAGGGCCGCTGATCGGCACCTGGTTCTTCACGATCACACACTGAACGTGCCGGCGCACTTGAGCGTGCCGGCGTAAGGCCCGGGAGTCCGTGCGGCTTCTGCCGCCCGGACTCCTAGTACGTGGTGCCGCGGCGGCTGTCGTCGTGCATCTTGATGAGAAACGAGCGCACCGCGGGCTCCGCTTCGGCGGCGCTCATCAGCCGTTGCTCGACGATGAGCTTCGCCATGTCCTTGAGCGAGCGTCGCCCGTCGATCAGCGACATGATGAACGCGTGAATCCGCGTCGATAGCGCCTGCACCTGGAACGACTCGGTGAGCGGCACGGGCTCGGTGCCGCGCACGATCCAGTCCGGCAGCGCGTAATGGCGCGGCACGTTCTTTACGTCGCGCTGCTTCACGGCGCGCCACGCGACCACGCGTTCGCGCCGCCCGTTGCGGCTCGCGGGCGAGCACATATACGGGATCTCATGCTCTTCGACGGCGATCGCGCCGAAGCCGTTGTCCTCGAGCGCCGCGACGCACTCGTCAACGCCGAAGCGGGCGGCCGGATCGGGGTCGTGGAAGCTCAACGACCCGAAGTCGAGCCAGCGGCCGCCGTCCTCGAGCAGCGCGTTCACGCGTGCGCACAGCGTGTCGAACGGCTCGGGCAGGACGTCGACGAGCCAAGGCGTGACCACCGTGTCGAACACGCCCCGGCGAAACGGCGGCCGGTGCGCGTCGGCGAGCACGTGCTCGAGCCCCGGCGGCGCCGGTGACGGCGCGGCGAGGGTGCGCAGCACGGCCTGCTCCGCGACTCCGCGCGGCGCCAGCGGAAACTCGTAGAGCTCCACGCGCGCGCCCCGCGCGATCTGCTCGGCGAGCAGCACCAGCAGCGGATTGAAGTCGAGCGCAACCGTGGTCGCAGGTGCGCGGCGCCGGTGCAGGTCGTACGCGAGCCGTCCGGCGCCCGAGCCGAGCACGAGCACGCGCTTCGGCGCGGCGTCCGCGAGCAGGCCGTCCACGATCGCCGCCGACACGGCGTTCTCCTCGTCTCCCCACGCCCAATCGCGGTGGACGTTCGCGTAGTAGGTCGTGAGGCCTTGGTCGGGGGGCAGCCGCGTGCGCAGCGCGAGCTGCGTGGCGTAGGCCGCGGCGTGCCCTTCGAGGTCGAGCGGCTCGAGCAGCGAGCGCAGCCGCTTGCCGTGGTCGTCGGTGGCCGCTGCGAGGTGGGCGAGACGCGCGCGCGTCGCGGGCCGCAAGTCGTCGCGCGCGAGCGCGGCGCGCAGTTGCTCCGAGTCGCGGTCCACGCGCTGGAGAGAGAAGCGCAGGCGGCCGCGCCATTCCTCGAGCGCCGCGCCGGGCTCCGCGAACAGCCACGGGATCCCCGCCACGCTCGGGAAGTCGATGCGGCAACCGGAGCAGGCGAGCGCGTCGCTCGCGCGTTCGAGCGCGCGGTCGCAGCGCGGGCAGGCGAGCAGCTCGAGATCGATCACCGGTTCAAGTCTTTCATGGCGCCGCGTCGGCTGCGCAAACTCTACAGGTGGCGATTGTGCTCCTGCAATCGCCGCACTTCCGCCATCCCTGGCGGGCGGCGGTGGAGCGAGGCGGCAACGCGCGGACAAAAGAACGCGGCGGTCGCCGGCCTTTCATGGCCGGCGCGCGCCGCGCAGGAGGGAGAAACCGTTTCGAGTCGAGAGAAGCCTTTACGCGTGCCCTAGATGATCGGCGCGAACGCGGTGAGCCTGTCGAGGCTCGCGGGATCGCCGAGGCCGTGATTCGGGAACATCGTCGCGAACTGGTTCTGATCGCCGTGCAGCGCCAGGTAGTTCAGCAGCACCATCTCGACGAGCAGGTTCACGTTGTTCGCGCCGGGCGTGCCCGAGCGAGTCACGTTGCCGTCGGCCGAGAAGTAGCCGATCTGCTGGTGTTGCGCGGCCGTGAGTCCCGACGTCGCGAGCAGCTGCGCGCGTCCGGTCGGGTTGTATACGAGGAAGAACGGCGACGCAGTATCCTGGTTGTCGCTCGTCCACTCGCCCTTGCCGCGCCCCGCGGCGGAGCTGTCGACGACGCCGTTGCTCGAGAGCGAGCCGTCGCTGAACACGTACATCATGACCGGCCGGGCCATGCGCGCGGCGTACTCGAGAACCGCTCCCATGCAGCGTCCCGCGCGGAAGTCCTTCGTCTCGCCTTCCGCGCGCTTGCCGCCGTGGTAGTCGTATCCGCCCATGGTGATGCAGCCCGCGCCCGCGTAGCCGTCGATGACCATCTTCATCACCGAAGCGGTCTTGCGGAACTCGCCGCTGTCCGTGCCCGTGTTGAACTCGGCATCCGTGAAGATGCCGGTCGCGCCGACGATGTTCGGGTCCTTCGCCGGGTCGAGCACGAGATCGCCGAACTTTTCCGAGACGTAGGCCGAGCCCAAGTAGCCGCACTTCACCAGTTGCTCGACGACCTCGTCGCGCGTGAGCGGCACCTTGTTCGGGTCGGGAAAGTTCAAGCCGGTCGCGACTTTGCCCATCTTCTGCTCACTGAGCCGATAGATGGTCTCCATGACGACGACCTCGTCCTCGTGGGAGAGCCGCTTCGGCCGGTCGCTCGAGCCGATGAGGCCCGTCACGTCGCTCGGCCGGTCGACCTTCGTAGGCTGAAACTCCGGATTGACCATCATGAGCGGCGCCATCGAGTTACCGCCCGAGGCGGTGTTCTGGGTGCCGATCAACGTGACGATCGAGCCGTCGGCGCCCGTGCGCTGGATGCCGTAGAGCGGGTTGTGCGGATTGTTGCCCGTGTCGTTCTCGGAGCGGGCCGGGATCACGGCGCCGTTGATGTTCGCGCCGATGCCCGGCGTCTTGAGGCTCCCGTACATGCCGCGCAGGAACGCGCTGTCGCTGTGGAAGCCGAGCCCGAGGCTCGTGTCGGTGTGATCGCCGTTGCTGGTGCCCGTGGCGCTCGCGGCTGCTTCTGCGACGCCCGGGATTTGGTCGCCCGGCAAGCCGAGCTTGCTGTAGCCCGCGGTCGAGAGCACGTCGAGCTGGCCGTTCTGCTTGCCGACCAGCACATTCGAGCCGGCCATGTTGCAGCCGCCTGCGAGGTCGAAACAAATGAACGGGATTCGGGTGCCGACGTTGTTGATCCCGCAGGCCCCGAGAAGCGCCTGCAAGTCGGTCGCGAGCTGCGCTTGGGCCGTGCGCGGATTCGCAAACAAGCTGAGCAGGCCGCCGCCGAGCACCATCGCGCCGCCCTGCAGAAAGCCTTGCCCGATGAGCTCCCTTCGCGTCATGGGACGGCGATGGGACTCGTGCCGTTGCGGCGCGTCCGGATGCCGAAGCTTGCGTTTGACTCTGATCAACATACGTCTAACCTCTATCCTGAATTCGAGCCAACGTTCTCACTGAACGACTTTATTGGATCAGGGCGGCGGCGTTGCCGACGACTGCGGCACACACGCCCTTCGCGATCGCCTGGGTCCGGGCGGCATCCGTCGCTGCCATGTTCACGAGGCCCGGCCGCGAGTGACCGCCGTGCACGAGCGCCGTGAGCTCGGCCTTCACCGCGGCGCGGTCGGGCGCCGTGCCGATCGGCGCGGCCGTGCCTAGCTCGGGATTGAGCAGCGGATCGAAGAACAGATCTTCGGTCGGCGAGCCCGCCGCGGGCCATGCGGCGGCCGTGCCCGCCGTGAACGGGAAGCCGGGGAAGCGCTGCGCCGCCAAAGTCGGGTTCGCCACCATGTCGTTGACCATCGAGTTGCAATACTCGGTCGAGAGTTGCGCGATCGCGGCTTGGTGGGACGACAGGAACCCCTCGATCGACTCGGTGGCCGGCAACGATTGCCGCACCTCGTCGAACGCGGCCTTCACGCCCGCATCGAGCTGGCTCACGCCGGTGATCACCGACATCGTCGCGCTGATCTCGTCGAACGTGCGCACGCCGATCGCGGACGCCGGCGCCAAGTCGGTCGGCGTTGGCGTATCCGGCGTGGCCGGCGGCGGGCGCGAGAAGGTGTTCGTGCCGAACGTGTCGAACGTGAGGAAGAACTCGTCCGCCTTCGGACCCTTCTCGAGCGGCAGCACCGCGCCGAGCGTGGCGAGGGTCTGGCCCGTGTCCTTGGTGTACGAGAGGCTCGAGATCTTCGTGCTCGTGTTCGCGTACGACTGGCCGACGTGCGATTCCGCTCCGTTCAGGCCGACGCGGATGCCCTTGATGTCGATGTTGTCCGGCGTCGCCGCGCCGTCGAGGCTGATGAAGAACGGCGCGCGGAACAGGTACGAGTAGCTGTCGTACTGCTGCGCCTCGAACACGACGTAGCTCTGCGGCACCGTCGTCAGGTGCGACACGTTGAACATGAGAAAGAATTTCTCGCCGACGCCGGCATCGAAGTTCTGCTGGATCTGCGCCTGCGTCAGCGTGCGGTTGTAGACCGCGACGAGCCGGATCACGCCCGCCCAGTTGCGGTTGCCCGAGACCTCGTTGCCGAGCACGAACGCGAACGTGTCGTCCCAGTCGACCAGCGTGCCGCCGGGCGCGGGATCTTGCGACGCGGCGAGCTCGCCGTTCACGTAGATCTTGCGGCCGAGCACCGGGTCGAACGTAACGACCACGTGCTGGAGCGTCGCCTGCAGCACCTCGGCCGCGTCGGGCGTCGACAGCTGCGGATCGCCGTTCTGGTTGGTCTTGTTGCTACGGTTGAAGAAGTCGTAGTTGTACATCGTCTGGCCGAGGTTGAAGTTCCTCGACGTGAGACCGCCCGAATAGCTCACGATGCGCATGTCTTCCTGCACCACGTTGCCGGGCGCGACCCACGCCTCGATCGAGTACTCGCCGGTGGCGTTGATCAAGGTGCGGAGCTTCGAGCTCGCGGCGGTCGACGCCTGCGCCTTGCCGCCGAGGAAGTTCAAGCCCCAGCCGCCCTGCCACTTCACGTTGCCGGAGAGATGGAGGTCCATGGCGGGATCGACCGCGCTCGTGTCGAACGCCGTCGCGCAAGCGCCGGTGATCGAGTCGCCGCAGTCTGCGCCGCTCTTGAACTCGTACAGAGCGATGATGCTCGTCTCGTAGCGATTGCCGCCCGACGCGACCGTACCCTCGTAGAGCGTGAGCGCCTTGCTCTTGATCAAGGCCGGGTCGACCTGGGTCAGCGGCACTTGGGCGGCGAACGCCGCGATCGCATCTTGCATCCGCTGCGAGCTGCCGACGCAATCCGGCGCGCCGCCCTGCTGCGTGACCCAGCAGTTGTGGAACTCGTTGCGAAGCCGCAGCACGAAGCGCGAGTTCGCGGGATCGTCGAGATCCATCTTCGCCTTGGCGGCCTCGTACGCGCTGGCGACGGCGTCGGGGTCCGACGACGGGCCTTCCGCGAAGAACGGCTGCTGCTTCACCGCCGAGCCGGACGAGTGGCACTGCGAGCAGAACTGCGAGACCACCGGATACACGGTGCTCGCGAACGCTGCGTCGCTCGGCGGGAAGTTGCGGCTCTGGCCGGGGTCGTGCGCGACCGGCGGCTCGAGCTCGATCTTGCGGCCGCTCGACTGCACGAGCTCGCCGGCCCAGTTCGTGACCCAGGTGGTCAAGATGTCGCCGCAAACCGCGTTGCTGGCGAGCCAGCAGTTGTGGCCGCCGCCGACCTTCATGACCATCTTCGAGTCTTTCGGCGAAGGCAGCGTGACGACGCCGTTCGCGGCGGCGTACGCCAGGTTCACGTCGTCGCTGCGCGCGAACATCGGCGTCTGACCGCCCGACTCGCTATGGCAGGTGCCGCAACGGTTCTTGCCGCGGATGTTTTCCCAAAGGTTGATCTTGAAGGCCTGCACGTCGGCGGTTGCCGGCGCCGGGCCGTTGTAGGTCGATCCCGTCGGACCGCCGCCGGTAGCCGGGTTCGCCTGGACGTCCGCGCCGCTGCCGCCGCTGCAGGCGGAGAGAGCCGCGACGGCCGCGAGGAGCAGGCCGGCGCCGAAGACGTGCGCTGCGGAACCGTAACCGGTCGTCCCTTGCGACCCGACCGCCATGGATGGCGGGAGTGCCGCAATTGCAGGACGTAGATTGAGGCCGACCCAAGTTGCGTACGACATCGTTCTGACTCCCTGAACCCTTGAGCTACTGGCCCATGCAATACTTGGCGGACTCGGCGAACAGCGGCTTCATCTGATAGCCGCCGCCGACGAAGCTCGTGGTCATCTGATCGACCTTCGCGCGGTCGGCGGAGTCGCCGGGCGCGCGCAAGCAGACCGCCTTGAAGACCTTCTTGACCTGGCACTGCGCGAACGCCTGCGTGCCGGCGAGCTCCGCTCCGAGCGACTTCGCGCCGTTACCCGTCGCGGACAAATTGGTGTTCCAGCCGATCAACGCGTTCTGGCCCTGCCGCCAGTGGTTGTTCCACGAGTCGTCCGGCGTGATGAAGCCGTCGGGGAACGTCAGGTTGTTGTTGAAGTACTTCGGCTGGACGGTTCCCGCCGTGTACTCCATGCGGCCGGACGTGGAGTTGAAGTTGTAGTAGGCGAACGCCTGCGCGAGCGGGTCCATGCCCGCGTGGCAGCCGATGCAGTTGTTCAGGAACACGCGGCTATCGCCGCCCGGGCTGCGGGACACATCCTGGCGAATCCGGTCCGGGATGATGCTCGTGTCGTGCACCTGCTCCATGTCCTCGCACAGGTGGTTGATCAGCGTGAAGCGGAACATCGCGCGGTTCGTGCCCGCGATGAAGAACGCCTCGGACGCGGCGCGCGTCGTGATCGCGCCGGCCGTCGCGGCCGACGGCGTGCCGTAGATGCCCGACTGCGTCGTCTGCTGGAGCTCGCTCTGATTGAACGCGGGCTGCCGCATCCGTTGCTCGAGCGCCGCGAAGTGATCGTTGCTCGTCGCGCTCGCCGGCGGGCTCACGCCAGGGGCGACGTACAGCAGGTCGCCCGTCAAGATCTGATTGAACGGCACGTCGTCGCGCACCATGCCCATCACGAGCGCGATGTAGTCGTTGAGGGGAACGAACACCGACTGGTCGCGGTTCGTCCACGGCGCGGCGAGATTCTTGAGGGTGACGGCGTAGAAGTTCGGGTTCGCCATCGCAATGTTGGCCGCGGCGATCGGTCCGCTGTTGGGATCGCCCTGGATCGCGGTCGTCATGCTGGTGAGCACGGCGTCGCTCGGCGGCACGCCGGCCAGCCGGTCATGAATGCGCTCGGCCTGTTCGCGCGGGCCGGCCAACGCGACCGACACGCCGCACACGAGCATCGCGGTCGCGACGAACAACCACCATACGAAGCGGTGACTGCGAAAGTCGACTCGCGGAGAGGTCCACTGAATCCTGCTGCTCATCGTCGTCACACCTGTTGGCCGAAAGGCACACCTCGAACGCGGGCCGCACTACACCACAAAAAAAATCGCTGCGTAATGTGGGAAATCACAGACGTCTCAAAATGGCGACGGTTTCGGTTGCAGGGTATCCGGCATGTAAGCTGCGCGCGGTGATTGGTTCGCAGTTTTGCTGCGGCGACGTAACACAAGATGGAATTTAGTGAAGTCTCGGCAGCGTTGCGGGGGTGCGAGAACTTCGCACGGAGAAGCGGTTCACACTTTCGTAACGCTGGGTGGCAGGAAGAGTTCTGTGATCGCGTTAACGGCAGGTGCGAGGGTCGATGCCCATGATCTGCGGGTCATCGAGATTACGTCGCATCGATTTTCGGTACGGCGAAGCATTATGGAACGCCCGCACGGCACGCGTTCGTGTCGTGGGGCGCGCTCGTTCGGAGTTTGCCGTTGACGCTCGCAAGCATTAATTACGCAGTGATCTCATTGCGAGAGGGAAGTCCGATGAGTGCTAACGCATGGAGCGATGTGGTGATTGACGCGGTACGCAAGCTTGCGCCGGCGGTCGCGGTGACGATCGCCTCGGTGCTGCTCGCGGCGTGCGGCGGCGGCGACGGCAGCGTCGGCGTCGGACAGGGCCAGCAGCCCGACCCGGCTGCGCCGGACTTTGCGATCGCCTACACCAAGGGCCCGTTGCTCGACGAGGACATGGCGCTGCAGCAGAGCACGGATCTGCGCAACCTGCAGCGCTGTAACATCGGCACCGATCTCTATCTGCGCGCCCGCGCCTCGGCTACGGCGGCGGAGAAGAACCTCACCATCGGCGAAACCGAAGGGATGGGCGACGTTCAGGGCGTCGAGATCTCGGTCGACGGCAAGAAGATCCTTTTCGCGATGCGCGGACCGTGCGATCCGGGCGCCGACGACGAGGATCAGCCGACCTGGAAGATCTGGGAGTACGACCTCCCTACGGACAAGCTGCGGCGCATCATCGAGTCCGACATCAAAGCCGAAGCGGGCAACGACATGAGCCCGCACTACTTGCCCGACGGCCGAATCATCTTCGCGTCGACGCGGCAGGCGCAGTCGAAGGCGATCCTGCTCGACGAGGGCAAGCCGCAGTTCGAGGCGATGGACGAGAACCGCAACCGTCCCGCGTTCGTGCTGCACGTCATGGATCCCGACGGCAACAACCTCCACCAGGTGTCGTACAACCAGAGCAACGACTACGACCCCGTCGTGCTCGACGACGGCAAGATCATGTTCAGCCGTTGGGACCACGCCGGCGGCGTCAACGGCATTCATCTATATCAGATGAATCCCGACGGCACCGACCTCGAGCTCATGTACGGCGCCGAGAGCCATCTCACGGGCACCAACGGGAGCCAAGTGCAATTCGTCGACGCGCGCGAGATGCGCGACGGCAAGGTCATGGCGGTGGTGCGGCCGTTCGACCAGACGGAGCTCGGCGGTGCGATTACGATCATCGACACGAAGACCTACGTCGAGAACACGCAACCGATCTCCACGTTCCCCGGCATGACGGGTCCGGCGCAAACGGCGGCGACGCCGAACGACGTGCGCACCGACGGTCCGCCGTCGAAGGGCGGCCGGTTCAGCTCGGCGTTCCCGTTGTGGGACGGCACGGGTCGCGTGCTCGTGAGCTGGGCGATTTGCCGGCTACAGGAGCAGGACCCGGCATTCCCCAACGATCCGACCAAGCTGATATTCGTGCCGTGCACGGACGCCAAGCTCGCCGATCCGGCGGCCGAGGCCGCGCCGCCGCTCTACGGAGTCTGGATGTACGATCCGGCGACGCAGACGCAGCTGCCGATCGTGATCGGCCAGGAAGGCGTGCTGATCGGCGACGTCGTAGCCGCGCAGCCGCGCACGAATCCGCAGTCGATCCCCGACAAGGTTGCCCCGGCGGACCTCGATCCCGATCTCGTTGCCGAGGGCGTCGGCATCCTCAACATCCGCAGCGTCTACGACATCGACGGTGCCGCCTCCGTGAACGTCGCGGCGCTCGCCGATCCGCAGTTGACGGCGGCGACCCAGCGCCCCGCCCGGTTCCTGCGCATCGAGAAGGCGGTGTCTATCCCGGACGACGACATCGTCGACCTGAACAACACGGCGTTCGGCCCGAACATCCAGCAGGGCATGCGCGAGATCTTGGGCTACGCGCCGATCGAGCCCGACGGGTCCGTGCGCGTGAAGGTTCCGGCGCGCGTGCCGTTGGCCGTGAGCGTGCTCGATCAGAACGGCCGGCGGATCTCGCAGCGTCACCAGAACTGGCTGCAGGTGTTGCCGGGCCAGGAGCTCAAGTGCAACGGTTGCCACACGACGCAGGCTACTCCGCCGCAGCCCACTCGCTCGCACGGCCGCAGCGACTCGTTCAAGGCGGCGTGGGCCGGCGCTAGCGGCACCGGCGTGCCGTTCCCGAACACGCTCGGCACGTTCTCGCCCGACGTGGGCGAGACGATGGCCGAGGTTCGCACGCGCATCGAGTCTTCGCAGGCGGATGCAGATCTCGTGTGCCCGCAGCGTGCGATCGATCCGAGCGTCGACCTGCTCTACTGCGACGCTTGGACGAATCCGATGGTGCGGACGCCCGACGCGTCGTTCTCCTATGAATACGCTAAGCTCACGACGGACGCGCCGGTCACCGACACGAACTGCCTCGCGGCCTGGACGCCGCTTTGCCGGATCGTCATCAACTACGAGAAGCACATCCATCCGCTCTGGAAGGCGCCGCGCATGGCGAATGCCGTTGACGTGACCTGCTCGCAAGGCGGCTGCCACGCGCCGACGAATGCGGCGGCGATGGTGGCCGTGCCGGCCGGCGATCTCGATCTGACGGACGGCCTGTCGCCCGACGAGCCCGACCAGTTCAACTCCTACCGCGAGCTCTTGTTCGCCGATGACGCGCTGCAGGTCGTGAACGGCGCGCTGCAACCTCGGCAGGTGCAGATCGGTGTCGACGCGATGGGCAATCCGATCTTTGCGCCGGTGACGGTGTCGCCGTCGATGAGCTCCGCGGGCGCGCGCGCGTCGAATCGCTTCTTCGCGAAGTTCGACGCCGGCGGCACGCACGCGGGCTATTTGACGCTCGACGAGCTCCGCATGCTCGCCGAGTGGCTCGACATCGGTGCGCAGTACTACAACAACCCATTCGATGTGCCGGTGATGTAGATGCGCCGATCGCCGCTCCTCCTGTCCCTGTGCCTGCTGTTCGTCGTGACGGGAGCGCGCGCGGAAAAAGTGTATCGGGAAGTCGTGATCGACGACCCGTTCATCGAGCTGCACACCGGGCCGGGGCGCGGCTACCCGATCTTCTACATCGCCGAGCGCGGCGAGCAGGTGGAGCTGCTCATGCAGCGCACCGAGTGGTTCAAGGTGAAGATCGAGCGGGGCGAAGAGGGCTGGGTGCATCGCCAGCAGCTCAAGACCACGCTCAACCTCGACGGCGAGCCGTTCGACTTGCCGGGCCTCAACATCGACGACTACCAGGCCAGGCGCTGGGAGGTCGGCGTGCTCTACGGCGACTTCGGCGGCGCGAACGCGATCTCGACGTACGGCGCGTTCAATCTCACCCAGAACATCTCCGGTGAGCTCTGGGTGACTCAGGTGCTCGGCAGGTTCTCCGACAGCATGCTCGCGAACGTGAACATCGTGCACACGATGTATCCCGAGTGGCGCGCGTCGCCCTACTTCACGCTCGGCGCGGGCGCGATCCATACCGAGCCCAAGGCGACGCTCGTGGCGACCGTGGATCGCACCGATTCGGTGGCACACGTTGGCGCCGGCGTACGCACCTATCTCACGCGCAGATTCGTGTTCCGCGCGGAGTATAAGGCCTACGTCGTGTTCACGAGCCGCAACGACAACGAGGAAATACGGGAATGGAAAGCAGGCTTCTCCTTCTTCTTCTAGCGCTCGCGGCTGCAAGCCTCACGGGATGCGGCCGTGATCGGCTCGTGCGCGCCGACGAGCCCGTGCAACCGCCGGTCATCGAGCCCGAGGTGGACCGCCGCGAGATCAAGGAGGCGAAGATCGACACCGAGAACTTCGAGGTGGGTATCTTCGCGGGCGAGATC
The DNA here is from genome assembly GCA_035644475.1 of Gammaproteobacteria bacterium. Taxonomy (GTDB): domain Bacteria; phylum Pseudomonadota; class Gammaproteobacteria; order Steroidobacterales; family Rariloculaceae; genus FEN-1219. Next base: position 20,622 of record DASQOL010000181.1, on the reverse strand, counting down.
AGCGTCGAAGATTTCGGCGTGAACCGCGTGGCGGGAGCCACGTTTGCATACCACATCACGGAAGGGTTCTTCCTCCAGCTCGGCGCGGGCCAGGCCGACACCCAGCTTACGAGCTTCGAGCGCCTGAGCGGCGCTGCGCAGTTGCTCACAGATTCGGAGCGTAAGTACAAATACTATAACTTGTCGCTGGGCTACAACATCTTTCCCGGCGAGAGCTTTATTGGCAAGAATCGCGCGCTCAACACCGCGACCTATCTGATCGGCGGCGTGGGCAAGACGACGTTTGCCGGTGACGACAGGTTTACTGTGAACATCGGGATAGGATTGCGGCTCATGCCGCTCGATTGGCTGGCGGTGCACGCCGACGTTCAGGACAACATCTTCGACATCGATCTGCTCGGTCAGCAGAAGACCGCGCACAACATCGAGGCTCACATCGGCCTCACGTTTTTCTTTTAGCCTCTTCCATAGCCGGAGGTTTGATCATGTTGCGAGCTTTTTCGGTCTTGATCCTGAGTGGTCTCGTCGCGTCGTTGGCGTTCGCCGCCACGATCTCCGGTCCCGCGCCCGGCTTCACGCTGAAGTCGCGCGAGGGAAAGACCGTGTCGCTCTCCGATTACAAGGGCCAGGTCGTCATGGTGAATTTCTGGGCGACCTGGTGCGGCCCGTGCCGCCAGGAGATGCCGCTTCTCGAGCAGATCTACGAGAAGTACCACGGGCTCGGGTTCACGCTGCTCGGCGTCAACGTGGAGGACAATCCGGAAGGCGCGAAGAAGTGGATCCAGGAGACGGGTCCCGTGACCTTCCCGGTGCTGTTCGACCCGAAGAACGAGATCAGCAAGCTCTACAAGGTGCAGACGATGCCCACCACGGTGCTCGTCGCGCGCGACGGCACGATGCGCTTCATCCACCACGGCTACAAGCCGGGCTATGAGGCCGACTACCAGAATCAGGTTCGCACGCTGCTCCGGGAGTAGCTCCATGCACGACCGCCCCACGCACGACGACAAGCGGAGCAAGGCGATGGGCGCCGCGCTGGCGGTCGCGCTTGCACTCGTGCTTGGCGGCTGCAGCATCCAGCCCTGGGTGAAGCCGTACGAGCGCGACCACCTGGCCGACCCGATCATGTCGTTCGACCGCGACCCGGTGTCGACTTCGTACACCGACCACGTTCGCGAAGCGCGCGAAGGCGCGCGCGGCGCCACCGGCGCGTCCGGCGGCGGCTGCGGCTGCAACTGAGGGCAAAGGACGTGCGCGGTCGCCGAGTGAATCGTCTTTCGAGTCTCCTCCCGGCGCTGTTGCTGGTCGCCGTCGCGCGGCAGGCGGGCTCGGGCGTGTTGCCCGAGGATCGCGCCGACGTGCTGTTGCACTCCTACGACGGCGGCGGTGTGACGATTCAGGGGCCATCGGTGCTGGTGCGCAAGCAGTTCGCCCAGAAGTTCTCCGCGTCGGCCAACTACTACGTCGACAAGGTCAACAGCGCGTCGATCGACGTGATCACGACGGCGAGCCCGTACAAAGAGGAGCGCAAACAGTACTCGGTCGGCGTCGACTACTTGCACGACCGCTGGCTGATGGGCATCAACTTCACGAACAGCAAGGAGAACGACTACACGGCCGACACGTTCAGTTTCGGCATCTCCCAGGACATGTTCGGCGACTTGACGACGATCTCGCTCGGCTACTCGCTCGGCAACGACGAGGTCTCGCGCCGCGGCGACCTGATCTTCCACGACACGGTGCAGCGGCAGAGCTATCGGCTCGGCCTGTCGCAGATCCTCACGAAGAATATGCTGCTCGGCCTGTCGTACGAGACGATCACCGACGAGGGATTCCTCAACAATCCGTATCGGCAGGTCCGCTACGTCGATCCCACGAGCCCGCAAGGCTACAGCTACGAGCGCGAGCTCTATCCGCGGACGAAGACCAGCGACGCGGGGGCGATCCGGCTGCGCTACTACCTGCCGTGGCGCGCCGCGGTGAGCGGCGAATACCGCAAATATTCCGACACCTGGGCGGTGACCGCGGACACGTTCCAGCTCAGTTACACGCATCCTCTCGAGTCAGGCTGGGTGATCGACGCGAGCCTACGCAGCTACTCGCAGACCAAGTCCGACTTCTACAGCGATCTATTCCCGTACTCGCAGTCCCAGAACTTCATGGCGCGCGACAAAGAGCTCAGCACGTTCACGAGCCAAGCCGTGCGGCTCGGCGTGAGCTACAACATCGTGCGCGGCGGCTGGCGGTTCGTCGACCGCGGCACCGTCAACGTCATCTACGACCACATGCTGTTCGACTACCAAGACTTCCGCGACCTGCGCAACACCGCCATCACGCCGGGCACGGAGCCGCTCTACGGCTTCGACGCGAACGTCCTCCAGGTCTTCGTCTCCTTCTGGTTCTAAAAAAATAGGGACATGTTGCCTTTTTCGCGGGATGGTTGTGACCAGCTTCTGGCGACACCCCGCGAAAAAGCCAACATGTCCCTATTTTTCGTTCACCAGCGGTAGAGGCGGGCTACGGTGCCGGGCGGATGGTCGCCGCGGCGCGGCGGTAGCTCGACGAAGCCGTCGGTGCCCGCGAGCGCCACGAAGTCGCCGGAGGTGTTCGTGGGGCGCGGCGCCGCGAGCAGCACGCCGGCGGCGGACGACGCGAGCTTCACGGGGATGAAGTAGGTGAGCTCCTGCGACGCCTCTGAGGGCTCCGAGAGCGCGACGAGCTCCGGCGCGCCGGGCCTCTCGCCGAGCGCCTGCCGCAGCGCGGGCATGATGTAGCGGGTCGCGCAGACGAGCGTAGACACCGGGTTCCCGGGCAGCGCGAAGATCGGCTTGCCCCGCGCGCTCAGTCCGAACCACATCGGCTTGCCCGGCCGCTGCCGTATCCGATGGAACACGAGCTTCGCGCCGAGGCTCTGCAGCACGCCCGGCACGAGATCGAATTGCCCCATGGACACTCCGCCGGAGAGGATCAGCGCGTCTGCGGTTTCGTCGAGCCGCGCGATCGCGTCCGCGAGCGCGGCGCCGTCGTCCGGGAGGCGCGTGCGGGTGACCAACGCCAGGCGCTCGCGCGCGAGGCCCGCCTCCAGCGCGCGGTCGTTGGTCGAGCGGATCTGGTAGGGCGCGAGCGGCTCGCCGACGTCGACGAGCTCGTCGCCGGTGGAGATCACGGCGACCCGCGGCAGGGCCGCGACGGCGACCTTGGGGCGGCCTGCGTTCGCGAGCACGGCCATTTCGGGCGCGCCGATCCGCGTGCCGGCCGGCAGCACCACGCTGCCCGCCGCACGGTCGGCGGCGCGCCGATGGACGAATTGCCGGGACGCCACCACCACCGTGCTCGCGACCACGCTCGCGGCGCCGGCGCGCCGCTCCACGCGCTCCACCGGAATCACGGTGTCGGTGCCCCGCGGCAACATCGCGCCGGTCATCACCTCGACGCACTGTGCGGGCTTGGTCGTCGCGAGCGCCGGCGCGCCGGCGGCTTGCGTGCCCACTACGTCGAACGCGCGAGTGCCGGCCTGCCAGTCGCGATAGGCGATCGCTATGCCGTCCATCGTGACCCGGTCGAACGGCGGCTGGTCGCGGTCCGCGACGACGTCTTCGGCGAGCACCCGCGCGACGCAGTCGGCGATCGGCTCCTCGCGCGACGGGAAGCGCGGCATGTGCGCGAGGATCAGCGCTTCGGCTTCCGCGGGCGTGACTTGGGTCATAAGCGGCGATTGTTCCGGTCGGGTGGCCCGGTACTATACTAACGAGTAAGGAGGCGAACATGGCCGGGGTGCGTTTCGGCGGCATCGCCATCTGGTTCGTGGCGGCCGCGGCGTGGGCCCAGGTCGACCCGCAACAGCAGGCCGACAGCCGCACCGTGCTCGGCGGCGGCAACGAATACCTGTCGGCCGGCGCCGACGCAATCCGCGCCGGCCAGTACGACGACGGCATCCGCCTCACCCGAATGGGTCTCGAGCGCGCCGCCAGGATCGGCGAGCGTGCCGCGGCGTTATCGAATCTCTGCGCCGCGCTCGCCGCCAAGGGCGAGATCGACCTCGCTATCCAGGCCTGCAGCGACTCGATCGCGCTCAACGATCAGAACTGGCGCGCTTACAGCAACCGCTCATACGCGTATTTCTTGAAGGGTATGTACGCGAAAGCCAACACCGATCTCGAGAACGCCGCGTCGATCAGCCCGAACGCGCGGCAGGTGCAGCAAATCCGCGGAATGATCAACGAGCACAGCTTGCGCCCGAGCGTGATCGTGGAGGAACACCAATAGGCGCGATGCGCACCAACTTGGCTGTAGCGGTCGCCGCCGTCCTGCTCGCCGCGCCCGCGACGGGCGCGCTTGCCGCGCGGCGCTCGGCCAAAGTCGACCCCGTGGGCGCTTGGAGCTGCGTCATCTACGGCCACCCGGCGTTCGGCGACGAGCGCATGCTGTTCCACTTCGCCGCCGACGGCTCGGCTCAGCTCGCGCGCGAGGTCGAGCAGAAGATCTCGGCGTGGACGCCGATGTCGCATTGGACGGCTGACGACGGCGAGCTCGCGTTCAGCGACCCGCACACCGGCCGGCAATATCGCGCCGACCTGCGGCGCGCGACGCTCGGTGGCAGTTGGCGTGCGTTCACGCTGATCGGCGGCTGGTGGTGCAGCGAGTTGGACGGCGCGGCCGTGCCGGCCGTCGAGAAGCTCGAGCCGCTGGCGGTGATGCCGCCGTTGATCCCGTCGGTGACCTCGACGCCGCGGTACCCCCTGCAAGCGATTCGCGACGCGAAGCAGGGCAGGGCCGTGACCTGTTTCTTCGTGGACGCGAGCGGCCGCGTCGTGCGCCCCGAGCTCATCGAGCTCTCCGATGAGGTGTTCCGCGCGCCGATCCTCGCGGCGCTCGAGCGGTCGCGCTACCAGGGTTGGGCCGACGCGAGCGTGCTCAGGCCCGGTTGCCGCAGCTACATCTTCAAGCTCGATTCGCTGAGCGCCATCGTCGAGCAATAGCTCCCGCTCTTGGCCGGTTTTTTGCACGTTCGCCCGGAGCCGGTGCCGGGCGAGAGGTCGTGGTGCATTCGGCGGGAGGGCCTGCGACCGGTGGCGCGTCTTGATCCAATCTGTGTGAGCAGCGCGACGCGTCGAGCGTTGCAACGGTTGGACGGCTTTGCGGTTTCTGCGATAGCCGCAGTTCACAGAATGCGCGGAATTCGGCGGTTTGTCGGTCAAAGAAGACACCGTTCGTACTTGTTTTTCGTTCGAGGGTTGGCAGCATGAAGATCGACATCGTTACGCGAGGGCAGTGCATGCGTTCGATCGTCCGGCTCGCGTTGATCGGCTGGTGCGCGCTCGTGTGCGCGTGTCACAGCTCGTCCGACGATCCTCCGCAGCAGCCGGCCCCGCCGCCGCCGGGCTCGCCGCCGGTGGGGCTCGACGCGCGGCCGTCGAACGCGACTTGCGTTGCCCCGGCGAAAGCAAGCGGCAATGCCGGCGCGACGATCGCGTTGCAGCGCGCGTTTCCGAACCTAACGTTCACGCAGCCGCTGGCGATGCTCCAGGCGCCTGGCGACGATTCGCGTTGGTTCGTGCTCGAGAAGACGGGTAGTGTCCGCGTTTTCGCGAACACGCCGAACGTCAGCACCGCGAGCACCTTCGCCACGCTGACCGTGAACTCGAATTCCGAAGGTGGCTTGCTGGGCATGGCATTTCACCCGAATTTCGCGAGCAACGGGCAGGTGTTCCTTTCGACCACCGAAGGCAGTCCGATGGTCTCCGTGATTGCGCGCTACACGGTGAACGCGGGCGGCGCCACGCTCGACACCGTGAATCCCCAGGTCATCCTTCGCTTGAATCAGCCGTTCGACAACCACAAGGGCGGCAACATCGCGTTCGGCCCGGACGGCTTTCTCTACATCGGCTTCGGCGACGGCGGGTCGGGCGGAGATCCGCAGGGGCACGCGCAGAACACCACCGACATGCTCGGCGATATGTTGCGCATCGACGTGAACGGCGCCGCACCGTACGCGATTCCGCCGGACAATCCGTTCGCGGGCCAGAACCTGCCGCTGTGCTCGGCGGGCACGAATGCGCACGTCTGCCCGGAGATCTATGCGTCGGGCCTGCGCAATCCGTGGCGGTGGAGCTTCGACAAGGGAACGGGCGAGCTGTGGGTCGGCGACGTCGGCCAGAACAAATTCGAGGAGATCGACCGCGTCGCGCGTGGTGGCAACTACGGCTGGAATTGCCGCGAGGGATTGAGCGCCTATACCGATTCGCCGCCGGCCGCCATCTGCGCGACGCTGCCGGCCGCCACATTCACGAATCCGGTGCATGCCTACGGGCGCACCGACGGGATCTCCGTGACGGGCGGCTACGTCTACCGCGGCACTGCGTTGCCGGGGCTCGTAGGGCGCTACCTGTTCGCCGACTATGGCAGCGGCAAGATCTGGCGCCTCGTGGGCAACGGCAGCGGCGGCTTCACGGCGCAGGAGCTGCTCGACACGACGCTCTCGATCTCGTCGTTCGGCCAAGGCAACGACGGCGAGCTCTACGTCATCGACATCGCCGGCGGCACGCTGCAGAAGATCGTCGACGGCGGCGGCGCGGCGCCACCCGGTCCGCCGGTCGCGAGCCAGCTGTCCGCGACCGGTTGCGTGAGCCCGGCGAACCCGAGCCAAGCGGCCGCCGGAATGATCCCGTACGACGTCGCGGCGTCGTTCTGGTCGGACGGCGCCACCAAGGAGCGCTGGCTCGCGATCCCCGACGGCACCACGATCGGCGTCGGCGCCGACGGCGACTTCTCGTTCCCGAACGGCACGGTGCTCATGAAGCACTTCCGGCTGAACGGCAACCTGGTCGAGACGCGGCTCTTCATGCGCCATCCCGACGGCGACTGGGCGGGCTACAGCTACGAGTGGAACGCGCAGCACACCGACGCCACGCTGCTTGCGGGCAGCAAGTCGGTGACGATCGGCGGCACTGTCAATTGGTTCTTCCCGAGCGGCAACGACTGCATGACGTGCCACACGTCGGTGGCCGGCTTCGCCCTCGGCGTCGAAGCCGCGCAGCTCAATCACGATTTCCTGTACGCGAGCACCGCGCGCACGGCGAACGAGCTCCGCACGCTCGACCACATCCTGATGTTCCCGACGCCGCTCGGCGACCCCGCCGCGCAGCCGAAGATGCCGGACCCGTTCGACGCGACTGCGCCGCTCGGCGACCGCGCACGCGCCTACCTGCACACCAACTGCGCGCAATGTCACCGGCCGAACGGCCCGACGCCGGTGTCGATGGATTTCCGCTACTCGACCGCGCTCGCGAGCACCTCCGCGTGCGACGTCGTGCCGACGGCGGGTGACTTCGGGCTCACGAACGCACGGATCATCGCGCCGGGCGCGCCGGACCGCTCGGTGCTCGTGGCGCGCGTGGACCGGCGTGACGCGAGCCAGATGCCGCCGCTCGCGTCGACCGTGAAAGACGCGGCCGGCATCACGTTGCTGCGCGACTGGATCACGAGCCTCGCTACCTGCCAGTAGCGGAATCGCGAGACAAGTCACGGCGGCGGCGGCGAGCTTCGGCGAAGCTGGCGCCTAGGGACGAACGGCTCGAATTGCCGCTCGCGGCGCAATGCACGAAGTCATGAGCAACGAGTCGACGACGTCGGCCACCCGGACGAATATCGTCGTCCTCAGCAATAGCAAGGACCACGGAAGTGCACACCAGAGAGCTCGCGCATCATCGAGGTTCACCGGCCGAGGCAGCCCTCCGAGCGCAGCGCCTTCGGTTCGCTCGAATGGCCTGCATGGCCGCGGGACTGTTGTTCCTGATCGGTTGCGATTTCCGCACGAAGCCGACAACGCGCGCCTGGGTGGAAGACGTTCTCCTCGACGACGCCAGCACCATTGAGGTCAAGCGGAGTGCCTCGTTCATTGAGACCAATTCGTTGGGCGGCGATGCCTACAACGCGGTGGAGACCGACGCCACGATCGGTTTCACCGGGGCGCTCGAAACGTTGCCGCAGTGGCGGGAGCCGCTGATGGCGCTCTTGCTGTATCGAGACGCAACCACTGCCGAATGGGTGATCGTTGCGACCACAACCTCCTGTGACACGTGGCTCGACCGTGGCGAGCCGGAACCGATGTATTGGGAGTTTCGCCTGCGCGATCGAGAGTGGGTCGAAACTCCGCTGTCCGCATCCTCCATCGGGAGGCCTGGGAATCTTCTGCACAGATATCAGCGAAAGCTCCCTACTAACCACATCACCGTAAGCGACCGATCGCGCCTCCAACCCGCTTCCCAGCTCGACGAGATGTACAGGGTAGTCGTGGCAGAAGCGAGGGGCGGCTGCTTGCACTCCTCGAGCTATAGACGCAGCGAACAAGGGCGCCGATGGCTTCCGAAATCGAAGTTCGTACGTGAGCGGCAAATCGAAGAAGTGGCGCACGATACTCCGGTTGGTTTCGTAAGCGCAGAGTTGGAATAGGCGATCCGGGCCAGATCGGAGACGAAGCACAGGTCGCTCGGCACGGCGTGTCGATGGGCTGCAAGTCATTGAAGCCCGCGATCGCTAGGCCGTCGAGAATTGTGTTCCGTCCCGCCCATCGTGGACAATGCGCGGCCATGGAACCCGAGCACAAGGACGACTCGACGCGCGGCCTCGACTTCATCCGCCAGATCGTGACGGAGGAGGTTGCCGCAGGGAAGAACGGCGGACGCGTGCAGACGCGCTTCCCGCCCGAGCCCAACGGCTATCTGCACATCGGCCACGCGATGGCGATCTGCACCGACTTCGGCGTGGCCCGGGATTTCAACGGCAGCTGCTACCTGCGCTTCGACGATACCAACCCCGAGCGTGAGAACGAGGAGTTCGTCGAAGGCATCAAGCGCGACGTGCGCTGGCTCGGCTTCGACTGGGGCGACAACTTGCGCCACGCCTCGGACTACTTCCCGCGGATCTACGACTTCGCCGTCGAGCTCGTGAAGAAGGGCCTCGCGTACGTCGACCACTCGACGGCGGAAGAGATCCGCGCCGAGCGCGGCACGCTCACCGAGCCCGGCAAGAACAGCAAGCACCGCGATCGCAGCGTCGATGAGAACCTGAAGCTCCTCGAGGGCATGCGGCGCGGCGACTTCGACGAAGGCGAGTGCGTGCTGCGCGCGAAGATCGACATGGCGTCGCCGAACATCAACCTGCGCGACCCCACGCTCTACCGAATTCGCAAGGTCTCGCACCAGCAGACGGGCGACGCGTGGCCCATCTATCCGATGTACGACTACGCGCACACGCTGTCCGACGCGATCGAAGGCACCACGCACTCGCTCTGCTCGCTCGAGTTCGAAGATCACCGGCCGCTCTACGATTGGTTCTTGGACAAGCTCTGGGCCGCGCCCGGGCGGCCGCGGCAGATCGAGTTCTCGCGGCTGAATCTGATGTTCACGGTGATGAGCAAGCGGATCTTGAAGAAGCTCGTCGACGAGAAGCACGTCGACGGCTGGGACGATCCGCGAATGCCGACGCTCGCCGGCATCAGGCGCCGCGGTTACACGCCGGGATCGATCGTCGAGTTCGTGCGCCGTGTCGGCGTCACGAAGAAAGAGAAGGTCGCCGAGCTCGGCTTGCTCGAGGGCTGCATCCGCGAGGAATTGAACGAGACCGCGCCGCGGCGCTTCGCCGTGCTCGAGCCGCTCAAGCTCGTGATCGAGAACTATCCGGCCGACAGGGACGAGTGGCTCGAGGCCGCGAACCACCCCAACAAGCCCGAGCTCGGCTCTCGTAAGGTGCCGTTTTCAAGGGATATTCTGATCGAGCGTGAGGACTTCATGGAGAACGCGCCGGGCAAATTCCACCGCTTGAAGCCGGGCGGTGAGGTGCGCTTGCGCTACGGCTACATCGTGAAGTGCGAGCGTGTGGTCAAGGACGCGAGCGGCACGGTCACGCAGCTGCATTGCAGCTACGATCCGGCGACGCGCAGCGGATCCGACGACAGCGGCCGCAAGGTCAAGGGCACGATCCATTGGGTGTCGGCGAAGCACGCCATCGTCGCGCCGGTGCGGCTCTACGATCGGCTGTTCGTGAGCGCGTTCCCCGGCGGCGATCTCGCGAACGAGCTCAATCCCGGCTCGCTGCGCGTGGTCGACGCGGCGCTCGAGCCGGCGCTGGCGGAAGCCTCGCCCGGCGAGCGCTTCCAATTCGAGCGCTCGGGCTACTTCGTGGCCGACAGCGCGTTGTCGAAGCCCGGCAAGCCCGTGTTCAACCGCACGGTCACGCTGCGCGACTCGTGGGCCAAGGTCGAGCAGGAGGCGCTGGCCGCGGCGCCCGCGAAGGTTACCGCCAAGTAGCGGCGCTCACCGCGTCGGCAATTCTCGCCCGTCCATCGTTCGCGCGGTTGCGGCGACGGCCGCGCTCGACTTCCCCTAAAAGAGGATCACGCTCCGTTCCCCCCGGACGTCAGAATTCTCCTGTCGGACGTCTTCGTTCCGAAACGCCGATTCGACTAAGAACTGATCAAACGGCGTATCGCTTCTCCGGCACAACGGAAAATTGGGGGTTATATGCCTGCTCGACTTTCTCTTTGGGCTCAGCTCGCAGTCGCCGTTTCGTTCGCCACGACGGCGCACGCACTGCCGCTCGACCTCGGGCTCGGCATCATCAACCCCAGCCCCGACAACAACGACATCTTCGGCACGGGGCTGTCTCTTTCGGACGGAAGGGCGTTGATCGGCGCGCCGGGTGACGCCACGACCGGTGCTACCAGCGGCCGGGCCTACGTGTATGACACGACCACGGGCGCGCTCTTAAGCACCCTCGAAAACCCGACGCCGGCGAGCAACGATCAATTCGGCGGAGCCGTGTCGCTGTCGGGCTACCTAGCGCTGGTTGGCGCGCAGAACGACGCGTTGGGCGGCTCCGGCTCGGGCGTGGCTTATGTTTTCGACGCCGCCACGGGCGCGCTGACGCGCACATTGGCGAATCCCGGCCCCACGCCGAACGTCGTCGACAACTTCGGACACTCGGTCGCGGCCTTCGGCAACCAGGCGCTCGTCTCCGCAATCGGCGACGACCGGGGGGCCGCCAACGCGGGCGCCTCGTATCTGTTCGACGCCGTCACGGGAGCGCTCCTGCAAACGTTCCTCAATCCGACTCCGGGCAGCGGCGATTTTTTCGGTAACGACGTCGCGTTGTTCGGCAATCGCGCGCTCATTTCCACGATCAACGACGATACGGCCGCCTTGAACGCGGGCGCCGCCTACCTGTTCGACGCGCTGACCGGAGCCTTGCTGCACACGTTCCTCAATCCCACGCCTGAGCTGAACAACGTAGCATTCGGCAACAACGACAACTTCGGCTTCTCGGTCGCGCTGTCATCGACGAGGATCGCGATCGGCGCGCCCAATGAGAACGTCAACGGGTTCCACAACGGCGCGGTCTACCTGTACGACCTCGCCACCTTCGATCTTTTGAGCACGCTCGTGATTCCCACGCCCAACAAAGACACCGAGGAGTTCCTCGGCAACGATGTCGCCTTGTCCGGCGATCTCTTGCTCGCGGGTGCGCCGTTTCGGAACATCGGGACGGCGTTGTCGCAGAAGGACCTCGGCGCGGCGTTCCTCTTCGACGCGATTACGGGCGCATTCTTGCAAGAGATTGACGATGTCGCGCCGACCACGAACGATCGGTTCGGCTGGAGCGTGGCGCTCGACGGCGGCGCTGCCGCGATCGCGGCGACCACCGACCTCGTCGGCGCCACGACTAGGCCGGGCCAGGTTTTCACCTACGCGGCCCCCGCCCCGGCCGAAGTGCCGGAACCCGGTACGTCGGCGCTCCTGGCGGCCGGGCTAGCGGGGCTGCCCTTCATCCGACGACGGCGCTCGAGTCGCCCGTAGCCCTACGGGGCGTGCGCGACCTTCTTGTACAAGGTCTGCGCGTCGCCGGCGGCGTCGTACTTTTGCTTGAGAGCGCGATAGCCGGCGCCGTTGTAGAGCGCGTCGAACTCGCTCTCGTTCAGGAACGATGACGAGTAGAGCATCTTGATCCCGCCGAGCTCGAAGCACTTGCTGTCCATGATCTTCGTGTAGTGATAGGGCGGCTTGCCGGGCGGGCGACGTACCTGGCAGTAGCAGCCCAAGTTGAAGTACAGCTCGTTCGGCCGGATGGGATAGAGCGTGGGCCGGCGCTGCGTTGTGATCGGCACGGCCGCCCAGGGCCGGCCGTCGAGCCGCACGTTCTCGAGACAGAATTGGATGAGCTCGGCGCCGCGCCCCCACGGCACCTCCCAGTCCTGGATCAGCGGCTCCACGTCGGTATCGCGTACGCCGATCGAGCCGAGCAGCTTGGTCTTGGTCGCCACGTACTTCGTGTAGAACGCCGAGTTGCGCCAGCTTTCCGGCGCGTAGCGCCTGAAGACGTTGTACGGGCCGGTTTCCGGCACGTTCCAGAACCAGTCCGGGTCATAGCGGAAGATGTAGTCGAAGGTTTTGAGGTAGATGTCGCGCCGCCGCTCCACGAGCCGGTAGAAGACGTCCTTGCGGACGATGTCGTCGACCTCCCCGGCGCGCTCGACGAACCTGCCCGTCATCAGATAGAAGCGCTTGTCCTCGAAGAACAGGCCTTCGACAAACGCGAGATCCGGCGACCGCGTAGCCGCCTGCATCGCGTCGAGGTACTCCGGAATCTTGTTGAAGCGCGTCATGTGCAGGTGCACGTACGGCGCCGCGGGGTGCAGGGCAATCTTGGCGCGGAGGATGTACCCGAGCGTGCCGTAGGAGTTCGGCAGGGCGGCGAACAGGTCCGCGTATTCGTTGTCCGCACGCGCGGTGACGATTCGCCCGCTCGGCAGCAGCACGTCGGCCTCGATCAGGCCGTCGTGCACGAAGCCGTAACGGAAGCAGGTGGACTCGATGCCGATGCCGACGGTCGCGCCGCCCACCGTGATGTGCTTGAGCTCGGGCGCGACCAGCGGCAGGAAGCCCTTCGCGAGGCACGCGCGCACCACCGTCTCGTAGGTCGCGAGCCCCTCGACCTCGACCGTGCGCTCGGCCGCGTTGACGGCCAGCACGTGGTTGAAGTCGCGCAGCGAGATCCGCCGCGCGGCGGCGCCGCGCGGCTCGTAGCGGAACAGATTGGAAATCGTCGACTTCTGGAGCCGCAGCGGTCCTTTGCCTTGCTGCCAGTTGCTCGTGAGCCGGGCCGCCTTCTCCGCGTAGTCGCTAGCCGCTGCTACGGTGACCGGCGCGCCGGCCGCGCGCGACGTCGACATGCGTGCTAGCCGCGCGGCTCGTAGACATGCGCGCGCGTCCACGGCACGTTGTTCGCGCCGGAACGGGCGAAGAGCGCCTGAAACAGTTGCAGCTTGCCCGTGACGAACGCGGCGATCGAGCCCACGAGATACAGGCGCCAAGCGCGCACGAACGTATCGTCGAACATCGAGCTCACCCTGTCGATGTTCTCCTCGTAGCGCTCGAGCCATTGCTCGAGCGTCCTCGCGTAGTGCAGGCGGATGTTCTCGAGGTCGAGCACCGACAGCCCGTTCGGCTCGAAGAGGTCCATCATCTCGCGGATGGTCGGCGGCTGGGCGCCGGGGAAGATGCGCTTGTCGATCCACGCATTCAGCTGCGCCGGAACGTCGCGTCCGATGCTGTGCACGAGCCCGCGGCCGTCTCTGCCGATCGCTCGGCCCATGAGAGCGCCCAAGTCGCGATAGTTGCCGATGCCGACATGCTCGAGCATGCCGATCGACACGAATGCGTCGAACGTGCCGGACAGATTGCGGTAGTCGTCCTCGACGAACTCCACGCGGTCCGTGAGCCCCAATCGCGCCGACCATTCGCGTGCGTGCGCGACCTGCTCATGCGAAATATTGAACGTGCGCACGTGCACGCCGTAGTTCTTGGCCATGAACAGCGCGAACCCGCCCCAGCCGCTGCCGGCCTCGACGACGCGCTCGCCCGGCTTGAGCCGGAGCTTGCGGCAGACGTGATGCATCTTGGCTTGCTGCGCCTGCTCGATCGTCATCGCGGGATCTGCGTAGTACGCGCAGGTGTACTGCAGAGCCTCGCGGTCGAGCCAGAGCTTGTAGAAATCGTTGCCGAGGTCGTAGTGATGGTGGATGTTCTTCTTCGACTCGGACAGATCCGGCGCGAGCTTGCGGCCGCGAGCAAGCAGCGAGCCCAGGGTCGTGTTGTCGGTGGTGTAGCGGTACGCTTCCTTGAGGAGCGTCAACAGGTCGCCGCGGACCTCGATCCGGCCCGCGCTGTACAGGTCCCCGAAATGGAGGTCGGGGTTGATCGCGAGCTGCCAAAGAGCCTGGCGGTCGAGAATCCGCAGGCGCACGGTGCCGTCGCGCGGCGCGACGTCGGGCTCGTTCCAGAGCGCCAAGCGCACGGGTGAATCGCCGAGCCGGGTCGTAATTTGGCCCACGAGCCAGCGTTCGAGCGAATTCGGCTCGCGGCGCGCCTCGGCGGCACCGCCGATTTCCAGGTCCCGGACGCCGAGTGGGTCCAGTCGAGTTCTATTCATGGTTGTTGTTCTCCGCCAGCATCCCCATTGTGCCAATTCCGAAGTCGCCTCCGTGCGCCCCCGTTCTGTAAACCGCGCGCCGCCGGCTGAGCGTCCGGCGCGCCCCCCGGGGTCTTCCTCGCGTAGGTTACTATAGCGGCGGGGGAATCGGCACTTTGTCGGCTGGTCGAGAGTTGAGCTCGCGTACATGTCCACGACCCATACCGTCGCTCATTGGCAGTCGCAGGCGGCCGTGAAGGACCGTCTGAGCCGTCCGCTGCGCGATCTGCGCATTTCCGTCATCGATCGCTGCAACTATCGTTGCCCCTACTGCATGCCGGAGGAGCACTACGGCGAGCATCACGAGTTCCTGCCGCGGTCGCATTGGCTCACGGCCGGCGAGATCAAGCGCGTGGCGGGGCTGTTCGTGCAGCTCGGCGTGCGCAAGATCAGGCTCACCGGCGGCGAGCCGCTGCTGCGCAAGGACATCGTGGAGATCGTCGCGGCGCTCGCGGACCTCTCGGGCGTCGAGGACCTGGCGCTGACCACCAACGGCTCCCGGCTCGCGGACCACGCGGCCGAGCTCAAGGCCGCGGGGTTGAAGCGTCTCACGGTGAGCCTCGATAGCCTCGACGAGCCCGTCTTCCGCGAGATGAACGGCGGCCGCGGCGATCTCGCGGCCGTGCTGTCCGGCATCGACGCGGCGCGCCGCGCGGGCTTCGCGCCGATCAAGGTCAACACCGTGGTCGAGCGCGGCAAGAACGACCACACGGTGCTCGACTTGGTCGAGCACTTTCGCGGCACGGACGTCATCGTGCGCTTCATCGAGTACATGGACGTGGGCACCTTGAACCATTGGCGCCCGGAGCAGGTGGTGCCGTCGAAGGAGCTGCTCGCGCGGATCGCGGCCCGCTGGCCGCTCGAGCCGCGCGACAGCAACTACCGCGGCGAGGTTGCGACGCGCTATGCCTTCGAGGATGGCAAGGGCGAGATCGGCTTCATCTCGTCGGTGAGCGAGCCGTTCTGCGGCGACTGCCATCGCGCGCGGTTGTCGGCCGACGGCACGGTGTACACGTGTCTGTTCGCGGCGATCGGCACGAACCTGCGCGCGCCGCTGCGCGCGGGTGCGAACGACGCCGACCTCGTGGGTCTGCTCCAGAACACCTGGCGCAACCGTCAGGACCGCTACAGCGAGCTTCGCGGCAGGCTGCTCGAGAAGAAGCCCGCCGAAGGCGAGAAGGTCGAGCGCGTCGAGATGTACAGGATGGGCGGCTGATGCTCACGCACGTCGACGCGAAGAATCGCCCCACGATGGTCGACGTCGGCGACAAGGCCGTCACCACGCGCACGGCGACCGCTCGCGCGGTCGTGGCGTTTCCGGCGGATGTGGCTCTTCGCGACGGTGACACGCTGCGCACGAAGAAAGGGCCGGTGTTCGACACGGCGATCATCGCGGGCGTCATGGCCGCGAAGCGCACGCACGAGCTGATCCCGTTCTGCCACGCGATCGCGCTCGAGGACTGCAAGATCGCGATCGAGTGGGGCGAGGGCAACGAGGTCGTCATCGAATGCTCGGTGCGGGCCACGCACAAGACGGGCGTCGAGATGGAGGCGCTCACGGGCGCCGCCACGGCCGCGCTCACGGTTTACGACATGTGCAAGGCGCTGACTCACGGCATCGAGATCCGCGAGGTCGCGTTGCTCGCGAAAGCGGGCGGCAAGAGGGACTACGCGCGCGGCGAGCCGCGCGGAGCTCGGAAATGAGCGCCGACGGGGCCCGCGGGCCGATCACCGTCACCGCGCGCTACTTCGCCGCGTTCCGCGAGCGTGCGGGACGCGACGCCGAGTCGCTCACCACCGAAGCGCGCACGGCGGCCGAGCTCTACGGCGAGCTCGCGCGCCGGCACGGCTTCGCGGACGCGATGACGCGCTGCAAGGTCGCAATCAACGACGAGCTCGCCGACTGGAACGTGCGGCTCGCGGCCGGCGACGAGGTGCTGTTCTTCCCGCCCGTCGCGGGCGGTTGACGCTCAGGAGCTCGCGATGAGCTTCAAGATCGTCACCGCGCCGATCGATCCCGCCGCGCTGAAGCGCACGTTGATCGGGGACGCCGACGGCGCCTGCGTCACGTTCGAAGGCTGGGTCCGAGACCACAACGAAGGCGAGGCCGTGCAGGCGCTCGAGTATGAGGCGCATGCCGCGATCTCCGAGCGCGAGGGTGAGAAGATCCTCGCCGAAGCGCGCGCGCGGTTTGCGATCTCGACCGGGCGCTGTGAGCATCGCGTCGGCAAGCTCGCGATCGGCGACTGCGCCGTCTGGGTCGGCGTGAGCGCGGCGCACCGCGGCGCGGCGTTCGACGCGTGCCGCTACATCATCGACGAGACCAAGCAGCGCGTGCCGATCTGGAAGAAGGAGCACTACGCGAGCGGCGAGACCGGCTGGGTGAACTGCGCGACGAAGGTTGCTCGGACGTAGGCTCGCGCGGTTTCAGAGACGCGCGGCGTCCTCGGGCGTGTCGACGTCGAGCTCGGCTTCGGGCATGTCGACGAGCGTTACGGTTCCGGCGCCGCGCAGCAGCGCCCGCGCCCCGGCATCGCCGTCGAGGTTGCGCAGGGCCCGCCACGCGCGGCGCGGCAGGATCGCCGGCACGCCTGGGCGGCCGAGGTAGCGCGCCGCGGCCGGCGCGGCCGGCCGGCGGCGCCAGGCGTCGACGAGCCGGCGCAGGGCTGCCGCGTCGACGTTCGGCTGGTCCACGAGCAGCACCAGGACGGCGTCGACCTCGCTCGACAGAGTTTCGAGCCCGCGCTGGAGCGAGCTCGCGAGCCCGGAGCTCCAGCGGGAGTTCACCACCGCCCGCACGGCAGGATCGCGGCGCCGCAGCAGCGCGCGGAGCCGTAGGGCCTCGGCACCGAGCACGACGACGAGCGGCGCGCCGGGCAGGGCGCCGCGCGCAGCGTCCACCGCGCGCACGAGCAGTGGCTGGCCGCGCCGGCGCACGAGCTGCTTCGGCCGGCCGAGCCGCCGCGACCCGCCGGCGGCGAGCACCACGCACGCGACGCGACCGCCGTGGATGGCGGGAGTGCCGCGAATGCAGGAGCGGCTTCGCGGCCGTGGCCATTGTCCTGCTGCCGATCCGACCATGTTGCAACTATACTGAAGCGATGACGAACGTCCGCCTAGGCTTGGCCCGCGCCGACGAGCTCGCGACGATGGCGAGCATGTCGCGCCAGCTCATCGAGCACGGCTTGCCGTCGTCGTGGGACGAGCGGCGCATCGGCTACTGCCTCAAGAATCGCGAGTGCGTGGTGCTCGCCGCGCGCGACCGGCGGCGCGTCATCGGGTTCGCGGTGATGGAGTTCTACGACGAGCACGCGCACCTGAGCCTGCTCGCCGTGTTGCCGGGTTTTCAGCGCCAAGGCATCGGCAGACAGCTCGTCGAGTGGCTCGAGGCGTCGGCGCGCACGGCCGGCATCTTCGCCGTCCGCTTGGAGCTGCGCGCCGGCAACGACGACGCGCGGCGCTTCTACGAGCGGCTCGGCTATCTCGAGGCGGGCCGGCGGCCCGCGTACTACGCAGGCCGCGAGGACGCGCTGCGCATGACCCACGACCTCACGGTCGCGCCGATCTCGCGCGCGGCGCCGCCGTGACGGCGGACGGCTCGCGGCAATTCAAGCCGCTCAAGATCGCCGTGCTTACCGTGTCGGACACGCGCACGGAAGCCACGGACAAGTCCGGCGCGCTGCTCGTCGAGCGCTTGCGGGGCGCGGGCCACGAGCTCGCGGAGAAGGCGATCGTGCGCGACGACGTCTATGCGATCCGCGCGATCGTGTCGAAGTGGATTGCGGACGCGAGCGTCGAGGTCGTGATCGCGACCGGCGGCACGGGGATCACGGGCCGCGACGGCACGCCCGAGGCCGTCGCGCCGCTGCTCGACAAGGAGATCCAGGGGTTCGGCGAGCTGTTCCGCACGATCTCGTACGAGGAGATCGGGCCGTCGAGTCTCCAGTCGCGCTGCCTCGCCGGCGTCGCGAACGCGACCTACGTCTTCTGCCTGCCGGGCTCGTCAAACGCCTGCGCCACCGGTTGGGACAAGCTCATTGGAACGCAGCTCGACTATCGCACGCGTCCCTGCAATCTCGCCGAGCTCATGCCCCGCCTCACCGAAAAATAGGGACATGTTTGATTTTTGCGCCCGCCGGGCCGCGGGTTTGAGCGGCGGCGTCCGCAAAAATCAAACATGTCCCTATTTTTCCTTGCGCACCAGCGACCAGTGCAGGGCGGCGAGCGCTGCGGTCAGCGCCATCGTCAGCCCCTCGCGCGCGTTCATGCGCGTGACGAGCACGAGCGACAGTGCGACACCGATCACCGCGAGCGCGACGCCGCCCCGCACCGGGAACAGCGCTTCGTGCACGCCGTCGGCGCGCACGCCGCGCCGCTCGCGTGCGCGGAACACGGGCAGCGCGGCGCACACGCTGCCGTAGAGCAGCAGCCGCGAGACGGCCGACAGGCTCAGGTTCTCGAGCAGCCCGGCCTGTAGCGCGAGCGCAAGCGATACGGCCGCGAACAGCAGGATCGAGATCCACGGAGTGCGGAACCGCGGATGGACCTTCCCGAACCACGCGGGCAAGTCGCCGCGCTCGGCCATCGCCATCGTGAGTCGCGGCACGTTCAGCATGTTGCTGGCCATCCAGCCATAGACCGAGAGGAGCGCCGCGAGCGTGATCGCCACGGCGCCGGGCGTGCCGAGCATCACTCGCGCCGACGCGGCGAGCGGCCGGTCGGTCGCCGCCGGTTCCGTCAGCGTGGCAAGCACCGCGAGCTGAGCGGCGAGATAGACGAGCGTGGCGAGCGCGAGCCCCACGAGCAGCGCGAACGGCGCGTCGCGTCGCGCGTCCTTCGCCTCGGCGGCCGGAATCAGCGCCGATTCGAAACCGCCGTACGCGAACATCAGCAGCACGACGCTCGAGAGCCAGCCGTCGAGCGTGGGATCGGACGCGATCGCCGGAGCCGCGGCGCGACCGAGCGCGAGCCACAGGATGCCGAGAACGCCGAACGCCGCGAGCGGCAGGATCTTCACGATCGCGAACACGTCGCTGACCTTCGCGCCGGTGCCGACGCCGCGAACGTTGACGAGCGCGTGCACGCCGATGAACGCCGCGGTGACGGCGACCTCGACAGGGCGCGCAGCCGCGCCTGGCCAGAGCTCCGCGAGGTAGGTCGTGAACAGGTTCGCCTGCACGGCCGCCGTGAGGCAGCGCACGAGATACGACAGCCACGCGAGCTGGATCCCGGCGAACGGCCCGAACGCGACCTTGCCGTAGAGATAGGCGCCGCCGGCCTGCGTGAAGCGCGACGCGACCTCGGCGAAGCAGAAGATCATCACGGCGCTCGCCGCGGCCGCCGCAACCCAGGCGTACATCACGGGCCAGCCGAGCGCGCGGCCGACCGTGCCCGGCAGCACGAACACGCCGGTGCCCACAATCGAGTTCAACACGAGCCCCGCGAGGCTCAAGCGCCCGATCGCGCGGACGACGGTGGGGGTTGCGGAGCTCGTCACGCTCAACCGTTCGCGAGCAGCGCCGGGACGAGGCGATGCCACCACGGCTGGCTCCAGAGCGCGTTCGTCGCCGCAGTCGACGCAACGATGATCGCGATGCCGATGAGGTAGGCGCGATGCATTCGGCCGAGCCGCGCCACGTCGTTGAGCAGCGCCGGGACGATCAACAGGAGCGGGTAGAGGGCCGACACGGTGTCGAAATCGCCGGACGCCCCCGCGGTGAACGGCAGCCACGGCATTCGGCCGACCGCGGCGTTGAGCAGCGGCAGCGTCGCCAGCAGGACCATGCGCTTGTGCGTCTCCGGCGCCGCGCGCCGCGCGAGCAGCGCTACGCCCGCCAGCACGCCGAATTGAAGCACCAGCGACGCCTCCCCGAGCAGCGCGTTCGCGAGCAGGACCCGCGGCCTTCCGGCGGCGAGGTGCCGTTGATAGCCGTCGATCGACGTTGCGATCATCACGATGAGCATCGCGGGAACGAGCGCGAAGGCGGCGGTGCCGAGCGTGCGGTGCAGACGCGGACGACCCGCCGCCATGAGCACGCTCTGCACGAGGAGCAGCACCAGCCACGCCATCATCGTCGCCCCGTGCACGTACACGATCGC
>DASQOL010000180.1:0-18580 GCA_035644475.1 Gammaproteobacteria bacterium | reverse complement strand
CGTTCGGCCCGCGGACCGAGAGCCGCCCGCCGTCCACCCCGGGCACCGGGTCGAGCGCGTATTCGATTCCAGGCAGCAAGCGACCGACGGTGCCGGGCCGCGAATCGATGGGCGTGTTGATCGCGATTCCGGGGCTCGTTTCGGTGGCGCCGTAGCCCTCGAAGATCTGCACGCCGAACTTGTCGGTCCAGACGCGCCGTGTCTCGTCCTTGAGCTTCTCGGCGCCCGCGAACACATAGCGGACGCTGTAGAAATCGTAGGGATGCGCGAAGCGCGCGTAGCCCGCGAGGAACGTGTTCGTGCCGAACATGATGGTCGCGTTCACGTCGTAGGCCATCTCCGGAACGATCCGGTAGTGCAGCGGCGACGGATAGAAGAAGGTGCGCATGCCGGACAGCACCGGCAGCAGCGTGCCGCCCGTGAGCCCGAACGAATGGAACATCGGCAGCGCGTTCAAGATGATGTCCTGCGCGCCGAAGTCGATGCGCGCCGCGACCTGCTCGCGGTTCGCGAGCACGTTGGCGTTCGAGAGCACCACGCCCTTCGGCACGCCTTCGGAACCCGACGTGAACAACACGACGGCGGGCTCGTCGGGGCGCACGCGCAGGCGGCCGTAGCGCCAGCGGGCGAACGGCCTCTTGAGCGCCGCGCCGATGCGCAACGCGGCCGTGGCGCGCGCCCGCAGATCTTCGAGAAACACAATGGTAGTGGATTCGCGCAACGCGTCCACACTGCGCTCGAGCTTCGCCATCTGCACAAACCGCCGCGACGTGTACACGCGGCGAATCACCGCCGTCTCGCACGCGGTCTTCAAGCTCAGCGCGCCGAGCGAATAGTTCAGCATTGCCGGCACGCGGCCGCGCGCGAGCACGCCGAAGAAGGTCGCGACGTTCGCGAGCGCGTTCGGCAGCAGGAGGCCGACGATCTCGCCGCGCCGCGTGTCGCGCGCGATGAGGTCGCCGAGCACCGAGGCCCGCAGCAGCAGCTGGTTGTAGGTGATCGGCTTGCGCTCGACGTCCTCGGCGATGACGTGGCTTCCGCCGTGCACTCGGCATGCGTCGAGCAGCGCCTCGTAGAGCGTGCGCCGGTAGTTCGACGTGGCGAACATCATCTCCGTCATCAGGTCCGCGAGCTGCTTGCCCGCGATCCTGCGGCGCTCGCGGCCGCGGATCTCGGCGGGAATCGAGAGCCTGCGGGGCGGCAGAATCGTGAGGCTGATCCGCGGGAAGAGACGCATCCGCACGCGGCCGCGAAGGCGCGAGAACGGCGTGTACTGTGCTCCCTCGATGCGCACGGGTAGCAGCGTCGCGCCCGACTTGTCGGCCACTAGCCCGGGCCCCGGGTAGATCTTCATGAGCGAGCCGGTGACCGTGATCCTGCCCTCGGGGAAGATCGCGGCACGCTTGTCCTGCGAGATGTAGCGGATCAGCGTCTTCAGTGAATAGGGGTTGGTCGGATCGAGCGGCAGCGTGTCGACGATCGTGAGGAACGGCCGAATCCACCAGCGCTTCGAGATCTCGGTGTTGATGGCGAACGTGAGTCGATCGGGCATGAACGCCGCGAGCAGCACCGCGTCCAGAAACGACGTGTGATTCGCGATGACCAGAACGCGCTCGCCCGCGCGCGCGTAGTTCTCGACGCCCGTGACCTGCACGCGATAGAGCACGCGCAGCGCACAGCGCAACAGCCATCGACCGAGTTCGATCATCCCGCTCGCTCGCTTTCGATCGCGAGCCGCGGCTCGCCCCGGGGGAGGATTGTCGCGGCGAGCGGCCCACATATCCAGACGGCAATCACAAGACCGCTACCGCGTCCGCCGCCCGCCGGAGTTGCGACGGAAGTCGTGGTGCGGAGCCGACCTCTCCCTTTAGTCTCGGCTCCGCTATTATTGCGCCCAAATCGGGGAGGGGTCTCATGAGCGAAATGGCGTTCTGCCGCGCGTGCGGCAAGGAGCTTCACCGTACCGCCGCAGCCTGTCCGCAATGCGGCGCGGCGCGACGAACCAAGCGCTACAAGAACAAGATGGTGGCCGCCATCCTTGCATTCTTCCTGGGCGGGCTGGGCGTCCATCGCTTCTACTTGGGGCAATGGTGGGGTGTCTTCTACCTGCTCTTCGTCTGGACCTGGATCCCGGGGCTCGTCGCGCTCGTCGAGTTCTTCGTGTTCTTGCTGGCCGACCAGCAGAAGTGGGACGACAAGTACAACGAGGGAATCCCGAACGAAGAGGGCGGCAGCGGCGCCGTCCTCGCCGTGGTCGTCGGCGTGGCCGCGCTGTTCTTCTTGGTTGCGATCGTTGGGATCTTGGCCGCGATCGCCATTCCCGCTTACCAGGACTATACGATCCGAGCGCAGAGCAGCGAGGCGTTCGCGGGAACCTCCGGCGTCCTGCAAGCCGTCGCGGCTGCACGGGCGAACAATGACGACTTGCAGTCCGTCGAGGCGCTGTCCTCCGCAGCCGCGCGCGGGTCGCGCTACCTCGACTACGTTCGGGTGGCGCCGAGCGGTGTCGTGACGGTCGGATTCAACGCCGCGGCCGCGGCGCAAATTCGGGACAAGACGGTAGTCTTCGAGCCGCGGGTCTCCCAAGGGGAGGTGACCTGGGATTGCACCGGAGGAACTCTCGCGAGCAAGTTTCGGCCGTCGTCGTGCAGGCGCTGACAGCCGCGCACCGCTAGGTCGCCGACGATTGCGCGGGGATCAGTGGACGGCTTGCAGAGGCCGCGGGCGGTCGACGATGTAGCCTTGCACGAAGTCCACGCCGAGCAAGCGCAGCGCCTCGAACGACTCCTGATCCTCGACCTGCTCGGCGACGACCTGAAAGTCGAGTGTCTGCGCGAGCTTGACCATCGCGGCCACCATCTCCCGATTCACGCCGTCGCTCTCGAGGTCGCGCGTGTACATGCCGTCGATCTTGAGGTAGTCGAGCGACAGGTGCTTCAGGTTCGCGAACGAGCCCAAGCCGCTGCCGAAATTGTCGAGAGCGAAGCGGCAACCGATGCCGTGCAACACGTCGATGAAGCGCTGCGCGTGATCGAGCTGGCTCACGACGGCCGCTTCGCGCACCTCGAAGCAAATCTTCTGCGGGTCCACGCCCGTGTGGTCGAGCACGTCGACCACGAACTCGAGGAAATCCTCGTCGTTCAGCGTCTGCCCGGAGAGGTTGATGCTGCAGGTCCTGCCGTTCGGCAGATGGGGCGCGCCGCCGGCGATGGCCGTGAGGGTGGCCTGCACCACCCAGCGGTCGATGTGCGACATCAAGTGATAGCGCTCCGCCGAGCCCAAGAAGCTCGCCGGCAGGATGCTCTTGCCGGAGTCGTCGCGCATCCGCAGCAGCACCTCGGCCGCGGGGCCGTTGTGATTGCGTCCGCCGACCGCGATGATCGGCTGCACGTAGAGCTCGAACTCGTTCTCCTTGAGCGCGCGCTGCAGGCGCTGCAGCCAGTGGATCTCGCCGCGCTCGCGCGCGAGGACTTCGTCGCGCGTGGAGTAGACGTGGACGCGGCCGCGACCTTGCTGCTTCGCCACGTAGCAGGCGGAGTCCGCGGCGGAGAGCACGCTCTCGGCCGAGCCGCTGTCCTTGCCGACCTCGACTAGCCCCAAGCTCACGCCGACGTTGAACGTGCGGTCCTGCCAGGCGAACTGATGGCCCGCGACCGCGGTAACGACGTCGTCGGCGATCTGCCGCGCCTTGTCGAGCGGGCAGCCCGCGAGCAGCATCGCGAATTCGTCGCCGCCGACGCGCGCGACCGTATCGGAGTCGCGAACTCGTTGCTTCAGCAGCGAGGCGATCTCGCGCAACAGGTTGTCGCCGGCGATATGACCGCAGCTGTCGTTCACGAGCTTGAAGCGGTCGAGATCCAAGTAGCTCACGACGTGCCCCACACCTTCGCCGCGTGCCGAGTCGAGCGCTGCGTCGAGGCGCCGTCCGAACTCCGCGCGATTGACGAGACCAGTGAGCGCGTCGTGGCTCGCCTGATAGGACATCTCGCGCGCGAGGCCGCGCATCTCGGTTACGTCGTGGAAGATGATCACGCAGCCCGCGATCTGGCCGTCGGGGCCGCGGATCGGAGACGCCGTGAGCTCCGTCGAGAACTCCCGTTCGGCCTGCTTGCCGAGCAGCAGCGCGCGGCGTCCGAGGTTGATGCGCCGGCGTTCGTTCAAGCACTTCGCGACAGGGTCGCCGAGCGTGCTGCGGTCGACCTCGTCGACGAGCGCGATCAAATCGAGCAGCTTCTTGCCCACGCCCGCGCTGCGGGCGATCCCGATCAGCTGCTCGCCCGCTTCGTTCATGTAGTCGATCGTGCCGTTGCGGTCGGTGGTGATCACGCCTTCGCCGATCGACTCGAGCGTGATCCGCGCCTGTAGCTTGCCCCGGCCGAGCGACGCCTCGAGGCTCTTGCGATGCGTGATGTCGCGCGCGACGGTGAGGAACGCGTCCTCGCAGTTGTAGGCGAGCCGCCGCCCGTGCAGCTCGACCCAGAGCCCGCGGTCGTCGGCGCTGATGAGCTGCACCTCGAACGGCTGCAGCGGCTCGTCCTGGCCCAAGCTCGCGCTCAAGTACTTGCGCATCTGCGCGCGATAGGCCGGCCGCAGCAGATCCGTGATCTGCTTGCCGACGAGCGTCGCAGCATCGATGCCGAACAGCTCGCCGGCCGCGCGGTTCGCGAGCAGGATCGTCTGCGTGTGGATCAGGGCGACTTCGGGCAGCGTGTCGGCGAGCGCGTCGAACAGTCCCGGATTGCCCTCGACCGGCGGCGGGGTCGGGGCCTCGGCGCCACGGTCGAGCAGCCGGTTCACGCTCGCCGAGATGTCGACGAAGGTGCTCTCGCGGCCGTTGACCGCGAGCCGTCCGTCACGCTCGGCATTCGCGAGCAGCCGGTGCAAGTCGTCCTTCAAGCGCTCGATCTCGCGCACGTACGGCCGCCGCGCGCCGGCGAACACTAGAGCGAAGAGCACGAGCAGGATCGCCAATGCCGCGATCAGCACCCCCGGCTCCATCAACAACGCGTTCATCGACGGACCTCGCGGCGCGCACGCGCACGCTTAGATCGCGCTCGCGAGCGCGCGCGGGAGAACGAGCACCGGACGGGTAGGTTGAACAGCGAGATCCCTGCTGGCACGTGAGTGCGAGGCCCTTATCGTCGGCGCTCCGCGGCGCCGTGCTTTGTTGTTATGCGGCCCCCGAATACTTGCGCGGCTATCGGTTCACCGGCGCCGCTCGCGGGGTTGCGCAAATTCCTGTTTTGGCGTGGATTTAAGATACAGCAAGGAGCCTCAAGCGTCGCTCGGAATTGACCATAATTCTTTTGACAACGCCTTGTCTCACCTAGCTAAACTCCGTACCCTAGCGCGTTCCAAACCGCACCCGCGTCCGCACAACAACGATGAATTTCGAAGCCGCAAGGGCCCAAATGCTCGGGCAGCAAATCAGAGCATGGGAGGTCCTCGACGACAGGGTGCTGCGTTCCATTGCCGAGACGCCGCGCGAGCGGTTCGTGCCGGCCGACTATCGCGACCTCGCGTTCGCCGATACGGAGGTTCCCATCGGTCACGGCCAGTCCATGCTCGCGCCGAAGATCGAAGGCCGGATCCTGCAGGCGTTGGAGATCGAGCAGGTCGACGAGGTTCTCGAAATCGGGACGGGCACCGGCTACCTCACGGCCTGCCTCGCCCGGCTCGCCCAACAGGTCGCGAGCGTCGACATCGTGCCCGAGCTCGTCGCGCCCGCCCGCGCGCGGCTCGCCGAGCTCGAGCTACGTAACGTCGAGATCGAAGCTGCGGACGCGCTGGCGATGGACGTACCCGCGGGGCGGTTCGACGCGATCGCAGTGACGGGCTCCGTGCCCGAGCTCGACGAGCACTTCATCCGAATGCTGCGCCCGGGCGGAAGGTTGTTCGTGGTGGTCGGCCGCGCGCCAGCGATGGAAGCGCGCTTGGTCACGATGCATGCCGGCGGCACCTGGACGACGGCGAGCTTATTCGAGACCGTGCTGATCCCGCTGATCAACGCAGAACGGCCAGAACCTTTCGTTCTGTAGCGGCATCTAGCAGAGCATCATGCCCGCAGTCCCGGAGCTGACCCCGACCGAATTCTGCGAGCGCTGGCCGGAGGCCGCGCGCGCCTCGCAGGTCATGCTGCTCGACGTCCGCGAGCACGCGGAGCTCGAGCTCGCCGCCGTGGCGGGAGCCACGCACATTCCGATGCGCGAGGTACCGGCGCGTCTCGCGGAGCTCGAGCGCGACGCGCCGCTCGTCGTCATGTGTCACAGCGGCGGACGCAGCCGGCGCGTCGCTGAATATTTGTCGAGCAACGGTTTTCAGCAGGTCTTCAATCTCAGAGGCGGAATCGACGCTTGGTCAACGGAGATAGATCCGCAGGTCCCACGCTACTAGGAACTCAACAGCACGTATTTATAAAGATAGGGATTAGCGCAATGAAAATTTCGAAACTCCTGACCCTTGCGTTGGTCTGCGCGTTCTGCGCGCCGGCCATGGCGCAAGAGAGCTTATTGGACATCTATCAGCGGGCGTTGATGGCCGATCCGGCGATTCGCGAGGCCGAGTCTACCTATCACGCGCAAGCCGAGGTGAAGCCGCAGGTCCGCGCCGGGCTGCTGCCGACGGTGAGCTTGAGCGCCACGCGGTCGGCTCGCCACACGGATACGGCCGGCGGCTCGATCGAGCCGATCTCGGGCGCCTCCGTCGGCAACCAGAACATCTCCGATTCGGACAACCGCGGCTTCAACGTCGGCCTGACCCAGACGCTGTTCAACTGGTCGCTCTATGCCCAGCTCCGCCAGGCGGACAAGCGCGTCGTGCGCGCCGAAACGGACTACGAAGCGGCGAAGCAGCAGCTCCTGATCCGCGTGTCGACCGCGTACTTCAACGTGCTCGCGGCCGAGGACAACCTCGCATCTGCGACGGCGGCGCGCGAAGCGATCAACCGCCAGCTCGAGCAGGCCCAGCGGCGGTTCGAGGTGGGCCTCATCGCGATCACCGACGTCCAGCAATCACAAGCCGCCTTCGACTCCGCCCAGGCCGACGAGATCGACACGCAGCGGGCGCTCGCGACCAGTCAAGAGTTGCTGCGCGAGATCATCGGCGAGCTCGTGACGGACCTCGCCGGACCCACGGACGAGCTACCGTTGCTGGCGCCCGAGCCCGCCAACGCGGAGGAGTGGGTGCGGACGGCCCTGATGCAAAACCTCGCTCTCGTCTCGCAGCGTCTCGCCACCGACATCGCGAACGATCAGATCGACATCGATCGCGGCAGCCGCCTGCCGACGCTGAGCCTGTCGGCCGGGTACAACGACTCGACCACCGACTCGACGACCACGTTTTTCTCCGACCTCCTCCCGCCGAGGACGAGCCCTGCCAATACGAACCCGGTAGGGCGGAACTGGTCGCTCGACCTTCGATTCCCGATCTTCACCGGCGGGCTGAACAAGTCGCGGATCCAGCAATCGGTGTACCTGCACCGCGCCGCTACGGAGACGCTCGAGCGCATCGCACGGCAGACCGAGCGCCAGACGCGCGACTTCTACTTGGGCGTGCTCTCCGGGATCTCGCGCGTGCGCGCGCTGCGCCAAGCGGTCGAGTCGAACCGCACCGCGCTACGCGCGACCGAGGCGGGCTTCGAGGTCGGCACGCAGACGACCGTCGAGGTGCTGCTGGCGCAGAACAACCTGCGCCGCGCCGAGACGACCTACTCCCGCAGCCGCTACGACTACATGCTCGACGTGCTGTCGCTCAAGCAGGCCGCCGGCAGCCTCACGGTCGCCGACCTCGAACAGATCGACGGCTGGCTGAAATGATCTGACGGAACGCGCGCCGCCGATCCCGGCGGCGCGCGTTGCGCCGGCCGGTGCGACTATTCGTCCGCGCCGCGGATCGCGTCGATGAGGGCGGTCGTCGACCGGCCTGGCTTGAACCCGAGCACGCGCACCTCACCGCCGTTGCGCAATACCGTGTCGCCGCCTGCGATCTGCTCGACGCGATAATCGCCGCCCTTCACCAGCACGTCCGGCAGCACCTTGGCAATGACCTCCGCCGGCGTGTCCTCGGCGAACGGCACCACCCAGTCCACGGCCGCGAGGCCGGCGAGCACGGCCATGCGATCGGCGAGCGGCGTGATCGGCCGCGACGCGCCCTTGAGCCGCCGCACGGACGCGTCGTCGTTGACCGCGACGATCAAGCGGTCGCCGCACGACTTCGCTTCCTCGAGATAGCTCACGTGGCCGGCGTGCAGGATGTCGAACACGCCGTTGGTGAGCACCACGCGCTCGCCGCGCGCTTTCGCCTCGGCGACGAGCGCGACGAGCTCCGGCAGCTGCACCAGGCCGCGTCCGCCGCTGCCTTGCATGTGCAGCGCGTGCGTGAGCTCCGAGCGGCTCACGGCCGCGGCGCCGATCTTGCCCACGACGATGCCGGCGCCGAGATTCGCCAGCGCTGCGGCTTCGGGCAGACCGAGACCGGCCGCGACGCCGGCTGCGAGGAGCGCGATCACCGTGTCGCCCGCGCCGGTCACGTCGAAGACCTCCCGCGCCTCCGCCGGCAACGTGAGCGGCGCGCCTCCGGCGAACAGCGTCATGCCCTCTCCTCCGCGCGTCACGAGCAGGGCCGTGAGCTCGAGGTCCTTGCGCAGGGCTTCGCCTTTGCGCAGCAGCTCCGCTTCGTCGGCGCTTGCCCCCACGATCACCTCGAACTCGCCGCGGTTCGGCGTGAGCGCGTAGGCGCCGCGATAGCGCGCAAAGTCGGAGCCCTTGGGATCCACGAGCACCGGCACTTGGGCGTCGCGGCACGCCGCGATGAGCTCCGAAGCACGGCTCAGCGTGCCCTTTGCGTAGTCGGACAGCACGACGGCGTCGGCCGAGCCGACGAGCCGCGCGAACACCTGGCCGAGCTCCGCGGCGCAAGGCGCGAGCGATTGCTCCGCGTCGATCCGAAGCAACTGCTGGCTGCGCGCGAACACACGCAGCTTGTGGATCGTCGGCACGGCCGCGGAGCGCACGAGGCTGCAGCGCACGCCGCGCTCCTCCAGTAGACGGGTGAGCACCGTTGCGCGCTCGTCGTCGCCCACGACCGCCGCGAGCGTGGCGCGCGCGCCGAGCGCCGCGCAGTTGAGCGCCACGTTGGCCGCGCCGCCCGCGCGCTGCTCGGCGGAGCGGGTGCGGACCACCGGTACGGGGGCTTCGGGAGAGATCCGCGCGGTATCGCCGAACCAATACTCGTCGAGCATCGCATCGCCGGCGACGAGCACGCGCAGGTTGGAGAAATCGGGAATGGCGAGCGTCACCGGCGGCCGCCTGAGTATCGTTACGGTGACGACATTCTAATCGGTTTGCCCGCTAAAAAAGCGGAGGGAAAAAAGGGTCCGCCCCGTTTCGTTCGGGGCGGACCAACGGCGGACCGATACACCCCTGTCGGCGCGAACCACGCGCGCGCCCTCGCGAATCATCGGGAACCGTCACTAAGTACGGCAAAGTCAGCGAATCGAAACCGATTGCGCTTCCTCCGTCAGCCGCACTTCGAGTAACCGCAGTTCAAGCACGTCATGCAGCCGTCGAGCATCACTGCCGCGGCGGTGTTGCACTTGCCGCAAAGTTGCGCGCCCTCCGGAAACCGGTCGTTCGCGAACGCGTCCTTCTGGGCCGTGCGCGCCTCGAGGTCCGCGCGCTTCTGCGCGATCATCTTGCGTTGGTCGTCGCTGAGCTCGCGTGCCTTGAGGAGGCCGATCTCGGTGAGATGCCGTTCGACGATGTAGCCGAGCTCCGCGATGATCGACGGCATGAACTTGCCGCCCGGCTGCCAGTAGCCGCCGCGCGGATCGAACACGGCCTTGAGCTCGTCGACGAGGAACGTGACGTCGCCGCCCTTGCGGAACACCGCGGACATGATCCGCGTGAGCGCGACGATCCACTGATAGTGGTCGAGGTTCTTCGAGTTGATGAAGATCTCGAACGGCCGCCGCTGCTCGTGCGGCGTGCCCTCGTTGAGCACGATATCGTTGATGGTGACGTACATCGCGTGATCGGACACCGGCGTCTTCACCTTATAGGTGGAACCGACCAGCATCTCCGGACGCTCGAGCTTCTCGTGCATCCGGATGACTTTTTGCTCGGCGCGATCCTCCGCCGGCGGCGCCTTCTTCTCGGCGTCGTCCTTGGCGACCGCGTACTTCACGATTTTCTTGTCGATCTTGAGTTTCGTCATTTGTCGTCCGTTGCTTTGTTGTCCGCCTTGGGTTGTCCGCATTGGGGGCGACGGTGGCGGCCGTCAGAGCTTGCCGTAGTAGCCTTCCTTGAGCGCGTCGAAGAGATTGGCGGCCGTGTGCACCTCGCCGTCGTACTCGATCTCCTCGTCGCCCTTAGCCTCCACAACCGTGCCGTCGTTCAGCGTGAACCGGTACGTCGTGCTCTTGAGGTCCTTCTCCTTGACGAGCACGCCCTGGAACGCCTCGGGATTGAACCGGAACGTGGTGCAACCCTTGAGCCCCTGCTCGTACGCGTAGATGTAGATGTCCTTGAACTTGTCGTACGGGTAATCCGTCGGCACGTTCGCCGTCTTCGATATCGACGAGTCGATCCACTTCTGCGAAGCCGCCTGAATGTCGACGTGCTCGCGCGGCGTGATGTCCTCCGAGCTCACGAAGTAGTCGGGCAGCTTCTCGCCCGCCTTGGTGGACCCGGGCAGCGCGCGCGGATTGACCAGCGCGCGGTAGGCGAGCAGCTCGAAGGAAAAGACGTCGACCTTCTCTTTGCTCTTCTTACCCTGCCGGATGACGTTCCTGAAGTAGTGATGCGCGAAGGAGGGTTCGATGCCGTTGCTCGCATTGTTCGCGAGCGACAACGAGATCGTGCCCGTGGGCGCGATCGAGCTGTGATGCGTGAACCGGGCACCGTGCTTCTCGAGCTCGTCGACGAGCGCCGGGGCGACCTCGCGGACTCGCTGCATGTAGCGGCTGTAGCGCGAGTGCAGGATTCGGCCCGGAATGCGATCGCCGACCTTCCAGCCGTCGGCGCGCATCTCCGGCCGCTTGCGCAGCATCGTCTCCGTCACCTCGAACTCCTCGAGGAGGATCGGCGCGGCGCCCTTCTCCTTCGCGAGGTCGAGCCCGGTCTGCCAACCGGCGATCGCGAGCTCGCGCGACACTTCCTCGGTGAACTTGATCGAGTCCGCCGAGCCGTAGCGCATGCCGAGCAGTGTGATGGCCGACCCGAGACCTAAGAAGCCCATGCCGTGACGGCGCTTGCGCACGATCTCCTGCCGCTGCCGCTCGAGCGGCAAGCCGTTGACGTCGACGACGTTGTCGAGCATCCGCGTGAATACCTTCACGACCTCGCGGAACTCTTCCCAATCGAAATACGCATGATCGCTGAACGGCGCGGCGACGAACTTAGTGAGATTGATCGAGCCGAGCAGGCACGCGCCGTAGGCCGGCAGCGGCTGCTCGCCGCACGGGTTGGTGGCGCGGATGTCCTCGCACCACCAGTTGTTGTTCATCTCGTTGACGCGGTCGATGAGCACGAACCCGGGCTCGGCGAAGTCGTACGTCGACGACATGATGACGTCCCACACCCGTCGCGCCGGCAGCGCGCGATAGACCCGGCAACCCACGAGGCCGCGGTCGTTGACGACGTAGTTCTTCGTGGTGGGCCACTCCCGCCAAATCACCTTCTGCGGATCGCCGAGATCGAGCCCGTCCTCCTCGGCTTCCTGCTTCGAGACCGGAAACGCGAGCTGCCACGGCAGATCGTTCTTGACCGCGTGCATGAACTCGTCGGTGATCAGCAGCGAGAGGTTGAACTGCCGGAGCCGGCCGTCCTCGCGCTTGGCGCGAACGAAGTCGAGCGCGTCGGGGTGACCGACGTCGAACGTACCCATCTGCGCGCCGCGCCGGCCGCCCGCCGACGACACCGTGAAGCACATCTTGTCGTAGATATCCATGAACGACAGCGGCCCGGAGGTGTAGGCGCCCGCGCCGCTCACGTACGCGCCGCGCGGCCGCAGCGTCGAGAACTCGTAGCCGATGCCGCAGCCCGCCTTCAGAGTGAGACCGGCTTCGTGCACCTTGCTCAGGATGTCGTGCATCGAATCCTCGATGGTGCCCGACACCGTGCAGTTGATCGTCGACGTCGCGGGCTTGTGGTACTCGGCTCCGGCGTTCGAGGTGATGCGGCCCGCTGGGATCGCGCCGCGCTGCAGCGCCCAAACGAATCGCTCGTACCACTCGGCTCGTTTGCCGGGCTCCTCGACGGCCGCGAGCGCCTTGGCGACGCGCTCGTAGGTGCCATCGATGTCGCGGTCCACCGGCTCGCCCGATTTCGTCTTCAGGCGATACTTCGTGTCCCAGATGTTGAGTGAGGCTTCTTGCAGCGCGATGTCCGCGAGTCGTTGCGCTTTGAGCTCTAAGGCCATATTCATAGTCGCTCGTACCCCCTGTGTAGACCTGCGGCCGCCCCGTTCGGCTTGCTCCCTAGGAACGTCTCGACGAATCTGCTGGCTCCTCCCGGAGCTTCGTGACAGCAAATGGGTCGCAGAAACGGGCGCGAAAAAGATCCCCTAGCTGTTCCGCGCAGCCGTCAAAACCGTCCTTGAGACTTTGAAAAACGACGACACAAGATCTTGTGTCGTTGGAACGTAGAGTAGGCCCGCGGCAAATTGCTGTCAAGGTTTTATGACAAAAGTATGGCTACTATCTTTCTTATTAAAAACATACGGTTGAGAAACCAATCTCAAAATAACCTAGCCGCGTCGCGCGCGTCCGTGCGCGTTAACGAAACCACAATATCTTGTGCTCCGGTTGGTCCCAACCTATCCCCGTTCGCGGCACAGGAAATCCACAGGTTTGTGCACGCGCGCGCCGACATTCGCCGGTTGCAGCAATGCGCGCGCGTGCCAGACAATGCTCGCAGCCTGCGCCGCGTGTTTGCGGCAGCTCGTCTTTACAAGGTGTAGCCATGACCCACGACGGACCGTCCACCAGGCCTCTCAGCCTCATGCCGGCGCTTGCCCTCCTCGGGCTCGCCGTGTCCGCCGGAACGTACGCGCAGCCGCCGAGTCAGCCGAGCCTCGCGCCGATGATCGAGCGCATCTCACCGGCCGTCGTCAACATCTCGGTCAGCGGCAGCGTCGCCGTCGACAGTCCGGCTCAGGACGAGTTCTTCAAGAAATTTTTCGACTTCGAAACGCCGCCGGACGGCCGCCGCGAGGTCGAAGCCGCGGGCTCCGGAGTCATCGTCGACGCGACTAAGGGCTACATCCTCACCAATCACCACGTGATCGAGAACGCCGACAAGATCACCGTGACGTTGTCCGACAACCGCAGCCTGACAGCGAAGGTCATCGGCTCCGACAAGGGCACCGACGTCGCCGTGCTCCAGGTGTCGAGCGCCGACCTGAAGTCGATGCCGCTCGGCGACTCGAGCAAGCTGCGCGTCGGCGACTACGTCGTCGCGATCGGCAACCCGTTCGGCTTCTCGAACACCGTGACGTCGGGCATCGTGAGCGCGCTCGGCCGCAGCGGCATCAACAGTCAGGCGTACGAGGACTTCATCCAAACCGACGCGTCGATCAATCCGGGCAACTCCGGCGGCGCGCTCGTCAACTTGAGCGGCGAGCTCGTGGGCATCAACTCCGCAATTCTGTCGCGCAGCGGCGGCAACATCGGCATCGGCTTCGCGATTCCGGTGAACATGGTGCGATCGATCATGGACCAGCTCGTCACGAAGGGCTCCGTACAGCGCGGCTTGCTCGGCGTGAGACTCGACGACTTGACGCCCGACCTCGCAGCCAGGTACGGGCTCCACGACAACTCAGGCGCGTTGGTCAACACCGTGACGGCGAACTCCGCGGCCGAGAAGGCCGGCATTCAGATCGACGACGTCATCGTCAGCGTCAACGGCACGCACATTCGCGACTCGGGCTCGCTCAAGGCGATGATCGGCTTGCTGCGTCCCGGCGAGCAGGTGCGCGTCGGCCTGATCCGCGACGGCCGCGAGCAGACGGTCACCGCGGTGCTCGGCGAGCTGACGGCGGCGGCGGCCGCAGCTGCAGCCGCCGAGGAGCCGGACCAGCGCGAGGGTTTCGCGCAGCTCGATCCAACCTTCGAGGGCGCCGAGATCCTCGAGAACGAGCAGGGCAAGGGCGTTCCCGGCCTGATCGTCGCGCGCGTCGTCGCCGGTAGTCCCGCGTTCCAGCAGGGCCTGCGCCAAGGCGACGTGATCACGACCATCAACCGCGTCCCCGTCCGCACGCTCGCGGACGCCGCCGGCGCCATCAAGGGCGCGGGCTCGATCGTGCTCCGAGTGCGGCGCGGCAATCGCGACCAGCTCATCTTGATGCGCTAGCGGCACCGATAGCGCGCGCGAATGGCGTTGAGACATCGCGAGCGCCGAATCCTGCTGCTTGGCGGCTCGGGATTCGTCGGGCGCCGGCTCGCGGCGGCGTTGCGCGCGCAGGGCTGCGACGTCCGCGTACCGACCCGCAACCGCGCGCGCAGCCGCAGGCTGCTCGTCCTACCGGAAGTGGAGCTCGTCGAAGCGGACGTGCACGACGAGGCCACGCTCGCGCGACTGCTGCACGGCTGCGAGGCCGCGATCAATCTCGTCGGCATCTTGAACGAGCGGGGCCGCGACGGCTCCGGATTCGAGCGCGCTCACGCCGCGCTCGCGGCCAAGCTCGTGCGCGCGTGCCGAGCCGCCGGCGTCGCGCGGCTGCTCCAGATGAGCGCGCTCAAAGCCGACGCCGAGCACGGGCCGAGCCACTACCTGCGAAGCAAGGGCATGGCGGAGCGAGTCGTCGCTGCGGAAAGCGCGGGGCACCTCGCGTACACGATTTTCCGGCCGTCCGTGATCTTCGGCCCGGAGGACTCGTTCACGAACCGATTCGCATGCTTGCTGCGGCGGCTGCCCGTGTTGCCGCTGCCGCGCCCCGAGGCCCGCTTCGCGCCCGTGTTCGTCGACGACGTGGTGGCCGCGTTCGCGGCCGCGCTCGACGACGCGCAGACCTACTCCGCGACCTACGAGCTCTGTGGCCCCGACCTCTACTCACTTGTGGAGCTCGTGCGGTTCTTGCGCGACCTCCTCGGCTTGCGACGCGCCATCGTGCCCCTTCCGGACGGCCTCGGCCGCCTGCAGGCTTGGGTCGGCGAGCATCTGCCGGGCAAGCCGCTCTCGCTCGACAACTTCGCGTCGCTCGGCGTCGCAAGCGTCTGCGCGGGCGGCAGGGCGCCGCCGTTCGGCAATCCACGCCGCCGCGTAGTGGACCTCGTGCCCACGTATCTCGGCGCTCCCGCGCCGGGTCGACTAACCCGCCTGAGGCAAAGCGCTCGGCGGTGACAACGCGTCGAGCCACGGCTGCAGGCGCGCGGCCCGGTCGGCGACGCTCAACTTCGACAGCGCCGTCATCTCCTCGTAGAACGCCGCGAGACCGACCTCGTCGAGGCGCGCGCGCAACGCCGGGACCCAGCGCCGGTAGGTCGCGACGGCCGCGAGTGTCGCGTTGTTCAACGGGGCCGCGAACCACGCGTCGTAGTCCGTGGTGCCGCCCCACCGCGCTTTCAGCACCGCGTAGTCGGAGTGCATCGCGTCGTACGCGCGCACCTTCGCGGCGCGTCGCTCCTCCACAGTGCCGCTCGCCGCGAATACCGCGCGCAGCCGCGTCTGCTGCGCCACGATGAGGTCAGCGAAGTCGCTGCGATACGTAAGCCGGCGCCGATAGAGCTCTAGCGCATCGGCCGTCCCGTGTGAACCGAGCCAGCGCTCCGTGCCGTACTCCTCGATCACGGTCGCCAACGCCTCGCTGAACTCGCTGTCGTCCTTAACGTAGAGCTTCTGATGCGTGAGCTCGTGGAACAGCAAGCTCGCAACGTACTGCTCGCCGCCGCCGATCATCGTGCTCAACACGGGGTCGGCGAAGTAGCCGAGCGTGGAGTACGCCGTCGAGCCGCCGGAGTACGTGTCGAGCCCGTCGCGCGCGAGGCCCGCGGCAAATTTCTCGGCGGCCTCGCGCTCGAAGAAGCCCCGATACCCGACGCAGCCCACGAACGGGAAGCACCAGCGTTTCGGCTCCACCGCGAACTCCGGTGTCGCGACCACGTTCCACACGACGTACGGCCGGCCGAGGTCGACGTAGCTCGTATAGCTGTCGTTGTCGGGTAGCAGCAGCTCCCCGCTCGCGAAACGGCGGATCTCCGCGACCGAGGCGAGCGTCGTCTTGAGCTTGGGATCGACGTCCGGATCCGCGAGCAGCTTCTCGATCGGCGTGCGCTTGCGCAGCAGCTCGAGCTGGCCGCCGATCGCCTGCCAGTAGAAGCACCCGGCGAGCAGCGCCGCAAGCAGGCCGAGCGTGACGATCCGAACGAAACGCGTCATGGCAAAAACCTTAGCACGCGCGGCCTTCCGAGATGATGCGGGGTATGATGCCGCGATGAAGGTCTACGAGGTCGGCGGTGCAGTCCGGGACGCACTGCTCGGCCTGCCGGTCAAGGAACACGACTGGGTCGTCGTCGGCGCGTCGGCCGAGGAGCTCGAAGCCCTTGGGTTTCGGCGCGTCGGCAAGGACTTCCCCGTGTTCCTGCATCCGCGCACCAACGACCAATACGCGCTCGCACGCACGGAGCGCAAGATCGGGCCCGGCTACACCGGCTTCGCGTTCGACACATCGGCCGCCGTCACGCTCGAGCAGGATCTCGCGCGCCGCGACCTCACGATCAACGCGATCGCGCGCGACGAGTCGGGCGAGCTCATCGACCCGTGGCGCGGCCGGGACGACCTCGCGAACCGAGTGCTGCGCCACGTTTCCGACGCGTTCCGCGAGGACCCGTTGCGTGTGCTGCGCGTCGCCCGCTTCGCCGCGCGCTTCAGCGAATTGGGCTTCACGGTCGCGGCCGACACGCAGGCGCTGATGGCTGAGATCGTCGCGAGCGGCGAGATCGACACGCTCAGGCCGGAACGCGCGTGGCAAGAGACCGTGAAGGCGCTCGGCGAGAACCGCCCCGACGTCTATTTCGACGTGCTGCGCGCGTGCGGCGCGCTGCGGCACGTGTTCCCCGAGATCGACGCGCTGTTCGGCGTGCCGCAGCCCGCGCAATGGCACCCCGAGATCGACACCGGCGTGCACGTGCTGATGGCGCTGCGCTGCGCAGCACGATTGTCGCGGAGCGAGGTCGTGCGGTTCGCCGTGCTGACACACGACCTCGGCAAAGCCACCACGCCGAAGCTCCTGCTGCCGAGCCATCACGGCCACGAGCGGCGCTCGGAAGAGCTGCTCGCGCAATTCTGCGCGCGGCTGCCGGTGCCGAATCGCTTCCGCGAGCTCGCGGAGCACGTGGCACGGCTGCATGGCAAGGTGCATCGCGCCACCGAGCTCAAGCCATCGACGGTTCTCGAGCTCATCATGGAAGTGGACGGCCTGCGCCAACCGGAGCGGTTCGAGGAATTCCTGCTCGCGTGCGAAGCCGACGCGCGTGGCCGCAAGGGACTCGAGAACCGGCCGTACGGCCAAGGCGATCTGCTGCGCGCGGCCCTGCGCGCGGCCCGCGGCGTCGACGCGGCGCGCGTGCGCGACGAGCGCAAGGTGGAGGGCGAGGCGCTCGGGCAAGCGCTGCGCGAGGCGCGGCTCGCCGCGGTGAAGGCCGCGCTTCGCGAGCAACCCGCGGCTCCGGGCCCGTAGGCCCCGGGTTCAGTGGCGCCCAGCCCGCGGCTCAGCGTCCCCCGCCCAGCGGCTAGCGTCCATAGACCAACAGCAACACCCCGCCGTACAGCCCCGACCCGAAGAAGTCGGAGCGGCCGTTGCCCACATTGACCTCAACATCGACGCGCGCTCCAACCGGAAACAGCACGGCCGCGTCGAGCGTCTCGAATCGCGAACCGTCGACCGCCGACTCGTCCTCTGTGTAGCTCACGTTGACGAGGGCGCGGCCGACCTCGCGCTCGGCGGCGAACATCCGCACGTGATCGACGAAGCTGTTCGCGAGCGTCAAGGTCGACGTGCTGAGCGCGTTGAGCCGATCTATCCGCGGCAGCACCGAGAGATCTCGCTCGTAGTCGTTTTCCGTCGCGCCGAAGTAGAGCTGCCAGCGTTCCGCCGGCCTGACGCGTACGTCGACGGCCACGCCATCCGCGCCTACGCCCACGTGGCGGCTGATCGTTCGGCCGAGCGGGCCGGTCAGCGTGAACGGCACGTCGATGTCGCGGCGCTCGTACGAGAAGCCGATCCGGAACCGGTCGCTCGCGACGTAGAACGTGCCGCGCAGGTCTTTGCTCTCGAGCGCGTCGGGGTCGCCCCAGTGCTCGACTTCGAACGCGATTCCGACGCGGTCGAAACGCCGGTCGACGGCGGCGACCAGCGTGTCGGCGGTGACGTTTGCTTGATCCGAAGAGCTGCGGCCCGCGGCAAAGGACAGCCAGGTCTTCGGCGTCACGCCCCAATTGAAGGTCACGAGCCGGCTGTCGTTCGACTCCTCGTCAACCTGCGTCGCGAGGCCGAGCGCCCACGACCCGGACGCATCCGGTTCCGGCTCCTGCCCGAAAGCCGCCGAAGCGCCGAGCGCGGCGAGCGCCGCGCAGAGCATTCCGAC